>JAICLE010000065.1 GCA_025927545.1 Gemmatimonadales bacterium
AGTCCCTGCTTCAGGCGGGCACCTTCATCCAGACGATCGAGGAGCGGCAGGGACTCAAGGTCGCGTGTCCCGAGGAGATTGCCTACCGGATGGGCTACATCGGTGCCGAGCAACTGGAGCGGCTGGCGCATCCGCTGTGCAAGACCTCCTACGGGCAGTACCTGCTCCAGCTCCTCCAGGATGCGCCCCGGCGGTGAAAATCGCTCGGACGGAAATCGGCGACGTACTGCTGGTCGAGCCCGTGGTGCACGGAGACGACCGGGGCTTTTTCCTCGAGAGCTGGCACGCCGCGCGCTACGCCGAGGCGGGAATCGTGCTGCCGTTCGTGCAGGACAACCACAGCCGCTCCGTCCGGGGCACGCTCCGTGGGCTCCATTACCAGGTGGTGCGCCCCCAGGGCAAGCTGGTTCGGGTGGTGCGTGGTGCGATCTTCGATGTGGCGGTGGATCTCCGGCGGGGATCGCCGACGTTTGGCCGATGGGTCGGGACGGTGCTCTCGGACGAGAACCGGCACCAGCTCTGGGTTCCGCCCGGCTTTGCGCACGGCTTCTACGTGACTGCCGATTCCGCGGACGTGATCTACAAGTGCACCGATTACTACGCGCGGGAGCACGAGAGCACGCTGCGATGGGACGACCCCGCGATCGGCATCGAGTGGCCCCTCGCGAACGGATGTGCGCCGCGGCTCTCGCCGAAGGACGCCGCGGGGCTCGCCTTCGAGGAGGCGCCGACCTACCCATGACCGCCGCGATCCACGGGGCGACCCCTGACTCCAGACCCGGGGCGCTGATCACCGGTGCGGGCGGGCAGCTCGGGATCGAGCTCCAGGCTGCCGCGCCCGCCGGATGGCGCGTGATCGCATGCGGCTCCGCGGAGCTGGACGTTACCCGAACGGAGGCCGTGGACGCCGCGCTGGAGCGGGAGCGGCCGGCCGTGGTCTTCCATACGGCCGCCTACACGGCAGTGGATGCGGCGGAGGAGGACCCGGCCGCGGCCGAAGCTGTCAACGCCGGGGGAGCAGCACACGTGGCCCGGGCGGCCCGCCGGGTGGCCGCCCGGCTGATCCACGTCTCCACCGACTTCGTGTTCGACGGCGCGCAGGGTCGTCCGTACACCACCGGCGACCGGCCGAATCCGCTCGGCGCCTATGGCCGCAGCAAGCTCGGCGGCGAGCGGGAGGTTCTCCGGATAACCGAAGGCAGAGCTCTCGTGGTGCGCACCGCGTGGGTCTACTCCTGCCGGGGGCGCAACTTCGTACTGACGATGCTCCGGCTCATGCAGGAGCGGGACGAATTGGGGGTCGTGAGCGACCAGATCGGCACGCCGACCTGGGCGCGTCCGCTCGCTGGGGCGCTGTGGGCGGCGGCGGGCCGGGCCGAGCTGCGGGGCATCCACCACTGGACCGACGCTGGCGTGGCCAGCTGGTACGATTTCGCGATGGCCATTCAGGACGAGGCGCTCAGACTGGGCCTGCTCTCCCGCGCGATCCCCATCCGGCCACTGAGGTCGGAGGAGTACCCGGCGCGGGCGCGGCGGCCCTCCTACAGCGTCCTGGACACGAGCGCCACCCGGTCCGCACTTGGCCTGACTGCCGCACACTGGCGGGTCAATCTGCGGACGATGCTCCGAGGGCTCGCGAATGCGTAGGCTGCTCGTCACCGGGGGCGCGGGATTCATCGGCGCCAACTTCGTCCACTACTGGCTCGCGCATCACCCGGGCGAGCCGATCGTGGTACTCGACGCCCTGACGTACGCCGGCAACGCCGCCAGCCTCGACCCCGCGCGCGCCCGTCCGGAACTCACGTTCGTGCGGGGCGACATCCGGACCCCTGGACTGGCCGAGCGGCTGCTTCGGGAGCACGCCATCACGACCATCGTCCACTTCGCCGCAGAATCGCACGTGGACCGGTCGATCCACGGGCCGGACGCGTTCATCGAGACCAACGTGCTGGGCACCCACGAACTGCTGAAGGCGGCCCGGCGGGTCTGGCTGGATGACGCTCCGGGGGGAGACGAGGTGCGGTTTCACCACGTCTCGACCGACGAGGTGTACGGATCGCTCGGGCCGGAGGACACGCCGTTCCGGGAGGACACGCCCTACGCCCCCAATTCGCCATATGCCGCGAGCAAGGCCGGGTCCGACCACCTCGTTCGTGCTTACCATCACACCTACGGTCTTCCGGTCACGACCAGCAACTGCTCGAACAACTATGGGCCGTTCCAGTTTCCCGAGAAGCTGATCCCGCTCATGCTGGTGAATGCGCTCGACGGAAAGCCGCTCCCGGTATACGGGGACGGACTCAACGTGCGCGACTGGCTGTACGTGGAAGACCACTGTCGGGCAGTGGAGCAGGTGTTACTCCAGGGGAGAGTGGGGGACACCTACAACATCGGTGGCTGCAACGAGCGAGCCAACATCGACATCGTCCGGCAGGTGTGCGCACTCCTGGACGACGCGGTCGGGACCTGCGCGAGCCTCCAGGCGCAGTTTCCCCGCTGCCCTGCGGCGCGCGGCGCCCTCACCGCTTCCCTGGTCACGTTCGTCGACGATCGGCCCGGCCACGACCGGCGCTACGCCATCGACGCCGGGAAAGCCCAGCGGGAGCTCGGTTTCGAGCCGGCCGAGACCTTCGCGACGGGCCTTCACAAAACCGTGACGTGGTACCTCGAGCACGAATCCTGGTGGCGCGGCGTGATGGATGGCAGCTACCGTGACTGGCTCGAGCGGCAGTACAGTGTGGTTCTCTGACCGATGTGGCTCGGCCTCTCGCTCGGCGCGCTCGCCGGCATCAGCATCTGCGTCAACTTCGCCTACCAGTGGTACGTGATCACGACGCTGGGCCCCGGCCAGAGTACCGACGCGCTCTTCGCCGGCATGATGGTCCCGCAACTGGTGCTGGTGATCGTGGCCGGCTCGCTGAACTACGTGCTGGTGCCTCTGTTGGCGGTCGAGGAAGGTGAGGCGCGTGAGCGGCTCGCGTGGACGTATGTCCAGGGCATCGGCGTCGGCTGTCTGGCGCTCGTGGGGCTGCTCATGCTCGCGGCCCCGCGGTGGGTTCCCCTCACGGTGCCGGGCTTCTCGCCCGCGGCCGCAAGCCTGGCGGTGCATCTCACTCGCATCCAGCTCCTGGGCGTCGTGTTCACGGCGGTCACCGGGGTGGAGTGGGCGATGCACTACGCCAAGCACCGCTTTGTCAGGGCGGAAGGCAGTGGGGTGCTGGCGTCGCTGGCGGGCTTCGGGTTCATCGTGTTCGCCCTGCCCCGCATCGGGGTGGCCGCGGCGGCCTGGGGCACGCTCGTCCGGTCGGGCATGCAGATGCTGTTGCTCACGTGGGGGATGGGGCGCTACCGGAGACCGGAGTGGCGCCACCCGGGGCTTGCCGTCGCACTGCGCCGGACGGCGCCGCTCACCGGCGGTCAGGTGTACTACAAGAGCGACGCCCTGCTCGATCGCTTCTTCGCGTCGCTCGCCCCGGCGGGAACGCTCTCGCTCTATCATGTCGCCCAGCAGCTCTACGCCTCTGCATCCATGGTGCTGAACCGGGCGGTCGTGGCGCCGGTGGTGCCCCGTCTCTCGCGTCGGGCCAACCTGAAGCAATGGCCGGCATTCATCGCGCAGGTCAACCAGCGGCTGGTGGTCCTCCTGGTGATGACCTTCGCCGCCTCCGTGGGCCTCGCGCTGGTGGGTCGCACCGTGTTGGCGACGATCTTTCACCGCGGGCAGTTCACACCCGTGGCAATCGAGCATCTCTGGTGGCTCCTCCTCCTCCTGTCCGGGGTCTGGGTGGGCGGGGCCGCCGGCCAGATTCTCTCCACGTCGTTCTACGCCCAGGGCGACACACGCACCCCCACACTGGTCGGAGTGGCGGGGTTCAGCGTGGCGATCATCCTCAAGGTCGTCGCCTTTCGCCGATACGGAATCGAAGGCCTGGCGGTCGCCGCCAGCTTATACTACCTGCTGAACGCCGCCGTTCTCCTGATCTGCCTCCGACGCCGGACCCGGCGCGTCACCGGTGAGCCGATCGTCCTCGAGGAGCTCGCCAGCCTGTGAGTGCGCCCGTCCAGCTCGAGCGTGTGAGCTGCCCAATGGGCTGCGACGGGCCGGACGAGCTCGTGCTCGTGGGGCACGACCGCCTGCACGACCTCCCCGGAGAGTTCCGGGTGGTCCGCTGCCGAGGGTGCGGTCTGATACGGACCGATCCCCGCCCGACTCTCGACGACATCGGGTTCTATTATCCAGCGGATTACCGCCCCTATCTCACGACACGGGTAGACCCCGGGACTCCGTCTCCGATTCCGGAGGAGCGGAGGGGCTGGCTCCGCCGGATGGTAGGCCGCGTGCTCCGGCCGGTCAGCAATGAGGTGCCCCCGCTGCCGCCGGGCCGCCTGCTCGAACTCGGTTGTGGCTCGGGCGCCTTCTTGCACCGCATGGCGCAGCGCGGCTGGACGGTCGAGGGCATCGAGCCGTCGCCCGAGGCGGGTACGGCGGCGCGGGCACTCGGCTACCCGGTGCACATCGGCCCGCTCGAGACCGCCCCTGATCCTGCGGCGCCGTACGATCTCATCGTCGGATGGATGGTGCTGGAACACCTGCATGAGCCGATCGCCGCGCTGCAGAAACTGGGGAGATGGAGCGCGGAGGGCGCGTGGCTCGTGGCCTCGGTTCCCGATGCCGGCGCGTGGGAGTTCAAGCTCTTCGGCGACGCCTGGTACGCGCTACACTTGCCGGGTCACCTGTTCCACTACACGCCCAGGTCGCTGGCATCCGTTCTCGCGCGCGCCGGATGGCGGCTCGAGCGGGTGTTCTGGCACGACAACCCGAACAATCTGCTGCTCAGCGCCCGCTATCGCTTCCTCGAGCGGGGGTGGACCCGGGCAGCCGGGTTGATGCAGGAAATGGCCGACTGCAAGCGCCTTCCGCGGACCCGCATGCTTCTGGGAAAGCTGCTCGGGCGCTTGCATCACAGCGGGAGGATCACCGTTTGGGCGCGCCGGGCACCGTAGACGGATCCCTCGACCAGAGCGCGCCTCCGCACGGACCGAGGGACCTCGTGGGCTGGCGCCCCAGCTCGGCCGACCCGCGGATTGCCAGCGCCCGAATCCGGTGCCTCAATCCTCTGCGGGAGCTCGTGCGAAGGGGCTACCCGGTCGAGCTGTTCGACGCCACTCGCAGCGGGATGTACGCGGCCGTGGTCTACTCGAAGCTCTACGACTCGACCGTCCAGTCCGAGGCTCGGCGCCTGCGGGCCAACGGCACTCGGGTTGTGCTCGATCTCTGTGACAATCATTTCTACAATCCGGAAGGCCTCGAGTCACTCCGGTGGGCCGCCACCGAGCTGCGCCGGATGATCGACCTGGCGGACGAGCTCGTGGCTTCGACCGATGCGATGGCCCTGGTGCTCGACGACGAGGCCGGCGGGACGAAGCCGATCACCGTCATCGGCGACGCCCTCGAGCCCGGGATCGACGGCGTGTCGGCGGGCGCCTGGGAGCGGTGGCGCGCGCGCCGCCGGCTGCGCCGCCTCCGCCAGTGGCTCGACGCCGACGCCGAGCGCGTTCGCCTGGTCTGGTTCGGTGCTCACGGTGGCCCGTCGGGCGCCCATGGCATGGCGGATCTCGAAATCCTGCGCCCGGCGGTGGAGTCACTCCACCGCGAGCGGCCCCTCAGCCTCACGGTCATCAGCAATGCCGCGGCGACGTTCGGCCGGCTCATCCGGCCCTGGGCGGTGCCGACGCACTACCTGCACTGGAACGCGGAAACCTTTCTGGACGCCCTCCGGATGCATACCATCGCGGTGATCCCGGCTAGCGAGAATCCGTTTACTCGCTGCAAGACAAACAACCGGCTGGTGACCGCGCTCGCGGCCGGGCTCGCGGTGGTTGCTAGCGGGATCCCGAGCTATCGCCCTTTCGAGGCGTGCTGCGTGCTGGAGAACTGGTCCGGCGGCCTGCGCCGCTACGTTCTGGAACCGGAGCAGCGGGAGCGAGACGTGGCGGCAGGCCAGAGGCTCGTGCGCCGGGACTGGACGCTCGCCCGGATCGCCGACCACTGGCAGCGCTACTTCGATGGGCTTCGCGCGCGGGCGGCCGGCGTCCGGCCACCTGCCGCGGGCTGAGGGAGCGGATCCGTGGAGCACTTCTTTGACTGGTTCTGGCGCTGCGGCGAGCCGGGGCGTCCCTGGCTCATCCTGGGGAAAGGACCCAGCTTCGCGCTGCGTGAGCGCTACGACCTCAGCCGGTTTCATCTCCTCAGCCTCAATCACGCGGTGCGCGAGCAGGCGGTGCTCCTCGCCCACATGATCGATCTGGACGTGATCGACGCGTGCGGTGACGCATTGCCGGGCCAAGCGGGATACCTCGTGCTGCCCTGGTACCCGCATGTGCGGAACGCCCCGGGGGCGCGCTCGCTCGAAGAGCTCGTGCCTGGCCATCCGGTCCTCCGCCGGATGGCTGGGCAGGGCCGGCTCCTCTGGTACGATCTCAGTACCGCGCCCCGTCGATTCGGGCCCGGGCCCGTCGTGCGGGCGACCTACTTCAGTGCGGAGGCCGCGGTAAATCTGCTGGGGCTCGCGGGGGTGCGACAGGTGCGCTCACTCGGGGTGGACGGCGGGGCCGGGTACAGCGCGGACTTCGAGGATCTCGCACGCCGGACTTTGCTGGCCAACGGGCAGCCCGGGTTCGATCTACAGTTCCAGGGCATCGCCCGGACGATCCAGCGCACCGGCCTCGACTTCGCTCCGCTCGACCAACCGGCCCCCATGATCGTGTGCGTGCGGTCCAGCCCCGCGACTTCCCTGGCGGAGCGGGTGCTCGAATATTCGGTGCGCAAGCATGCCAGCATCAGCGTCCGCATGCACGCCATCCGTTCGCCGGCCGATCCGTCCGGCATTCCCACCGAAGAGGCCGACGAGTGGCACGTCCCCCCCGGGACGGAGCGGCGGGCCATCGTGATCCCCGCCGAGGCACTCGTGTTCGGCGACCTGCGGCAAGTGTGGCTGACGCCGCGACTGCGGCCCGAAGTGGCGGCCCCACGGGATCCGGAGGGCAGCAGGGTGGTGACCGATGCGCCGCCGATCGCCCTCGTGACGGGGTCCGGCGCAGACTGGCTCGGGACCGTGTCCCGGATCAGCCTCGGCGGATCGCTCGCCAGGCCGGGATTCCCAGGCGGGTTGCCCGTTGCCGCCTTGCCAAGCGCGTGGGGTCGGCGGGACTGGTTTGTGGAGGGAGACACGGCGCTCCTGCTGTATGCCGCTCCGGAGACCCGGCCGTGGGTGTCGCGGGCCCATCCGCTCGCGCATCTCTGGGTGGCCGCGCTCATCGAGGCGGTCCAGGAGGGCGCCATCGGGCTGGGGTCGATTCAGGAGGCGGTGCGCCGGGGTCACGTCCGTCCCTCCCTCCTCGAGCAGGTCGACCGGGGCACCCCGGAAGATCTCTTCCTCTCGAGGTCGGCCCGGCGGCGGGATGCAGAGTTCAGGCTACGGGAGGGTTTGGTGCCCGCTCAAGCGGGAATGCTCCCCCATCCGATGCTCGCGCTTCGTGCCCTTGCCCGTCATGCCCGCCGGCGGCTCGGAGCCTACAGGCGACGTGGTACGACCATCCCGGAGTAGCTCCCGGACGCTCCCCACTCAGAAGGTTGCACGCGATCTCTCAGGGGCGCCGGTCTCGCCGCGTCGCCCGCACGTTGCCCCATGCCCGCTATGGCGCACGGCCTGGCTCACTTAAGTTTGCCCAGGGCGCGGAGGCCGCGAACATCGGCCTTGGCGGAGACATCCACTGGAGGAGCATCATGAGCAGCGGTACGGGTCGCGCGGGTGACGGTCCCGACACCCCCGTTAGGGTCTATGTGGGCAGCCAGGAAGCCCAGATGGTGCCGGTCAAAGTGCTCGAGTACTCGATCCGCCAACGCACCGGCCTGGCGGTGGACGTGCATCCGCTGCACCGCGCGGGCATCGAATTTCCCGAGCCACGGGATGCCCAGAACCGGCCCCGGACCCCCTTCTCGTTTCAGCGGTTCTACATTCCTCGTCTCGCCGGCTACCACGGCCGGGCGATCTACCTCGATTCCGACATGCAGGTGTTCAGGGACATCCGGGAGCTCTGGACACTCCCCTTCGAAGGCGCGGATCTCCTGGCCGCCTGGGAAGTGGCCGACAGCGGGCGCCGGCCCCAGTTCAGCGTCATGGTGCTCAACTGCGAGGCGCTGCACTGGGATCTCGAGGAGATCGTCGGCGCGCTGGACCGCGGCGAACTCACGTACGAAACCCTGATGTATGAGATGAAGGTGGCCCGCAACATCCGGACGGCCATCGATCCCACGTGGAACTCGCTCGAACGCTACGAGGCGGGCAAGACGTCACTGCTCCATTACACCGACATGACGCGGCAGCCCTGGGTGTCACGCGACAATCCGCTCGGCTATCTCTGGGTTCGGGAGCTCATCGAGGCGGTCGAGCAGGGGTTCATCGCTCGTGACTTCGTCGAGGCCCATGTCGCGGAAGGTTACCTTCGTCCGTCGCTGCTCCATCAGCTCGACCACCGCGTGGAGGACACGATTCGATTGCCGGATGTTGCCCGGGCGCTCGACGCGGGTTTCGTTCCGCCATACAAACGCATGGCCTCGCACGGAGGCGCGGGGCGCCTTGGGCTGCTCGGGCGGACCCGCGGCCTCCTCCGGCGCGCGTACGAGCGGAGCCCGTTCTTCCGGGGCGAACGCCGGGTTCGGAAGGCGCAGGGATAGCGCGCGATGGCGCTTGCCGCCGCGGCAGGCGTGACCATCCTGTTGAGCACGTTCAACGGGGCGCGCTATCTCGCTGAGCAGGTAAAGAGTCTCCAGCGGCAGACCTTCACGGATTGGAACCTGCTGGTCCGCGATGACGGATCCTCCGACGGCACGGCCGACCTGCTCGAGACCCTTGGTGCCGCCGAGCCGCGGATGACCATCGTGCGGGACGGACGGGGCAACCTTGGCCCTGCGCAGAGCTTCGGCGCCCTGATGAAGGTCGCGCTGCAGGGCGGGGCAGAGTACTTCGCTTTCTCCGATCAGGACGATGTCTGGCAGCCGGACAAGCTCGAGCAGGAGCTGCAGGTGCTCCGCGGCCGGGAGGCGGCGCTGGATCCCGGCGTGCCGTTGCTTGTACACTCGGACCTGGCCGTGGTCGATGAGGATCTTCGCCTCATTCACCCGTCCTTCCTCGGCTCTCAGCGCCTCCGCGCGGGCGCGGCGCCCCTGCCGCAGCTCCTGACGCAGAACTTCGTCACCGGTTGCTCGATCGTGGCCAATCACCCCCTGGTCCGTGCGGCCCTGCCGCTCGAGGACGCGGTGATGCACGACTGGTGGCTCGCGCTCTGTGCGGCGGCACTTGGAGAGATACTCTATTGTCCACGCGCGACGGTGCTGTACCGCCAGCATGGGCAGAATGCGGCCGGGAGCCGGTGGTGGGGGCGGGCCGTGCTCGACGCGGTCCTCCACCCGATTTTGTGGTGGCGGCGATCATCCGCGGTCCTCTCGGCGACGGTTGCCCAGGCGTGTGCCCTTGGGCGCAGGATCGAGCGCGAGGCGCCGGGTGGTGGGTCGAGCGCCGGCGCGCTCGCCGTCGTGCGTGACTTCTGCTGCGCGTTCTCCTCAGGCTCAGGCGGGATCGACCGACTCCGTACGGTGTGGCGGCACGGCGTGCGGCCGCGCAGCACATTGGGATATCCGCTGTTCTTCTACGTCCGCGTGATGCTGTGGCCGGCCGAGGGCCGCCCGTCCTGCGGCGTGGACCGTTGACGCTCCGACCGATGGCCGCAACTCCCCCGCCTCTGGCGGCCGTCATCGTGAACTGGAACGGCCGACACCTGCTCGACGCCTGTCTCACCTCGGTGTTCGCCCAGGAACCTGCGCCCGAACGGGTGATCGTAGTGGACAACGGCTCGACCGACGGCTCCCTGGCCTATCTCCGGGACGCGTGGTCGCAGGTGCAGACGGTAGATGCCGGCTCGAATCTGGGGTTCGCCGGAGGGAACAATCTCGGCATTCGCGAGGCGCTCGCGGGAGGCGCGGAGTTCGTGCTGCTGCTGAACACCGACGCCGAACTGCTCCCCGGCGCTCTGGCCGAGCTGCGCACGGCCCTGAATGAGGCCGGGGACGCCGTGTGGGCGGCCTCGCCCAAGATCCTCCATCGTGCCGACCCCGCACTCATCTGGTCGGCGGGTGGACGGTTCGATTGGTGGCGGGGCCTGTCGATCGATCGCGGATGGCTGGAACGCGACCGGGGTCAATACGATCGGCCGGAGCTGATGGAGTTCGCCAACTGTTGCTGCCTGCTGGTCCGGAGTCGGACCTTCCGGGAGGTCGGTCTTCTCGACGACGGCTACTTCATGTACTTCGAGGATTCCGAACTCTCGGCGCGCGCCGGGCGAACCGGGGCCCGGGTGGCATACCGGCCCAGCGCACGAGTGCTCCATGACGTTCAGGCCAGCAGCGGGGGCGAGGGTCATGCCCCCTCGCCGATCGCGCTGTACTATTGGACTCGCAATCGCTACCGGTTCGTTTCCCGGAACGTACGGGGTCCGCTCCGCCGGTTGGCAGCGCACGCCTACATACTGGGCACCAGGGCGGTCCGGATGATCCAGGCAGGCCTGACTGGTCGCGGGCGTGAGGCGCGGGTGATCGCACGGGCCCTGTTTGACGGGTATGTTCGCGGCGCGACCGGTCCAAGTCGATGACCCGCCCCCCATTGGCGGTTCTCCTCCTGCCCGCGTGCTTCGTCGCGGAAGTCGTGCTCGGCGGCCCGAGAGGAGTTTACGGTGGCGTCTCGCTGCGATTCGTCCTGCTGGGCGCCGCGTCCGCCGTTCTGCTGTTCGCCCTGCTGCTCCGGGGCCGAGTCACCGGGCCCCACCTGCGTCCGATGCTCAGCATTCTGGGCTTTCTGGTCCTGAACGGCATCTGGATCGCCATCGTCCCCGTGCTGACCGGCACGAACATGCACTGGGCCCTCCGGGAGCCGCACGCGTTCATCGTGCTCATTCCGGTGCTGCTCATCCTGGCCCTCCTTCGGCCCGAAGAGCTCGACTGGACCGTGCTCCGGCTGCAGCGGCTCGTGGTGGTGACGTCACTGATCCTCGCGGTGTTTCAGATCGGCCTGTGGGTGGTCGGAACGGTGGTCGGCGACTCGCAATGGATGGTCTCGCTCGCCTTGGGACTGATCTATCCGGGCGCGGGTGACGACCTCAAGGTCGGGGCGGCGCCCGACGGGTTCTTCCGGGTATTCTGGATTTCGACACTGTGGTGCCTGCTGAGCTTTTTCTGGGTTCCCGTGGCTGTCCGCCGCACGGGCTACCAGTGGCTTTGCCGAGGCGTGCTGCTGCTGGACCTCTTCGTCGCCTACTCGCGGGGCATCTGGGTCGGTCTGCTGGCAGGACTGCTGCTGGGGTCCGTGGTGACGGTCAGGCTCCGCACGATGGGGCATGCGCTGCTTCGCTCGGCCGTGGCCGGCGGGCTCGCGCTGGCCGTGCTGATCGGTCTGGCTACGGCCACCGGCGAGCTCCAGCGGGGTCTGGCGCGCGTCACGTCCACCACCTCGACCACCGACGAGAGCATCGGAGAGCGGTTCGAACAGGCACACTATCTCCTGCAGCTGTGGTACGAGCACCCCTTCGTGGGGAGCGGGTACGGAGCCTTCGTGCCCGGCCACATCCGCTCGCAGGACGCGCCCTACAGCTACGAGCATATGCCGCTGGCGCTCCTGGCCAAGCTCGGCCTCACGGGAGTATTGCTGAGCGGGGGATTCTTCGCGGGCTGGGCGCTCGCCGCGTGGCGGGGCAGGCGCGCCGCGCCGGCGCAGGCCGCCGCGTTCCTGGGAAGCTGCACCGCGCTGCTGGTGGCCGAGATGACCAATCCGCTCGTGCTCAACTTCGTCAGCATGAGTATTTTCGCCTGCCTGCTGCTGCAGTGGACGACCCTCGTGATGGGTGCGCCGAGCGTGGACGGGAACCGCCGCCTCCTGGAGGGCAGACCAGTATGAGCCGAAGCTACGCGACGATTCCCGGGGCCCCCACCTTCGAACGAGGTCCCGGCGACGGCGATCTTAGTCTCGTGAGCCTGCTCGCGTTCCTGCTCCGCAACCGGCGCGTGATCCTTGGCACCGGCCTGGTCGCGTTTCTGGTAGTCGGTGTCTACTCGTTCCTGAAGACCCGCACCTACACCTCGACGGCCAGGTTCATGCCCCAGGCCACCAGCGAGGGCGCGCTCGCCCGGCTCTCGGGCCTGGCGGCATCGTTCGGCGTGTCGGTGCCGGCTGCAGATGCAGGCTCCTCACCGGCGTTCTACTCCGACCTGCTCCAGTCGCGCGACATCCTGCGCCGAACCGTCGAAACACCGTACGCCTTCACGTCCAAGGGCGATTCCCTCCGGGGCACCCTGGTCACCCTGTTCCGGACCCGGGGCGACACGCCTGCAATCCGTCGCGACGCCGCCGCGAAGAAGCTGCTGGAGAGCCTCGACGTCACCATCGGGCGAGAGACCGGCACCGTCGAGCTCGACGTTACCACCCCGTGGCCCGAGCTGTCTCAGCTGGTGGCCAACCAGATGATTCAACAGGTAAGTGAATTCAACCTGCACCGCCGGCAGACCAAGGCGGGGGCGGAACGCCGGTTCGTCGAGGCGCGTCTGGCCGAAGCGAAGGACAGTTTGCGCGCCGCGGAGTCGCGGCTCCAGACTTTCATGCAGCGGAACCGCGACTATCGGAATGCACCACCGCTGCTGTTCGAGCACGACCGCCTGGATCGGGACGTCAATATGCAGCAGCAGGTGTATACGACCCTGGCCCAGTCCTACGAAGCGGCTCGAATCGATGAGGTGCGCAACACGCCGGTGATCACGGTCGTGGAGGCGCCCGATCTGCCGGCCAAGCCCAACCCACGCCTGGCTCTGGTCAAGGGGGTGCTGGCCGGGCTCCTTGGACTGGCCCTGGGTGCGTTGCTGGCCGCTGCGCGGCACGCGTTCGGCGGCGCCTTCGGGATGCTGGGGACGGGTCCTGCCACGGAGGAGCACGTCGCGGGGGAGACGGAGACCTCGGGCCGACGGGCCGCCGTGTCGGCCTCGCGGCCGTCGGGCGGGTAGGGAGACAGACGGCTCGCTCAGAGCACAGGCCGGGCGCCGGCGGCCGTGCAACGTGACACGCGGACGGGGCGACATGATCATCGGCCTCAATCTGCTGTACCTGCTGCCGGGGGTGGTCGGCGGTACCGAGACCTACGCGGCCGGGCTGCTGCACGGTCTGTCCCGCATCGACGCGCGGGACCAGTTCGTGGTGTATGTCAACGTGGAGACCGCGGACTGGCCTCTTCCGGACGACGAGCGATTCCGGCGCGTGGTGTGCCCGGTCCGCGCCACATCGCGGTCGGCGCGGTACCGCTACGAGCAGTTCCGGCTGCCGGCCGAGGCGCGTGCGCACGGCGTCGACCTCCTGCACTCGCTGGGCTATGTCGCGCCGCTCCGGCTCCAGTGCCCGAGCGTGGTCACCGTCCATGACGTTCATCACCTCGCGCATGGCCGGCTCCGGGACTGGCACCGGCGCCTGCTTCTGGGGCGGATCGTTCGCCGTTCGGTTCGCGGGGCGGCGGCGGTGATCGCCGATTCGCGGTTCATGCGCGACGCGATCGCCGCGGCGTATGGCAAGCCGGCGCGGGACATCGACGTCGTTCCGCTGGCGCCGAACCCGGCATTGGACGGCGGTGCCCCGCAGCCGGATGGCGGCGCACCCGTGCCCGCGACCGGCGGTCCGTATCTGCTGGCGTTCGGCGGAGTCACACCCAACAAGAATCTCGACGGTCTGCTGCGGGCCTTCGCGCTGGCCAGGCAGCGCCACGGCGTCCGGCAGAACCTGGTAGTGGTGGGACACCTGCCGACGTCTCTCCGGATCGGCGACTCGGCGGGCGTGGTGGCCACGGGCTATCTGAATGAAGCCCGGCTCGCCGGCGTGCTTGCGAAGGCGGACGCCCTGGTCTTTCCCTCGCTTTACGAGGGGTTCGGCTTGCCGGTCCTCGAGGCGATGGCGGCCGGCGTGCCGGTGCTCTGCTCCCGCGTCACGGCCATTCCGGAGGTGGCCGGCGACGCCGCCGTCTACTTCGATCCTCGCGACGTCGAAGACATGGCGTCCAAGCTGGCCCTGGTGGCCCACGACAGGGTGTTGCGCGAGGATCTGGCCGTCCGGGGACGCGCCCGGTCCGCGTCCTTCAGTTGGGAGCGCACCGCGCGGGAGACGCGTGCCATCTACGGTCGGGTGGCCGAGCCGAGGGCTGTGGCCGCGGAAGCTGGGCCCGACTTTCCTTGACACCCCGCGGGCGGGGGGAGACCTTTCCGCCCGCCGGGTGGCGGCGAGTCCACCGCACGTAATTGGTTGCAGGCATCGTCTTTCCAGTAACCTCCGGAGTCCTGCATGGCGGGCGAGCTTACGGTTGTGGCAGGCGCGGGCGGCTTCATCGGCGGTCACTTGGTGGCCGCCCTCCGTCAGCAGGGGGCTCGCGTCCGGGCGGTGGACATCAAGCCGCTGGACGAGTGGCACCAGGTGCACGACGGTGTCGAGAACCGCGTGGCCGACCTCAAGGGTGTGGAGCAATGCCAACGCGCCTGTGAGGGCGCGACCGACGTCTTCCAGCTCGCGGCCGACATGGGCGGAATGGGGTTCATCGAGAACCACAAGGCCCTCTGCATGCTCTCGGTGCTCACGAACACCCACATGCTGCTGGCCGCGCGCGACCAGGGCGCCCGCCGGTTCTTTTATTCCTCCTCCGCCTGCGTCTACAACCTGGACCGTCAGCGCTCGCCCGAGGTGGTGCCGCTCAAGGAGGCGGATGCCTACCCCGCCATGGCCGAGGATGGCTACGGCTGGGAGAAACTGTTCTCCGAGCGCATGTGCCGCCACTTCCGGGAGGATTTCGGGCTCGAAACCCGGGTGGCCCGCTACCATAACGTCTACGGGCCCCACGGCACCTGGGACGGCGGGCGGGAGAAGGCGCCGGCCGCCATCTGCCGCAAGGTGATCCGCGCGAAGCAGACCGGCGACCATACCATCGAGATCTGGGGCGACGGCCATCAGACCCGGTCATTCATGTACATCGATGACTGCGTGCGCGGCACCCTCGCGATCGCCCGGAGCGACATTCTCGATCCCATCAATCTGGGCTCCAGCGAACTGGTGACCATCAATCAACTCGTGGACATCGCCGAGGAGATCGCGGGCGTCAAGCTCGAGCGCCGCTACGATCTGGGCGCTCCGAAAGGCGTCAACGGCCGGAACTCGGACAACACGATGATCCGCGCCGCGCTCGGCTGGGAGCCCTCGATCAAGCTCCGCGACGGGATGGAGCGCACCTACCGCTGGATCGAGGACGAGTACCTCCGCACGCACGGGGACTGAGCGTCCCGTGCCGCCCGGTCCCGGCGGCCAGTCGTTGCTGGTCATCAGTCAGGTCTATCCCCCCGATCCCGCGAGCGTGGGCCAGCACATGGCGGACGTCGCTTCCGCCATGGCGGCGCGTGGCCACCGCACGGTCGTGCTGACCGCCGACCGCGGCTACGACGATCCCGCCCGGCGCTTCCCCCGCCGCGAACAGGCGGCCGGCGTAGAGGTGCGCCGTCTGCCGTTCTCCAGCTTCGGCAAGCGTTCCATCGTCATCCGCCTTCTCGGCGGCCTGTCCTTCGCGCTGCAGGCCGTCTGGGCCGGCATTCGCCTCGGGCGCCTGGACGGCGTGCTGGTGAGCACCTCCCCGCCGCTGGCGCAGCTCGCCGGGCTGCTGGTGAGCCGGCTGCGGGGCGCGCCGCTCACGCTGTGGGTGATGGACCTGAACCCCGATCAGATGGTGGCGCTCAAGCTGCTCAGTCCGTCGCACCCAGCGGCCAGGCTGTTCGACTGGCTCAACCGGCGGGTGCTCGCCCGCGCCCGGACGGTGATCGTGCTCGACCGGTTCATGGCCGAGCGGGTGCTCGCCAAGCTCGACGTGCGTGACAAGCTCGCCGTGCTGCCGCCGTGGCCCCACGAGGATCACGTCGGGCCCACGTCGAGAGAAGGCAATCCATTCCGCCGGGAGCACGGGCTGAATGGTAAATTCGTCGTGATGTACAGCGGAAATCATGGCCCGTCCAACCCGCTCACGACCGCCCTCCAGGCGGCGCTCCGGCTGCGCGACGACCCGCGCGTCGCGTTCGTCTTCATCGGCGGCGGCATCGGCAAGTCGGAGGTGGAGGCGGTCGCCGGGCCGACGATCCTGTCGCTGCCGTACCAGCCGCTCGACCGGCTGCGCTACTCGCTCTCCGCCGCGGACGTTCACTTGGTCACGATGGGCGATGACGTGGTCGGCATCGTCCACCCCTGCAAGGTGTACGGCGCGATGGCCGTCGCGCGCCCGGTGCTGTTCGTCGGTCCGGCGCGGTCCCATGTAGGCGATCTGCTGGCAGGGGAAGAGATCGGCTGGCGCGTAGCGCACGGCGACGTGGATGGGCTGGTGGAGCTGCTGCGGGGGCTGGTCGAGCGCGACGCGGACAGTCTCGCCGATATGGGCCGGCGCGCACGGCGCATCCTCCAGCACGGCCTCAGCAAGTCCGAGCTGTGCGGCCGCCTGTGCGACATCCTGGAGCAGGGCCCGGCAGCCGCCCGTGTCGCGTCCTGACGACACACCACGTGTGGCCGTGGTGACCGGCTCCAACGGCTTCGTCGGGTCCTGGCTCTGTCCGGCGCTCCGCGAGGCGGGCATCCGGGTGCGCGGTATCGGGCGCGGGGATCCCGGTCCGCTCGGGCGGGGCATGAGCTATCATCGAGCGGATCTGCTGGACGCGGCCGCACTCCGGCCGGCTCTTGCGGGCGCCGATACGCTACTGCATCTGGCGGCCCGGGTGCACGTGATGCGCGAGTCGGCCGCGAAGCCGCTCGAGGAGTTCCGGCGGGTCAACGTGGAGGGAACGAGGGTTCTTCTGGAGGAGGCGGTGCGTGCCGGCGTGCGCCGGGTCGTCTTCGCGAGCACCGTCAAGGCCGTACGGGAGACGAGCAGTGTGCCACTCACCGAGGACGCCGTGCCCCGACCCGCCGACCCATATGGCGTGAGCAAGCTGGAGGCGGAGGCCGTGGTACGGTCCGTCGCCGAGCGCGGCGCGCTCGACGCCACGATTCTGCGGCTGCCGTTGCTCTACGGCCCCGGCATGAAGGGCAACATGCTGAGCCTCTTCCGCCTGGTGGCGCGGGGAGTGCCGCTGCCGCTTGGCCTGGTGCACAACCGGCGAAGCCTTGCGTTCGTCGGCAACGCGGTGGCTGCCATGCTCGCGGTGCTGCCCTCATCCACCGCGCCCGCGCGGACCTTCTTCGTGTCGGACGGTCGTGACCTCTCCACCCCGGAGCTGCTGCGCCTGATCGGCGGTGCGCTGGGACGGA
>JAICLE010000056.1 GCA_025927545.1 Gemmatimonadales bacterium
ACGTACTTCGTCCCCCACCCCTGGTCGGCCGACACCTTCGTCAACGCCGCCGTCAGCGTCGTCTTCCCGTGGTCCACGTGCCCGATCGTCCCGACGTTCACGTGCGGCTTCGTCCGCTCGAATTTGGCCTTCGCCATGTCGCTCTGCCCCGGTGTGCGGTGGAATAGTGCTGCCCGTCTTACAAGCTCGCGACCGGGATCGAACCGGTGACCTCATCCTTACCAAGGATGCGCTCTACCGACTGAGCTACGCGAGCGACCCTCTGCTTCATTCGAAGCGGGCGACGGGGCTCGAACCCGCGACCCTCAGCTTGGAAGGCTGATGCTCTACCAACTGAGCTACACCCGCATTTCAGTCGTGAGTCCCGACGCACCCCCCTCACCTGTCACTCGCGACTCACGACCCACGACTCTCATGGTGGGGGTAGGATTCGAACCTACGTAGGGCAGAGCCCGGCAGATTTACAGTCTGCTACCATTAGCCACTCGGTCACCCCACCGAGCCAACGAGTCACCCTCATCAGAGACAGAACCCCGCCGGCGGAGAAGCGGGGTCCTGGTCATCGAAGGTGTCGGCGCCACCGAGCTGACGAGGGGAATCGAACCCCTAACCTCCCGCTTACAAGGCGGGTGCTCTGCCAGTTGAGCTACGTCAGCCTAGAACAGGCCGAGTCCAAAACAGACTCGTATCATAGAGGGCAAGTTAGCCTGAGTCAATGGGGTGGCTTCGGTCCGGCCCGTAGGACTTCGAGCGACCCGTCCCGATTGTCCCGCACCTCCCAGCCGGCTCCTCGGAGCAGGGCCCGAATGCGGTCCGCCTCGCCATAATCCCGCGCGGCCTTGGCGTCCTTGCGCCGGACCGCCCAGCGGACTGCCCACGAGCGCTGCGCCCCCTCGTCCGTCCCCTCCGGCGGCGCCTCGGCGAGTGCCGAATCAGCCGCAGGACCGACCTCGACGGCGGTCCCCACCTTGACCACCTGGACAGCCGACGTAACCCCCAGCACGCCTTCGGCCCGCCGCCAGGCGGCGAGTGCCCGCGGACCCGCGGCCTGGCCGGCGTCCAGCGCCGAGTTCCCGGCGGACGCGAAGGCGAAGAGCGCGGCGACGGCGCGCGGCGCGTTCAGATCGTCGTCCAGCGCCTCCGTCAGCTCGCGGTCCAGTCGCTCGGCGGCCTCGGCGAACGGCGGGGCGTCGGCGCCGCCCGTGGAGTCGCCGGCGGCGTGGCCGGCGGCGGCCAGCAGCCGGTTCTGGAATTCGCCCAGCCGGCGCGACCCCTCCCGCGCGCTGGCCAGTGCCGCGTCGGTCAGATCCAGCCGCTGGCGATAGTGCACCTGGCTCATCAGCAGCCGGATGGCGCCGGCGTCCACACCGTCCTCCCGGAGGTCGCGGGCGGTGGTGATGTTGCCGTACCGCTTCGACATCTTCTCGCCGCCGACCTTCAGGAACTCGCCGTGCACCCAGTACCGCGCGAAGAGCTCCCTGCCGGTATAGGCACAGCTCTGCGCGATCTCGTCCTCGTGGTGAGGGAAGATGAGGTCGACGCCGCCGGCGTGGATGTCGAGCACGTCCAGCCCGGTCCGCTGCCGCACCAGTTCGAGCGCCATGGCCGAGCACTCGAGGTGCCACCCGGGCCGCCCCCGCCCGAATGGTGCGTCCCAGGCGGCGCCGACTTCCTCGTCGTCCGGACGCGCGGCCTTCCAGAGCGCGAAATCGCGGGCGTCCTCCTTCGCGTATTCGTCGGCGCTCACGCGCTCACTGGCCCCCACCTTGAGTTCCCGGCGGTCGAGCTGGGAAAGCTTTCCGTACGCCGGGAATCGGGAGATGGCGAAATACACCGAGCCATCGTCGCCCTTGTAGGCCACGCCGCGCGCGAGCAGCCCCTCCACCAACTCGATCATCGGAGCGATGAAGTCGGTGGCCCGCGGGTACACCGACGCGTCCTCGATCCGGAGGTAGCGGCGGTCCTCGTGAAACGCATCGATGTAGGGCTGGACGTAGGTCCGGAGAGGCTGCCCGGCCGCCACGGCGCCCGCGATGGTCTTGTCGTCCACGTCGGTCAGATTCATGATGTGGAACACATCGTACCCGCTGGCCTGGAGCCAGCGCCGGAGCAGGTCCTCGAACAGGAATGTCCGGAAGTTTCCGATGTGGGCGTAGTTGTAGACTGTCGGCCCACAGGTGTAGAGCGTGACCCGTCCTGGCTGGAGGGGGACGAAGGACTCGATGCTGCGGGTGAGCGTGTTGTAGAGGCGGAGGCTCATCCGCCGGCGGCCCCGGCGGCGGCCTGGACGATGGGCTCGGGACCTGGGGCGCCTTCCACCCGCACGTGTACGCGGCGCTGCGGGTATGGAATGTCGAGGGTCTCCTTGTCGAAGCGATTCTTGATGCGCCGGCGAAATTCGCGTGCCACGCTCCACTGCGAGCCGGGCTGGGTACGAAGTAGGGTGCGGAGCACGACGGCGCTGTCGCTGAGCGACTCGACGCCCAGCACCTCGACCGGCCCGTCGAGCTGAGTCCCCCAGGCCTTGTCAGTCGAGAACTGGGCGGCCTCGTCGCGCAGGACCTCGAGCGCGCGGTCCACGTTCTCCTCGTACGGGACCCCCACGTCCACCACCGCCCGCGACCAGCCCCGGGTCTTGTTGCTCACGACCTTGATCTCGCCGTTGGGCACGACGTGCATGACCCCTTCGCCATCCCGGAGCACGACCACGCGCAAGGTCATCTTCTCCACCACCCCGCTATGCCCCGCCACCTCGATGACGTCACCGATGCCGAACTGGTTCTCGAACAGGATGAAGAAGCCGGAGATGACGTCCTTGACCAGACTCTGCGCGCCGAAGGAGACCGCGAGGCCCAGAATACCGGCCCCTGCCAGGATCGGACCGATGTCGATGAAGACGTTGAAGGTCAGCAGGATGGCAATGGCGTAGATGACGACGCGACCCATGCTCCGGAGAAGCTGGGAGATGGTGCGTCCCCGGCGCTCGCGCAGGGTGGTGACGGAGTCATCGCCGTCGTCCACCGCGAGCTCGATTCGCCGGGCGGCCAGCCGCACCACCCGATAGGCCAGCCACGCCAGCACCCAGATGCCGAGCACCCGCACGCCGCTGCGTGCGACTTCGTCGCCGTCGATCCGGAGGATCTCGGCAATCCGGCGGATGACGTCGCCGAGGGTGAAGAGCGGGGCGAGGTTGACGGCGAACATGGGTCCGGGTCGGGAGCGAGCCCTAACCTAGGGACCCCGCCGGGCGTGAGTCAACCGGAACCGCCGCCTCCATAGTCGATCCACGTGGCCCTGACCGGCAGCCGGGCCGCGGCGCAGGCAGCGAGCGCGGGCTCGGCCCCGTCCAGACCGAGCGGGAGGGCGATGCGGCTGCCGCGGACGCGCAGATCCGGATAGATGGCCCGCAGCTCCTGCACCCGCGGCAGGAACGGCGCGCCGACCACGATCTGGAGCGTGCGCCAGGCAATCAGCCGATCCGCGTTCAGAACGACCGCGCGGTGGCCGTGCCGCACCAGGACGCGGCCGCATCGTCGGAGCAGATAGCCCAGGTCGGGACTGGCGAGGAGGGCGCGTCCGTCGGCACGCAGGCTGAGTGGCCACCTGCCCACGCGCACCCAAGCGCCGAGGAGGTCCCCGGGGTGCACCAGACCCAGCGCGCGGCGGAGCGGGAAGGAAGAGTGGAGGCGGGATGGGGCGCCGGGGAGCATGCCGCAAGGTGGCGACGCTCGCCCGGACCGGCGGCATCGTTCCGCCGCCTGCGGGCGCGAATCGACGCGCCCCGCCGCCCACCCCTCAGGCTGTGCGGCGCTCCTCGGCGTGGCGCGCGCGCGCGACCACGACCGCGTCCACCAGGGGAGCCGCGCCAAATCGTACCGGATCGGTGGCGGGAAGTCCGGTTTCCCGGGCCGCCGTCTCGCAGGCGCGGCGCGCCTCGGCCTCGCTCAGGTCGTAAGTGTTGAGCGAGATGCCGATGACCCTGGTGGGATGCACGGCCGAGCCGATCGCCTCGTACAGACGGATGTAGGTGGAGAGTGGCGGGATTCGCAGCCACGCCGCCTCACGATAGTCCCCGATGTATTCACGGCTGGACTGGTGACAGAGAAGGAGCGCATCGGGACAGGAGCCGTGGAGCAGGCCCAGCGTCACCCCCGAGTAGCCCGGATGGTTGATGCTTCCCTGGCCCTCGACCAGCACGACGTCCGCGTCCTTGCTGCCCTCGAGCACCAGGCGCTCCGCGGCGCCGGCGATGAAGTCGGCCACCACGGCGTCCACCGCGATCCCCCACCCCTCGATCATGATCCCCGTCTGCCCCGTGGCCACGAACCGGGTCCGGACTCCGCGAGCGTTGAGCCCGCGGGTGAGCTCAAGCTGAGCCGTCATCTTGCCCACGTTGCAGTCGGTCCCGACGGCCAGCACGACGAGCGGCTCGACCGTCTTGGCGAGTCCCGAAGCGATCGGCAGGTCGGCGGGCGGGCGGCGAAGATCGAAGATCCGGCGGCCCGCGGCCCGGGCCTTCTCGGCGAGCAGTGGGTCGTCGGCCAGGAAGGTGTGGAGCCCGCTCCAGAGGTCGCACCCATGGTCGAGCGCCTCGGCCAGCCAGCTCCGCCATTCCGCCGGCATACGCCCGCCGGACGGCGCGATCCCGATGAGGACGGCCGTCGGTCCGAGCGCGAGTCCCTCTCGCATCGTGCCGACGACGGGAATGGTCCCGCCGAACCCGAGTACGTCCTGCACCGTCCGCCCAGCCTGGCGGCGGTCGAGCACGCCGACGGTGCGCTCGGGGAGGTAGCGGATGACGGAGTTGGCGGTCTTCGAGGTCATCGGCGAGAAGTCGCCGTCGGCCACGATGAGGAAGCGCGGCGCGGTCATTCGGTCAGGGGTGCAGGGGGTTGAACGGCAGGCTCGACATCGGAGGGGACGATGCGGGTGGGGCGGATCACGCTGACGGGGTCGCCGTATACCGCGCCGAGCAGGATGTGGCGGATGAGAATCATGACAAGAGCGAGGATCGGGACCGCGATGATCAGTCCCGAGAGCCCGAACAGCTTGCCGATCAAAAGCACGCCGGCGATCGTGACCACTGGCGGGATGTTCACCTGCCGCTCCATCACGACCGGGGCTACGAAGTTGGCTTCGATGATGTGCACCAGGACGCCGAGCGCCGCCACGAGCAGCGCCTTCGTCACCCCGAAGGCGCCGAGCGCGAAGAGGGCCGGCAGGATGGTCGAGAGAAGGACCCCGAAGAACGGCACGATCGCCGCGACGCCGGCGAACACGCCGAACGCGAGAGCGTAGGGGACGCCGAGCAGCCACAGGCCGAGCGTCGTGAGCGCGGCCAGCAGCACCATCGCGATGATCTGCCCGACCACCCAGGCGCGGATCGTCAGGTTCAGGTCCTCGAGGATGGCCCGGGCCAGCGGCCGGCGCGCCGGCGGGAGGAGCGCGACGGCGCCGTCGGCGTAGATGCTCGGATGCCGCGCCAGGTAAATGGCCATGACCAGCACGCTCACCACCATGATGAGGATCTCGACACCGCCCTTGAGGTACGGCACCGCCGCGCCCCGGAGGAAGCCCATGATCTCGGCCAGGGACGTGGCCAAGAGGCCGGGAGCGCCATCCGGCCCGGTCGAGGCGCTCCGGCGCAGCACCGGGATGTTGCTGATCAGTCCGTTGATGTTGGCATCGAGATTGGAGAGGTAGCGCGGCAGATTGGCCAGGAGATCCTGCACCTGCTGGGTTACGGGCGGCGCGAGCAGCAGGACGACGCCTACCAGTGCGCCCAGCGTCACGGCCACTCCGAGTGTCAGCCCGAGCGTGTGCGGGACACCGGAGCGGCGCTGCAGCAGATCGGCCAGCGCGTCGAGGTAGATGGCCAGGATGATGGCGAGGAAGACGATCAGCAGGACGTCGATCGTGCGCACGACCAGCGCCACCAGCGCGACGGCCAGCAGGAGCCACCCGATCGAGAAGCTCCGCCGGCCGGCCGGTGCCGCCACGCCCATCAGCGGGTGGACCCTTCGTCTCCCTCTTCCACGACCTCTGCCTCGTGGACGTCGCCACCGCCCTTGTTGAGCTGGCGGGTGGGTTGCCCCTGCCCCCCGGGCAGGAGGCCCATGCGCGACTTGAGCTCGATGAGCTGCTGGTCGGAGCTGCCCTTGTACTCCAGCGCCTCGAACTGGCGGACGAGATGGTCGCCCGAGACCTCCTCGTTCAGCTCGGCCGCCGCCAGCGCGCGCCGCTCGGTGGCCTCGATCTTCTCCGCCATGCGCTCGAACGACTCGAAGGCGCTCTTGTCGCTCATGCCGGACATCGTCTGCTGGATCCGCTGCTGCGCCTCCGCCCGCTTGGCGCGGGCGACGAGGATGTTCTTCTTGCGCTTGGCCTCTTCGATCTTGTCGTTGAGCTGGCGCAGGGACAGCTTGAGCGCGTCGGTCTCCGCCTTGTGCCGGAGCCAGGTCTCCTGCAACTGCTGGGCGCCCTGCATCTGCTCGTTGTAGCGGCCCAGGGCCTGCTTGGCCATGTCGTCCCGCCCCTCCTGCACGGCGAGCATCGCGCGGCGCTCCCAGTCCTCCGCCTGCTTCTTCATGCTCTCGGCGTCGGCCTGAAGCTTCTTCTCATCGGCGATCGCCGAGGCCACCTGCTGCTTGGCCTTGGCCAGGTTCGTCTTCATGTCGACGATGAGCTGGTTGAGCATCTTCTCCGGGTTCTCGGCCCGCGAGATCAGGTCGTTGATGTTCGACCGGAGCAGGGTCGACAGGCGGTCAAAGAGTCCCATGACGCTTCACCTTTCCCGGTACGGGGCGAGCGTGGCGAGATGCGAGGCCAGCGCCAGCGTGATCGAGTCGAAGCTCGCCTCGAACTCGCTGAAGTCCAGATTCTCCAGCTCGAGCGTATCGGTCAGCACGACGTGATCGCCTTCCAGGCCGTAGGAGCCGTGTACCAGGTCACGGGCATTGTACTCCAGCAGCTGGCGGAACAGCTCGCCGCGCCGGGGCTCGCTGGCCGGAAGCTCCATGACCCGAACCCGGAGAATGACCACCGGCGGCGCGAAGTGCACGACCACCTCGGCGTCGTCCGGCGTCCGGGCGAGCCACAGGTTGGGCTCGAGCTCCGTGGCGGTGAGATTGCCACCGTCGAGCCGGTCCAGGAACGATTGGATGTCCTCACGGGTGATCATCGGATGCGTTTCCCCCCGCCAGCGGGTCGGCCTTGCGCGCCCGGACCAGGGTGCGCCTCGAAATCTAAGCTCCTCCACCTGCGCTACGACTGCAGCCGGCCCGGCTCCCGGGACTGCGCCAGCAGGCGCTCGGCGAAATCCACCCGCTCCTCCAGCTCGGCCACCCGTGCCTGCAATCCGTCTACCTCCGTCAGACGGTGGGTGACCTGCTCCAGATCGTGCCGGAGACCGGGGTCGGCCGCCACCGACTTTCCCTCCAGCCGCCGCGCCAGCGCCCGGGCGAGCGGCCAGAGCACGATCGTGGCGGCGACGAGCGCGGCGAGCACGATCATCACGACCGCCGGCGAATCCAGGCGCGTCAGGACGAAATTCGGATCGAACGGGATTGCCGGCGGGGTCGGCGGCACCGGCGGGACAGCCTGAAGCATCATCACGGTGCTCTCCCCTGGCCCAGGCTGCCGGGCTCCCGCTGGGCCAGCAGCCGCTCGGCGAAGTCCACCCGCTCCTCCAGCTCGGCCACCCGGCGATGGAGCTCAGACACCTCGCCGTCAGTCACCGCATCCCGGCCGGACGGAGCACCGATCCTCCGGCCGAGTGCATCGGCAATCGGGCGCAGGATCCGGACACCGGTCCAGGCCGCCGTGACGATCGCCACGAGGATCAGGACCTGGTCCGGGCTCACTCGCCCGCCCCGATCTTCCCCGGCTCCGGCCGCTGGGCCAGCAGCCGCTCGGCGAAATCCATGCGCTCGTGCAGCTCGGCCACATCCGCCCGCAGCGCATCGACCTCGGCCAGCAACTCGGGATCCGGAGCCGGCTGGGCCCCATGGCCCCGGATGCGCTCCGCCAGGGCCTTGCCCACGGGGCTGAGCGAGAGGAGGAACAGGGTCCCTCCCCCGAAGATGAACGTGATGGCGAAAAGGCCTTCCATATCCATGTCCTTGCTCCTCCGCACCTCGGCTTACGGGCCGACCCGAGTCAATGTTTCAGGCCGCAACGCCGTCGATCCCCGGCAGGAGCTCAGACGAGTTCGACCGCTTCGATGGATCCCAGCGAAATGGCGATCTCGGTAGCGTCGTTCCCGGCCGGGCGGAGGTAGACCTCATGGGCCGCGACGTCGGTGTCCACGCTCATCGGAATGCCGACCACCTCGGCGCGATCGGTGGTGGTGATGCGGACGATCTGCTCGTGGCCGCCGGCGTAGCCCAGGAGCGTGACGATGTCTTCGTAGGTCATTGGGTCCCCCGGATGTGGTGGGACACCTAATGTAGGGCGTGGGCTGGCGGACCCGCAACGCGCCCGTCGGCGGTCAGGGACCGGTGGCCGCGCGCTCCAGCGGTGCCGGCGCGGACGCGAGCAGGTTCTGGTCGAGGTATCGGGTAATCAGCGAGAACAGGTGCAGGGTCGTGTTCTTCCCCTGACAAAGACAGTGCGTCCTGTTCGGGTAGTCCATCATCTCGAACGGCTTGTTGGACGCCACCAGCGCGTTGATCAAGACCTCGCTGTTCTGGAAATGCACGTTGTCGTCCCCGCTGCCGTGCACCAGCAGCAGGTTGCCCCGGAAACCGTCGACGTAGCTGATGGGCGACCCACGGTCGTAGCCTTCGCGGTTCTCGCTGATCAGGCCGTTGAAGCGCTCGGTGTAGACGTTGTCGTACAGCGACCAGTGCGTCACCGGCGACACGGCCACGCCGGTCCGGTAGATTTCCGGATGTTGAAACAGGACGTTCAGCGTCATGAACCCGCCGTAGCTCCAGCCCCAGATCCCCACCCGTGCAGCGTCCACGTACGGCCGACGAATGAGCGCGCGGGCTGCGGCGGCCTGGTCGCGGGTCTCGAGGACACCTAGTTGGCCGTAGATAGCCTTCCGCCACGCGCGGCCGAGCGGAGCGGGAGTGCCCCGGTTGTCCACGATGGCCACCAGGTAGCCCTTCTGGGTCAGCATGGAGTGCCACAGGTAATAGCCGCCCCACTGGTCCTCGACCTCCGCGTTGCCCGGTCCGCCGTAGACGAAGAAGAGGAGCGGGTACTTGCGCGTGGAGTCGAAGTCCGCGGGCTTGAGCAGCACTCCCGGCATTCGGACCCCGTCGTCGTTGGGCACCGACAGCCACTCGACCGTAGGCCGGCGTAGCCTTGCCACGCTCGCCCGCAGGCGCTCGTTGCCCACCAGCGTCCGGATGACCTGGTTGCCGGGCAGCCGCACCAGCCGGACCACGGGGGGAGTTCCCAGTCGGGAGTAGGTTTCGAGGGCGTACTTGTACCCGGGCGAGCGGTCGTACACGTGCGTCCCGGGCTCCGCCCGGGGGCTGATCCGCTGGGCCGTACCCGTGCCGTCGAGGCGCGCACGGAAGAGGTACTTCTGCGTCGGATTGTCGGGTGACGCGATGAAATAGAGCCAGCCGCCCTTGTCGTCCACCCCCTTGATCTCCAGCACGTCGTAGGCGCCCCGCGTCACCAGGCGCACGGACTTGCCGTCACGCGAGACGGCGTAGACGTGATTCCACCCGTCCCGCTCGCTCACCCAGGTGAACTCCTTGCCCCCCTTCAGCCACACGACATCGTCCACCACCTCCACCCACGTCGAATCGTGCTCGGTGAGCACCGTACGGACCGCTCCGGTCCGCGCGTCGCCCAGGATGACCTCGTCGGTGTTCTGGGTCCGGTTGAGCCGCTGGAGGATGAGCTGGTCCGAATTCGCCGCCCAGTCCATGCGGGGGATGTAATGGTTCCGCGGATCGCCCTCGATCCCAAGCCAGCGCGTCGGCCCGCCGGCCGCCGGCACGACGCCGATCCGCGCGGCCGAGTTGGCCTGGCCGACCTTGGGATACTGGACGGGGATGACCCGCGAGTACAGCGAGTCGGTGTCGTTGATGAGATTGTAGTTCTTCACACTGTCGGCGTTGAGTTGCCAATAGGCGATGTTCCGGCCGTCCGGGCTCCAGCGCCACCCGTCGGCGTAGTTGTCCATCAGCTCTTCTTCGTAGACCCAATCGAAGGTTCCGTTGATCATCGTCCGGGACCCGTCGGTGGTGAGGGCGGTGATGCCGCCGGACGCGAGGTCCTCCACGTAGAGGTTGTTCTCCCGGACGTAGCCCACCCGCCGCCCGTCGGGCGCGAACTTGGCGAACATCAGCGTGGAGGGCGGGGCGTCCTTTCCGCCGAGCTGGCGAAGGCTGCCGCTGGTGCGATCGAGCACCCAGTAGTCGCCGCGGGTGTTGAGCCGCCAGACAGGCCGGGTATTGGTGAAGATCAGCAGCATCTGTCCGTCAGGTGACCAGGCGTAGTCCTCCACTTCGAGCGGGTCATCCGCGCCCGGCGGGACGAGCGCGCGCGCCGGCACGAGCACCTCCCGCCGCCCCGATTCGACGTCGTACCGGACGAGGTCCTGCCCCGCGCCCTCGGCCGCCGGCTCCAGCGTGGTGTAGGCGGAGCCCTCGCCCAGCCAGCGGGTCGGGCCGAAGGGCTGCGGGGCGAACTCCTTCGACCCATAGATCCGGTCGAGGGTGAGCAGGCTGGAGTCGGGTTGCTGGGCCGCGACGGATGCCGGGACGGCGGCGAGCAGGAGGCCCAGAAGGCGCACGAGCGCGTGGCTAGAAAGCACGGGGTGTCCGGGTGAGGTGTTGGTTGCGAGGCGGGAACGCCCGGGGTATCCCTTCAAGAGTACACCCGGCCCGCGGCGGCGGAACACCCGCCATACTTCGGCGGCCGGCGGGTGCGGGTTTCACCCACGATTCCGACTCCTACGCGGCGAGGCAGGCATGGCGCCCAGGTCGATTACCAACTCCCCGATCCTTGCCGCGCTCCTGGCCGCGGGCCTTGGCGTCACGGCCCCGGCATGCGCCAGCCGCGCGCCGGAACCATCGGCCGGGGCCGCTCCGGCGGCGACTTCGCGCCGGGATTCGGCGCCGCCTCCCGCTTCCACCGTCAGCGACACGGGCGGCACCGCGGCCCCGGCCTCGGCAGCCGCGGACTCGACGGCGGCGCCCGCCGCCCCGGCGGCCACCCCCGCTCCGGCCGCGGCAGACTCGTTCCTCACCTACGACGCCGCCACCAACACGGTCACGTTCACGCTCATCGCCGGTCCGTTCGACTTCAACGGCTACACCAGCGGCGGCGCCACGCTGACGGTACCTCCCGGCAGCAGCAACGTGATCAACTTCGAGCAGAAGGACGGTACGCCGCACAGCGCGGAGATCAGCTCGGGCACCGGCCCGGTCCCGAACTCCGGCGGCGACGCGGCGATCCCGCGGGCTTACACGAACAAACTGGTCGAAGGCCTCCCCCAGGGGGCGACGGACGTCCTGAAGTTCACCGCACCCGACAGCGGGTCCTACCGGATCATCTGCGGCGTCCCGGGCCACGCGCTCTCGGGGATGTGGATCTGGTACAAGGTGGATCCAACGGCCAAGCAGCCCACCTTCAAGCCGACGCCGAAGTAGTCGCCGGTCGTGCTCGTCAGCCGCCGGTCGTGACGGCCGACGGCTGCAGGCTCGCGAGCTTCCGCAGGAACCGTCCGGTGTGACTCTGCTCCACCGCCGCGACGTCCTCCGGCGTGCCGGCCGCCACGACGTCCCCGCCCCGCTCGCCACCTTCGGGTCCGAGATCGATCACCCAGTCGGCGGTCTTGATGACGTCGAGATTGTGCTCGATCACGACGACGCTGTTGCCCTTGTCCACCAGGCGGTGAAGCACGTCGAGCAGCAGGCGGACGTCCTCGAAGTGCAGACCGGTCGTGGGCTCGTCGAGGATGTATAGGGTGCGGCCGGTATCGCGCTTGGCCAGTTCGGTGGCGAGCTTCACCCGCTGCGCCTCGCCGCCGCTCAGCGTCGTGGCCGCCTGCCCGAGGTGGATGTACCCCAGGCCCACGTCGTTCAGCAGCTCGAGCTTCTCCGCGATCCGCCGCTGGTTGCCGAAGAACTCCAGCGCGTCCGCCACGGTGAGATCCAGCACGTCGGCGATGCTCCGGCCCTTGTAGCGCACCTCCAGCGTCTCGCGGTTGTACCGGCGCCCCTTGCACACCTCGCAGGGCACGTAGACATCCGGGAGGAAGTGCATCTCGATCTTCACCAGCCCGTCGCCCTGGCACGCCTCGCAGCGCCCGCCCTTGACGTTGAATGAGAATCGGCCCGGGCCGTAGCCCCGCATCTTGGCGTCGGGGAGCTGGGTGAACAGCTCGCGGATAGGCGTGAACAGCCCGGTGTACGTCGCCGGGTTGGACCGCGGCGTGCGGCCGATCGGGCTCTGATCGATGTCGATGACCTTGTCGATGCGATCGAGGCCCTCGATGCGCGTGTGCGTCCCGGGGACCACTCTCGCGCGGTAGAAATGCCGCGCCAGCGCCTGATAGAGGATATCGGTCACGAGGGTCGACTTGCCCGACCCCGACACGCCGGTCACCACGGTGAAGACACCGAGCGGGACGTCCACGGTGAGGTTCTTGAGGTTGTTGGCCCGCGCGCCGACGATACGAAGCCGGTGCCCCGGCGCCGCGTCGCGCCGTCCCGGCGGCACCGGCACGCGGAGCTCGCCGCGGAGATAGCGTCCGGTGAGCGAGTCCCGGTGCCGGCGGACGTCCTCCACCGTGCCCTCGGCGATCACCTCGCCCCCGAAGCGCCCGGCGCGCGGACCGAGGTCGATCACATGGTCGGCCGCCTCGATGGTCTCCGCGTCGTGCTCGACCACGATCACGGTGTTGCCCAGGTCGCGGAGCCCCCGCAGGGTGACGAGGAGCCGCTCGTTGTCGCGCTGATGCAGCCCGATGCTCGGCTCGTCCAGGATGTAGAGCACGCCCACCAGGCGGGACCCGATCTGCGTAGCCAGCCGGATCCGCTGCGTCTCGCCACCGGAGAGCGAGGTGGCGCCGCGGCCGAGCGTCAAATAGTCGAGCCCGACGTCCCGGAGGAATCGGAGCCGGTCCACCACCTCCTTCAGGATCGGCCCCGCGATCTCGGCGTCCACGCCCGTGGCACGGCCATTCTCGCGGAGCGGGACCCGCTCGAAGAACTCGATGGCGCGCTCGACCGGCAGATCGACCACATCACCGATTCCGCGGCCGTTCACCAGCACCGCGAGGCTCTCCGCCTTGAGCCGTTTTCCCCCGCAGGTCTGGCACGGCTGCTCGATCATGAACTCATCGAGGGAACTCCGCACCGCGTCGCTGCTCGACTCCCGGTAGCGGCGCTCGACGTTCCGGAGCACGCCTTCCCAGTCACTCTCGTACTCGCCCTTGCCGCGTGCGCCGTCGGTCTGGAACCGGAACTTCCCCGGCGCGCCATGGAGCAGCGCCTGCCGGGCGGCCGCGCTGTGTTCGCCCCACGGAGCGGCGAGGTCGAACTTGAACGCCTTGGCGAGCGTGGGCAGCACGACCTTCCGCAGATAGCCGGTCGGCTCGCCCCAGGGGAGGATCACCCCTTCGAGGATCGAGATGCTCGGGTCGCCGAGTACCAGGTCCGCGTTCACCTCGCGCCGGGTGCCGACGCCGTGGCAGTCGGGGCACGCGCCGAACGGCGAGTTGAACGAGAACTGCCTCGGCTCGAGCTCGGGCAGCGACAGTCCGCAGACCGGGCAGGCGAACCGCTCCGAGAACGTGACCGACTCCCGCTCGCCCCCGCGGCCGAGCCGGACCACCTCGGCGACGCCGTCGGCGGCCTTGAGTGCCGTCTCGAGCGAGTCGTTGAGGCGCGAGCGGTCCTCCGCCCGCACCACCAAGCGGTCCACCACGACGGCGATATCGTGATTCTGCCGGCGATTGAGCGGCGGGACCTCGGCCAGATCGTAGGTCTCGCCGTCCACGCGCACGCGCACGAAACCGCGCTTCCGGACGTCCTCCAGAAGGTCCCGGAACTCGCCCTTCCTGCCGCGCACGATGGGGGCGAGCACCTCGATCCGGGTCTCCGCGGGCCAGCCGAGCACCGTGTCTGTGATCTGCGCGGCGCTCTGCCGGGTGATCGGCGTACCGTCATTGGGGCAATGGGGGATCCCCACGCGCGCCCAGAGCAGCCGCAGGTAGTCGTAAATCTCGGTGACCGTGCCGACGGTGGAGCGTGGGTTCTGCCCGGTGGTCTTCTGCTCGATCGAGATGGCCGGCGAGAGCCCCTCGATGGCATCCACGTCCGGCTTCTCCATGAGCCCGAGAAACTGCCGGGCGTAGGCCGACAGCGATTCCACGTAGCGCCGCTGCCCCTCGGCGTAGATGGTGTCGAACGCCAGCGAGGATTTGCCCGAGCCGGAGAGCCCGGTGATGACGGTGAGCCGATTGCGGGGGATCGAGACGGAGATGTTCTTGAGGTTGTGCTCGCGCGCGCCGCGCACCTGCAGATATTCCTGAGCCATAGCCCCGAAAGGTACCCGAAGCCGGCGTCAGGGGTCAACGGGTTCCCGTTTGCGGGGCCGCCGTCTAGCATTCACCAGCCCCGATGACACTCCCTTCCGACGAGCCGACCGGCGATACCGCGCCGACCCGAGCGCCCGGCGCCGCCGAACGGCTGCTGGAGCGTGCCGGCGCGCTCGCGGCGGGACCCCGGCCGGCCGACGCGCTGCCGGTCTATCGCGAGCTGCTCGTGGGTGAGCCCGAACACTTCGAAGGCCGGGTGCACCTCGCTCGCCTGCTGGCGGAGCTCGACGAGCCGGCGGAGGCGGTCACGGTGCTGGACGAGGCGCTGCGCCACGCGCCGGACGGGACCGAGTTCCTCCTGCTCCGCGGCGCGATGTACGCCCGTCTCCGGCGGTACGGCGAGGCGGAGACCGACCTCCGCCGCGTCCTGCGGCTCCATCCCTCCCACGCGCCGGCCCACCTAGAGCTGGGCCGGCTCCTCTGGCGCAAGGGCCTCGTAGCCGATGCCGCGGCGCACTTCCAGCGATCGCTCGAGTTCCAGCCCGATGACGCCCGCGCCTGCCACTACCTGGGCGACGCCCTGAACCAGGCGGGGGATCTCGCCGGCGCGCGCACCGCGCTCGAGCGCGCCGTGCAGCTCGATCCGCGGGATGCCAGGGCCCACCATTTGCTGGGCCGCGTGCTCGATAGGCTTGGTCACCCCGACGAGGCGCGCGAGATGTACCAGCGCTCGCGGGAGCTCACCGGCGCGTGATTCGCGTCGTGGTCGGGGACCTGGCGCGGGTACCGGCCGACGCGGTCGTCCGTCCGGCCGACGCGGCCCTGGCGCCCGCCGGGGCGCCGGGCGCCCGGCTGGACGAGGCGGGCGGCGATCGCTTCGCCGCTGAGCGCCGCTCGGCGACCCCGCTCGAGGCCGGCGCCGCGGTCGTGACCGGCGGGGGCGACCTGGCCGCCACCTACGTCCTTCACGGAGTGATTGCGGACGAGCGCGGCCCGGCGGGCCGGGACCGGATCCGCCGCGCGCTCGTGTCCGCCTGGCAGCGCGCGGGCGATTGGGGACTTCGCCTCGTCGCGACGCCGCTGGGGGGCGTCGCGAGCGGCCAGCTCACGGCGGAGGAATCGGCCCGCCTGCTGGCGGAGACGTTTCCGGCGGAGGCGGGCGAGGTCGGCCCGGTGGAGCTGCAGATCGTGGTCGATGCGGTGGCGGAGCGTGATGTGGTGGAGGCCCTGGTGCGGAGGATGGCGTGATCCGGCTGACCGAGTTGACCAAGCGCTACGGCAAGTTCACGGCAGTGGACGGCATCGAGCTCGTGGTGCCGCCCGGCGAGCTCTTCGGCCTGCTCGGCCCGAACGGCGCGGGCAAGACGACGACGATCCGGATGATCGCGGGGATCCTCCGGCCCACCAGCGGCACGGTGCTGGTGGGCGGCATCGACATGCAGGCCCGGCCGCTCGAGGCCAAGGCGCGGCTCGGCTACATCCCCGACCGGCCTTTCGTCTACGACAAGCTCACCGGAGGCGAGTTCCTGCGATTCGCGGCGGCGCTCTACGGCCTGCAGGGGCCGGCCGTGGAGCGGCGCATGGACGAGCTACTGGAGCTGTTCGAGCTCACCCCGTGGAAGACCGAGCTCACCGAGGCGTACAGCCACGGGATGCGGCAGAAGCTCATCATCGCCGGGGCGCTGGTGCACCGACCCGAGGTGATCGTGGTGGACGAGCCGATGATCGGGCTCGACCCCCGGAGCGCCCGGCTGCTGAAGGAGCTACTGCGCGAGTTCGTGAGCCGGGGGGGTACCGTGCTGATGAGCACGCACACGATGGAGATCGCCGAGGTCATGTGTGACCGGATCGCGATCGTCTACCGGGGCCGGGTCGCGGCGCAGGGGACGATGGCGGAGCTCCGGCAGCAGACCTCGTCCGAGGGCATGAGCCTCGAAGACCTCTTCCTCAAGCTGACCGGCGGCCATCAGCGGCACCAGCTCGACGCCGTGCTCGGCGCGTGACCGCGCCCGCCCGCCACCAGCCGAGCCTCTGGATCGTCCTCACCCCCAAGTGGCGCGGCGCGCTGTCCCGGGTGCGTCACGAGGGCGGCGGCTCCCGCGCGAAGCTCCTGCTCCTGTCGATCGTGGCGATCGGCTTCTGGGCGGCGATCTTCGGCGTGGCGTACCGGGTGCTGCACTACTTCCGCGGGGTACAGGAGATCGGGAACCTGCTCGCCGGCAAGGTGCTGGGCGTGACCTTGCTCGCGTTCCTGTCCATCCTGCTGCTCTCCAACGTCATCACCGCGCTGTCCACCTTCTTCCTGGCCCGGGACCTCGATCTCCTGGTCGCGGCGCCGATCGGGTGGGTCAGGTTCTACCTGGCCAAGCTGTTCGAGACGATGGTGCACTCGTCCTGGATGGTGGCGCTGCTCGCGCTGCCGATCCTGACGGCGTACGGGGTGGTCTTCTCCGGCGGCCCGCTGTTCCCGTTCGTCGCGGTGGCGGCCATCGTGCCGTACCTGATCCTGCCCGCGGTGGCAGGGACGATTCTCACGGTCCTGCTCGTCAACGTCTTCCCCGCGCGGCGGACGCGCGAGCTGCTCGGGCTCGTGGGGTTGGGCGCGGTGGCCGTGGTCGTAGTGCTGCTGCGGGTCATGCAGCCCGAGCGGCTCGCGCGTCCGGAGGGATTCCGGAGCTTCGTCGACTACCTGGCGGTGCTCAAGACGCCGACGAGCCCGTGGCTGCCAAGCGAGTGGTCGGCCGAGATGATCATGAACTGGCTCACCCGCGTCTCGGACCCATGGCCCATCGCGCGGCTCTGGGGCGCCGCCGCCGCGGCCCTCGTCGTGGGCGCGCTGGTGCACCGGCGGCTGTTTCACCTGGGGTACTCGAAGGCGCAGGAAGGCGCGGAGCGCAAGGTGCGCCGGCCGCTCCGGGGGCCGATCGCGCACCTGCTCAACTGGCTGCCGCCCCAGAAGCGCGAGTTCCTGTTCAAGGACATGCGGCTTTTCTTCCGGGACAACACCCAGTGGAGCCAGCTCATCCTCCTGGCCGTGCTGCTGCTGATCTACATCTTCAACATCCGGTCGCTGCCGATCCACACCGGCGAGCGGGTGCCGTTCGCCCTCGTGACGGTCATCTCGTTTCTCAACCTCGGCCTCGCGGGGTTCGTCCTTTCGGCGGTGGCGGCCCGGTTCATCTTCCCCGGGATCTCGCTCGAAGGCCGCCAGATGTGGCTGCTCCGCTCCAGTCCGCTCGATCCGCGGACGATGTTGTGGAGCAAATACTGGATGGGCACGATTCCGCTCGTCGTGCTGGCGCTCGCGATCACCGGGTTGACCAATTCGCTGCTGCAGGTGAGCGCGTTCATGATGGCGGTCAGCCTGGTCACGATCGTCCTGTACACCGTGGCGGTGAGCGCGCTCGCGCTGGCGTTCGGCGTCTTCTACCCTCAGTTCGGGACCGAGAACGCGGCGCAGATCCCCACCAGCTTCGGCGGTATCGTCTACATGATGGCGAGCCTCAGCCTGCTGGCCGTGGTCATCATGATCGAGGCGGTGCCGGTCACGGCGCAGCTCAGGGCGTGGCAGCGGGGCGAGCATCTCACCGCCACGCCCGAGATCCTGATCGCGGGCGCCCTGGTGGTCGCGCTGTGCGCGGGGGCCACGCTGATTCCGCTGCGCCTCAGCGCCCGGCGGCTCGAGCTGATGGAGTGGTAGCGTGAGCGGCATCGCGGTCGATCTCGTCAGCGACACGGTTACCCGCCCCGGGCCGGCGATGCGCCGCGCCATGGCGGAAGCCGAAGTGGGCGACGAGCAGAATCGGGAAGACCCCACGGTCAACCGGTTGCAGGACATGGTGGCCGAGCTGCTGGGCAAGGAGGCGGCGCTGTTCCTGCCGTCGGGGACGATGTGCAACCAGGTGGCCTTCGCCGTGCACTGCCGCCCGGGCGACGAGATCCTGCTGCACGAGACCGCGCACCCGCTGCTGTACGAGTCCGGAGGGCCGTCGGCGCTGGTAGGTGCCGTGATGCGGCCGCTCGCCGGCGCGCGGGGCCTCTACTCCGCGGAGCAGGTGCGCCAGGCGGTGCGGCCGAGGGTGCACTACATGCCGCGGACCCGAGCGCTGTCGGTCGAGCAGACGGCCAACATCGCGGGCGGGGTGTGCTGGCCGCTGGCGCAGGTCGAGGAGGTCTGCGCCGCCGGGCGCGCGGCCGGCCTGGCCTGCCACATGGACGGCGCCAGGCTCATGAACGCGGTGGTCGCCACGGGAACGCCGGCAGGCGCGTTCGCGGCGCCGTTCGACAGCGTCTGGCTCGACCTCACCAAGGGCCTCGGCGCGCCCGTCGGCGCGGTGCTGGCCGGATCGCGGGCATTCATCGAGGAGGGGTGGGTCTTCAAGCAGCGGCTCGGCGGCGCCATGCGGCAGGCCGGGATCGTCGCGGCGGGCGGGGTCTTTGCGCTCGAGCACCACGTCGAGCGGCTGGCGGAGGACCACAAGCGCGCACGGCAACTGGCCCGGGGGCTGGCGGAGCTGCCGGGACTGGCGGTGGACGCCGACCGCGTCGAGACCAATATCGTGATCTTCGACGTCCGCGGCACCGGCCTCACGGGTGAGGAGTTCGGCCGGCGGACGCTCGAGCGATCCGGCGTGCGCTTCAGCGTGCTCGGCCCCACCCTCGTGCGGGCGGTGACGCACCTGGATGTCCCCCCCGACGGCGTGGACCGAGCGCTGGCGGCGGTACGGGCGGCGCTCCGCGGGTAAGGGGTTGCAGGCAAGCTGATGCTCGATGAAGGGCGGCCGCCGGCCGCCCTTTTCCGTTCCCTCCGGCAGGTTCACGGTCCCAGGTCCTCGCATGCCCTCTCCTCGGTTGGCCTCGCCGCCGGGCTCTGCGCGCCCGGCGGCGCGAGCGACCAACCCCAGGAGGAGCCATGACCCGTCGATCTCACTTCGCCCTTCTCGCGCTGCTGGCCGGGGCCGTCGGCTGCAGCGACCGCCCCGAGCAGTCACCCAAGGCCCCGCCCGACGCTGTCGGAATC
>JAICLE010000095.1 GCA_025927545.1 Gemmatimonadales bacterium
ATCGCCGCGGCCGCCGAGCTGTGGCACATGCTCCGGGGTACCGCTGGTTAGGGCGTCGCCGGACCTCGCGATCTACGCCGCCCACGCAGTCTTCTGGGGCGCGTTCGGGATCACCCGGCGGCTGGTCGGCGCGGGCCGCGCGGCGCCTGCGCCCGCCACCTCGGCATCCGCCACCGCGCCATTCTCCCGCCTCGTGCTCGCGGTCCACTTCGTGGCCTTCGGCGTCATGTACATGGGCCTGGGGGCCGCGGTCATTCCCGGACGGGTGCCGGTCTGGTTTCGGGGGCAGCGCGTCGTCGGCATCCTCGTGATCGCCGCGGGTGCCGTCATGATGTGCTGGGCGCTATTCTACTTCCGCTCCTGGCGCTTTCGGGCCAGGCTCGACGCCGGCCACGAGCTGGCGACGGGCGGTCCGTACGCGCTGGTGCGCCACCCCATTTACGCCGGGCTGAACCTGCTGGCCCTCGGCACCGCGGTATGGGTGCCGACGTGGCTCACCTGGGCCGCGGTGGTCCTGATGGTGGTGGGCAGCGATCTTCGCGCCCGCGCCGAGGAGGGCGTGCTGCGGCAGGCGTTCGGCGACACGTATCAGGCCTACTGTGCGCGCACCCGCCGGTTCATCCCCGGGGTGTATTGAGTCAAGGCCGTCGCCGGTGCCCCCTCGTACACCACCAGCTTCGCATCCTTCACCAGTTTGGCCGTCAGCCGGGCCGAGTCGTCAATTGGCACGATCTGATCGTCATCGCCGTGCAGAATCAGCGTGGGCACGTCGAGCTTCTTCAGATCCTCCGTGAAGTCGGTCTCCGAGAACGCCTTGATGCAGTCGTACTCGTTCTTGCGCCCGCCGATCATGTTCTGGAGCCAGAACGAGTCGCGGAGTCCCTCGGACACCTTGGCGCCGTCGCGGTTGGCCCCGTAGAACGGAATCGCGAGGTCCCTGTAGAACTGCGAGCGGTCCGCCAGGACGCCGGCGCGGATCCCGTCGAACGCCTCCATGGGCGTGCCGCCGGGGTTGGTGTCGGACTTGACCATGACCGGCGGCACCGCGCCGATCAGCACCGCCATCGCCGCGCGCGCCGTGCCGTTGCCGAGGGGCCGCGGCTCCGTACGAGGTGGCGGACTCGGGCTCGCTGGCGATCGAGTCGCCGCAGGCGGTGAGCGCGATGCCGGCGAGCGCCGGAAGGAGGAGGCTGGGTCCGAGCAGGGGCGAGCGCATGGTAAGCCATGACGTGCGGCAAGGTCGGCGTGGGGGGCGGAAGGCGCTGGTGGCGAAGCTCTTTCAGGATGGGTTCGCGCCGGAACTGCGTCAGTGAGTCCCGGGTCTCACCGGACCATGTCTCCGTTATCGAGGAGCGTGCGCACGCACCGCGCCAGCGTATTGGGCGTGAACGGCTTCATGAGGAAGGAGCTGCGCGGGTGCTGAAGCGCCCGCTCCCCCGCGGCCTCCCCGGGGTGACCCGACATGAACACCACGGGTAGGCTGGGGAATCGACGGCGCACGCGCGAGACCAGCTCGATGCCGTCGAAATCATCCTCCGACAGATCGACGTCCGTGACGAGGAGATCAACCGGCCCCGCGTGTCGCTCCAGCAGCCCGAGCGCCACCGTGCCGTTGGCGGCTTCGATCACGCCGTAGCCGGCCGCTCGGAGAATTCGAGCGGTCATCGCCAGCACGGCCGGCGTGTCTTCGACCACGAGTACGACTTCGCCCGCAACCGGCTGGATCGGTGTCCCCTCCGCGGGCCCCGGGATCTCGGCGTCCTTGACGATCGGCAGATGGACCAGGAAGGTCGCGCCCTGGCCGGGCGCGCTGTTCGCCCACACGTAGCCGCCCACCTGCTTGATGATGCCGTACACCGTCGCCAGCCCCAGGCCCGTGCCCTTCCCATCCGTCTTGGTCGTGAAGAACGGCTCGAACAGGTGACCAAGGGTGTCCGGATCCATGCCGACGCCAGTGTCGGTACAGGTGAGCAACAGGTACGAGCCGGGTCGGATGGTGAACCCTACCGGGGTTCCCGCGATGTCGGTCCCGAGCTCCACGGGCCGGGTCTCCAGGGTAAACCGTCCGCCGTCCGGCATCGCGTCACGGGCATTTATAGTGAGGTTGATCAAGGCCTGCTCGAGTTGACCCTGATCCGCCCGCACCAGGGCACCTCCCGACGCAAGCCGCAGCTCCAGGGAACAAGACCGACCGAGCGTCCGGCGCAGGGCGGGCGCCAGGGTCGTCACGACACGGTCCACCGCGAGCAGCTCGGGGCGGACCATCTGACGACGGCTGAACGACAGCAGTTGAGAGGTAACCGCCGCCGTCCGTTCCCCGGCGCGCTTGATCTGCTCGAGGTCTTCCCGTACCTCCCCCGGCAACTCGGCGCGCCGAAGCACGAAGTCGGCCGCCGACAGCACGATCTGCATCTGGTTGTTGGCCTCATGGGCGACGCCGCCCGCCAGGCGCCCGACGGCCTCCATCCGCTGGATCTGCTGGAGGTGGCGCTGCACCACGCGCTGCTGGGTCACGTCGGCGAACGTACTTACCGCAGCCACAATGGTGCCGCCCGCGTCGCGGATCGCCGCGGCGTTCATGTTCAACGTCGCAGGCGTACCGTCGGCTCGAACACAGTGGACATCCTCGCTGGCCACCGTCTCGCCTGCGCGGAGTGCCCGGGCCAAAGGCCATTCCCCTGACCCGTCCGCCTGTTCCTTCACCTGCAGGCACTGCGACAGCAGCTCGAGCGCCGGTGCGTGATCAAGGCCCTCGGGGAGCCCGAGCAACCGCGCGGCCGCACGGTTCGCGAAGGTCACGTGGCCGGATGAAGCCTCGACGAAAACGACCCCCGCCGGAAGATTTTCCAGGACGGTGGCCAGCCGGCTGCGCTCGGCGTCCAGTTCGGCCCGCGCAACGCGCTCCGCCTGGTGGAGGCGCAGATTGTCGGCCACCAGGCGGGCCTGGCGCACCTGTTCGGACAGCCGGGCGATTTCGATCGGGGCGGCGGACTGGTCGGCAAACGCGGCGAGAGTGGTGACCTCCATCGGGGTCCACGGGGTGGTCCCTTTGCGGGTGACGGCCAGGAGCCCGGTAACTTCGTCCTGCACGATGAGCGGCACGGCCATGAACACCCTGGGCGTGTCGGCGATGAGCTCCGCCTCCAGGCGTTGCAGGAGTCGCTCATCCAGCGTTCCGACGAACGCCCCGGCCACCGCGGCATCGACACCGTGAACCGCACGCGGGCGGGCCTGTCCGTCGTCCCCGACGAGCATCAGGACGGTCTGATCGGCCCCGAGCACGTTGGCCGCCTGGGTGGCCGCGATCTGCAGGATGTCATCGAGGGATCGCGCCTGGGCGATGGCGCGACCGAGCGCGGTCAACTGGTGGAGAATGGCCAACGCCGCCGGAGACTCGAACGCCCCGTCGGAACCCATGGGCTCCGCGCCCGCAGGGCTCCGCTCGGCCTCAGTCGACATGGAGGCCCTTGGCCGTGATCGTCACCGGATGCAAGCCCTCATCGTGGGCGCTACCACGCGTCTTGAAGACGCTGATCTGCCGCGACAATCGCTCACCTCGCTGGACTTCCAACAGCAACAGGTTGTCGCACATATAGCTCAATCGATCGAATCCCGCCGGGACGGGTGAGCCGGCGGTCGTCAGCTGATGAGCGACATCTTCCAGGAGGAAAACGGCCGTGATCCCTCGAACGGCGAATCGCTGGACCAGCGCGTACAGGTAGTCGTGTGTGCGATGCACATCGCCGGACGCCAGGGACAGATCGCCGACCGCGTCGAGCACGACGCGCCGCACGCCGTGCCGTTCGATCACGTCGAACATGCGGACCATCACCTGATCAATCTGCAGCTCGACGGAGGAGGTGTAGAGCAGGTGGAGCCCCTGCTTCCGCAGGGCCGACAGCTCGCCGCCCAGGTCACTGATGGCCCGGGCCAACTGCGTGGGGTTTTCCTGGAAGTTGACAAAGAGCGATGGCTCGCCTGCAGCCACTCCCGAGAGCGCGAACTGCAACCCGAAGGTCGTCTTGCCTGCTCCCGTCGGGCCGGCCACGATGGTGGTGCTCCCACGCCAGAGGCCGCCGCCGATCAGGCGGTCGAGCCCGGGAATGCCGGTGGGGATTCGTTCGCGGGGCAGGGTGTACCCGGCGGGCACTCGCGGACTCACGAGTCGGGGATAGACCTCGAGCCCGGCCCCGGTGACCCGGAACGCGTGCAGGCCCTCCAGATACCCGCTCCCTCTGAGCTTGCTGATCCTGAGGAAGCGCTCATCGCGGGTGGAGTGCTTGTGACGCGCGAACTCGAGGATTCCGTCCGCCACGGCGAATTCCGGGTACGTTGCCACATCAGCTTCGCGATACTCGCCCACCAGGAAGGTCGTCGTCGAATAGGCGCTCAGCAGCCCGGCCAGGTCCGCGATGAGGCGCCGCATCTCGGCCACCGAGGTGGACAGGTCGTGGATGGCCTTGAACGAGTCGATGACGATGAGGCTCGGTGCCGTGGTCTGGATCGCCTCACGCACCCGAGGTATGAGGCCGGCCACTCCCTCGCTCGACAGCAGTGCGCCGATGTCGTCGTACAGCACGGCCGTCCCCAGCTTGCTCTCGTCGTAGAAGGGCATGAGCTGCAGGTACGTCACGACCTTGCTGAGCGGCTCGGAAAGCGTCGTCAGGTACAGCACCGGTCGCTCGCCCCCGGCGTTCGCGAACAGGAGCTGCTCGGCAAAGAGGGTCTTGCCGGTCCCAGGCTCGCCCATGAGGATGTTGATCGAGTTGACGGGAAAACCGCCCCCGAGCACGGCATCGGCCTGCGGATTGCCGGAACTGATGCGGTCCGGTGCGCGATTGGGTGCACTCATAGGGTGGGTCGCTCTGTGGAAGATCCCCGTGGCGCGAGGGCGCTCACGCCGGACCTGGCGGCGAGCAGCCCGCGCACCGTGTCGACCAGTCGCTGAGCTGCGAGCGGCTTGGGCAGGAACGCGTCCGCGCCGGCATCGTGCGCCCGCGCCGCGGCGGACAGGAGGCTGAACACGAGCACGGCTGCCTTCCTGGTCGTCTCGTCCGCTTTCAACCGGCGGCAGAGCGCCAAGCCATCCAATCCGGGAACCAGAATCTCGGTGATCACGATGGTTGGCCGCAGCGTGCGGGCGAGCTCGAGGGCTTCGAGTCCATCCGTGGCGAACGTAACTTTGAAACCCGCCTCCGTCAGGAAGTAGGTCTCGAGCTCCCGCATGTGCGGGTCTCGTTCGACGCAGAGGATGACCGCACGTTGGGCGGGGTCTGCGCTTTCGGAGTTGGGTTGGTGAGCCGGATTCGCCGTAGGTATGACCGAGCCCTTGGATTGCCCCGGCCGGGAGCCCGGGCATGCGTGCCGGTTGAACAGGGTGGTGCTGATCGCCGTCGCAATATACGATCACCCGTCGGGTCGCGTAACCAAGCGCTTGGCCCGCGGCAGCGAGTGAGTCGCGTCACCGCAATGCGGGGGGTCAGCGGCCAGCATTGAAGGCCGTGACGGCGGCGGCACCGATCTGACGCTGCCGCTCGATCAGGTGGCGGAGGGCTATCGCGCGATGGACCAGCGCCGCGCGAGCAAGACGCTGCTGCGACCCTGAGCGGAGGCAGGCCACCATGTCACGACGATTCAAAGTCGGCGATCACGTCACCTGGAACTCGGAGGCCGGGCAGGTCGCCGGCACGATCATCAAGGTGCACACGAGGGACTTCGACTACAAGGGCCACACGCACCACGCCAGCAAGGAGGATCCGCAATACGAGATCAAGAGCGACAAGACCGACCATATTGCAGCGCACAAGGGCGCGGTCTTGAAAAAGACAGGCCACTGACGGCCCGCGCTCCCGCGCTGCCAGCACGCCACTCGACGGCGGCGACGGCACGGGACATCTTTGCTTCGAATGGTGGCAAACCGGCTGGCGACCGTCAGTGTTCGTTGCCCCGGGCCCGCCGAATGCGGGCTCGGAGAACCGCGGCCACGTCGACGTTCCCCTTGTTTATCGCCGTCTCGGCCGGCTGCCGGCCGAGGTCGTTGCGAGACTCGGGGTCCGCTCCCGCGGCGAGCAGTGCCTCGACGGCGTCCATCGACCCGGCCTCCGCGGCGTGATGAAGTGCCGTGAACCCGGTGCGGTTGCGCGCCTCAAGCGACGCTCCGTGTGCGAGCAGGAACCGGATCGCCGGAACTCGATTGTACCACGCCGCCCAGTTGAGGGCGCGCCGTCCATTGGGATTGGTCCGGGTGTCCAGGGAATCGATCACCGCCCCACGCTGAAGTGCGACGGCCATCGCCGCCGTGTCGCCCTGGATCGCACCCTCCCAGAGGGCGGCCTGGGCATCAGGGCCCTGGGCCCTGGCGGTGGTGGCGGAGAGGACGGCCGCGACGAAGATTCCTGCGAACGATGAGCAATGCATGACTGCCTCCTGGCGCGAGGGCGGGTGAGCCGTCAGACACTCCGGGCCTCGGCAGGGTTGCACGCCCGCTCGCACTCGCGAGGTAGCTCATGAGCATCGAAGGAAGCACCATCGTCGCCGCGGTTGCCCTTGGCGTCGGCGCAACGCTGGTGATGGACCTGTGGAACCTGTTCCTCAAGCGCGTCTTCGGCATTCCATCGCTGAACTACTGCATGCTCGGCCGATGGATCGGTCACATGCCCGCGGGCACGCTCCTGCACGCGAGCATCGCCGCCGCCCCCCCGAAGCCCCTCGAGTGTCCGGTCGGCTGGATCGCGCACTACACGATCGGCGTGGTCTTCGGGCTGGTGTTCGTCGCCCTGACGCCAGGTGACTGGCTTGTCCGGCCAACCGTGCTGCCGGCGCTGCTCTTCGGTATCGCCACCATCGTGTTTCCGCTCTTCATCCTGCAGCCGTCGTTGGGCCTCGGCGTCGCTGCCTCGAAGACGCCCAGGCCCGCGCAGGCCAGGCTGAAGAGCCTGGCGACGCACATCGTCTTCGGGGTGGGGCTGTATCTCTGCGGGCTGGGGGTGAGCTACGTGCTGCGCACGCAGGCCTGAGGGCGGTGACATGGCCGAGTCCGCGATCCGGCAGGAGGCCTATGGCGAGGACCTGGGCCAGAGCAGTTGGCTCACGGCCCGCGAATGGCTGGAGGTGGACACCGGCCGCACGCTCTCCGTCGAGAGACGCCTGTCGCGTTACGCATATCTCGCGGAGAAGCCTCGGGTCGCTTGACGAGGTCACCCTCCCACGATCTCGCCTGCTGTCCCCCGGAGCGAGACCTCGCTCAGGTCGAGCTCCGCCTCGAGCCGCGCCGCGCTCTCGTCGTTCAGGTCGCCGTCGTCCCACCGCTGGAGGACTGCCCGGCGCGCGTCGGCCAGTGCGAGCAGCAGCCACCGGGACTCTTCCTCGCCCGCCAGCGGGGCCGCGAGGCGGCCCCGCCGGCCCGCCTCGCCCACCTCCAGCGCCAGCACGTTCATCAGCCGGGCACGCTGGTCCGCCGTGATCGCACCCTCGGCCGCCAACCGCTCGATGCGATCGCGTCCGGCGAGTTCGGCAGCGGCGCGCGCCTCGCGCTCTTCCCGCGCCAGGGCATCCGGATCGGCGATGCCGAGCCACTGGATCAGCGGCGCCAGCGTGAGACCCTGGCCGAGCAGGGTGACGAGCACGACGGCCAGCGCGATGGCCACGAGCTCGTTGCGTGCGGGGAACGGTGCGCCCGAGGTTGTCGCCAGCGGGATGGCGAGCGCCAGCGCGAGCGTGACCACGCCCCGCATCCCCGACCATCCGAGCACGGTGAGCTCGGAAGTCGGCGGCCCCGGCCGTTCCGAGGCGGTGAGCACCCTGGTCGCGTACGGCACCGAGTACATCCAGAGGAGCCGGATGATGATCGTTGCGGCCACGACCGCCAGCGCATGGAGCAGGATGCCGGGCGACACGTGACTCGCCACCCGGCCGAGCTCGATGCCCACCAGCACGAACACCAGCCCGGCCATGAGGAAATCCACCGCCTGCCACACCACCCGGTTGACCAGGCGCGTCGCCGGCGACCCCAGCTCGGTCGCGCGCCGGCGAAGGAAGAAGCCGAGTGCCACCACCGCGAGCACGCTCGAGCCGTGCACCCGGTCGGCGACGACGTAGGCGACGTAGGGCACGAGCAGCGAGACCGCCGTCTCGACCATCGTGTCGTTCACCCGCCGCCTCACGGCCGCGGTCACCAGCCCGACGCCGAGCCCGACGAGGATGCCCACCGGTGCCGACCGCACGATCTCGACGGCAGTGTGTCCCCACGAGAACTCACCCGTCACCACCGCGGCGACGGCCACCTGGTAGGCCACCAGCGCGCCCGCGTCGTTCACCAGGCCCTCGCCGGCCAGAATCGTCACCAGGCGGTTGCCCAGCCCCACGCGCCCGGCCACGGCCGTGGCGGCAACCGGGTCCGGCGGGGCCACGGCCGCGCCCAGAACGAATGCCGCCGGCCAGGGGAGCCCGGGAATCACGCTGTGCGCGACCGCCGCGACGCCCGCCATCGTGACCAGCACCAAGCCCACCGCCAGGAGGGTGATGGGGCGGAGGCTGGCGCGAAACGCGCCGAGCGGCACGCGGAAGGCCGCCGCCGCGAGGAGCGGTGGCAGGACCAGGCCCAGCACGAGATTGGGCGGAAGCGAGAATCCGGGGAGATCGGGGATCCGGGCCCAGAAGAGGCCGAGGACGAGGCCGCCGGCCGCGAGGACGACGGGGCGGGGGGTCGCGAGGCGGCGTGCGAGGAGGTCGAGCGCAACCGCCGCCGCGGCGAGCGCGATGGCCAGCTCCAGCGACGTCACGCGGAAGCCGGCCAGACGAGCTAGTGGGCGGCCGCTGCGGGGCGCCTCACCAGGAACGTACCGAGCGCCCCCGCGGCTCCCACGATGAGCGCGACGACCTGCACCGTCGGCGTGGACAGTCCGCCGAGTCCGAGCGCCGAGTCCAGCGAGAATCTGCCCGGCCCGGTAAAGGCGAGAGCGATTCCCGCCGCGGCGTACAGGAGCGGCAGCTCGATGCCCTTGTTCATCGCGAAGAAGCCGTTCCGGTAACCCTGCTGCATGGCGACGATCATGACCGAGAGCAGGAGAGCGGGCCCCACCGGGCCGAGGAGGCCGAGCACGATCAGGATCCCGCTGGTGAACTCGCCCAGGCCGGCCATGGTGGCGAACAGCCGGCCGGGACGGTAGCCCAGCGACTCGAAATATCCCGCCGTCCCCGCGAGCCCGTTGCCGCCGAACCAGCCGAAGAGCTTCTGCGATCCGTGCCCGGCGATTCCGAGCCCCACCACCAGCCGGCCCACCAGCAGGCCGAGGCTCAGAGTGGTGGCGTCCAGGCTCTGCGCCCAGTTCGACATGAATTGCCTCCTTTGGGAGGAACCCTAGGGTCAGTCGTGCGCGGTTGCGGTGCGGCTGGTCACAACCTACGTAGCTTGAGCGCGCTCCGCGCGCGTCCTATGTTGGCCGCAGCGCCCGGCGTGTCGCGGGGTGCGGCCCACGAAAGGACCCGTAGACTCATGACCCACTCCGATCCCGGGTACGGCATCGCGCCGCCGGGCTTTCGCCTCCCCGATGAGACCCGGCTCGGTCCCGTTCGCCTTCAGGTGGCGGACCTGGCGCGGTCGCTTGCCTACTACGAGCAGGTGCTCGGGCTTCGCCTGCTGGAGCGCGGGCGGGGCATCGCCGCTCTCGGCGGCGAGGGCGCGACGGCGCCCATCATCGAGCTGCACGAGCGTCCGGGCGCGCGTCCCGTGCCGCGCCGGGGGCGGCTCGGGCTGTACCATTTCGCGATCCTGCTGCCGGAGCGAGCCGCGCTCGGGCGGTTCCTGCGCCATCTGGGCGAGCTCGGCGAGCGCGCCGGAATGTCCGATCACCTCGTGAGCGAGGCCATCTACCTGAGCGACCCCGACGGCCTCGGGATCGAGGTGTACGCCGACCGGCCGCGCGAGACCTGGCGCCATGCGGGACGACAGCTCGCCATGGCCACCGATCCGCTGGACGTCGAGAGTCTCCTCCGCGCGGCCGGTGGCGAGCCGTGGTCGGGGATGCCGGCGGGGACCGTGCTCGGCCACGTGCATCTCTACGTGGACGACCTGGACCGGGCGACGGCGTTCTATCACGCCGGGCTCGGACTCGACAAGACGGTCTGGAGCTATCCCGGCGCGCTGTTCCTGTCCGCCGGTGGCTACCATCACCATCTCGGCACCAATACCTGGGCCGCCGGCGCCGAACCGGCCGGCGCGGACGACGCGCGGCTGCTCGAGTGGGAGCTCGTGGTGCCGCGCGCGGCGGACGCGGCGAGTGCCGTGGCGAGCCTTGCCGCGGGGGGCGCCGAGGTGGCGCCGAGCGGATCCGGCGGCGTCGCGCGCGATCCCTGGGGGACGGCCGTCCGGATCCGCGCCGCGGACGAGCGCGCCGCGTGATGAGCCCCGGAATGCATCAGTGGAGTGTCCGAACTGGTCGAAGGGCTGCTTTCGCGCAGGCCTGACATCAGAATCGTGCAGATTATGCACGAATCCTGGTACACAGTCTTGCGCTCGAGATGCCCGGCCGCTACACTGCGGGGTGCGCGGCCATCCCGGCCCGCCGCCATCCTCAGCTCCGGGAATCGACAGGTGATCCACCTCTCCCCGCTCCTGGCCCTCCAGAGTCCCGCGCCGGCCGTGGTGCCGGCGGACACCGCCTGGATGCTCGTGGCCACGGCCATGGTGCTCCTCATGACACCCGCGCTCGCCTTCTTCTACGGCGGGCTGGTGCGCTCCAAGAACTCGCTCAACACCATGATGATGAGCTTCGCCGCCCTGGGCGCGGTCGGCGTGGTCTGGGCGCTGCTGGGCTACAGCCTGGCGTTCGCGGAAGGCAACGGCTGGATCGGCGGCGGGGCCCACGCGCTGCTCGCGGGCGTGGGGACGGAGGCCAAGGGGACGATTCCCCACGTGCTCTTCATGGCGTACCAGGGGACGTTCGCCATCATCACGGCGGCGCTCATCTCCGGCGCGGTGGTCGAGCGGATGCGGTTCGGACCGTACCTCGCGTTCATCGTGCTGTGGAGCCTGCTGGTGTACGCGCCGGTGGCCCACTGGGTCTGGGGTGGCGGGTGGCTCATGAGCCGAGGCGTGCTCGATTTCGCGGGCGGCACGGTCGTGCACATCAACGCCGGCGTCTCCGCCCTGGTCGCCGCGCTGGTCCTCGGCGTGCGGAAGGACTACGGGCGGCAGGCCATTCTGCCGCACAACGTCCCCTTCGTGCTGCTCGGTGCGGGGCTGCTCTGGTTCGGCTGGTTCGGCTTCAACGGCGGCAGCGCGCTCGGCGCCAACGAGCTCGCGGCACTCGCCTTCACCAACACCTTCCTCGCGCCGATGGCCACCCTGGTCGTGTGGGTGCTGCTCGACTATTCCCGCACCGGCCACGCCACGGCGGTGGGCGGCGCCACGGCCATCGTCATCGGCCTGGTGGCCGTCACGCCCGCGGCCGGCTACATCAGCCCGATGAGCGCGCTCGTGCTCGGCGCCGTCGCCGCGCTGCCGAGCTATTTCGCCATCGTCGCGCGCTCGCGCACGCGGCTGGACGATTCGCTCGACGTGTTCGCCGGCCACGGCATCGGCGGCATCACGGGCGCGCTGCTCACGGGTGTCTTCGCCTCGAAGGCGTGGAACCCCGCGGGCGCCGACGGTCTGCTGGCCGGTAACGCGAGCCAGTTGGCCACGCAGGCGCTCGGGGTGGCGAGCTCGATCGTCTATTCGGCCGTCGCCACGTACGCCATTCTCGAGCTGCTCTCGCTGGTCACCGTGCTCCGCACCGCCCCGCGCGCGGAGGGCCTGGGACTCGACGTCACCCAGCACGGCGAAGAGGCGTATACCAGCGGCGAGGGCTCGATCCTCGTCATTCCCGACGCGGCGCCGGTGGGATCACCGGCTCCCGCGCTCACTCCCCAGGTCGCGCGCTGACGCCGGAGGCACGCCGCCATGAAGCTGATCGTCGCCATCATCCGGCCCGACCGGCTCAACGAGGTGCTCGAGGCGCTGTATCGCGCCGAAGTCACTGGCCTCACGGTCTCACGCGTGCTGGGACACGGCGGCGAAACCGACCGGGTCGAGACCTACCGGGGCACCACGGTCAAGATGGAGCTTCAGGAAAAGGTGCGGCTCGAGATCGGCGTCTCCGAGTCGTTCGTGGAGATCACCGTGCAGGCCATCCTCGCCCGCGCGCGCACCGGCGAGGTGGGGGACGGCAAGGTGTTCGTGCTCGACGTGAACCAGGTATACCGGATCCGCACCGGCGAGCGCGACGAGCAGGCGGTGACGCCGGCGGGTGGCCAGGCGGGCGGCCACGCGGTCGGGGGGGCAGTCTAGCCGGGCGCAGTCATACCGAGCGGGGCGGGGGATCTACCCGCCCGGCGCGCGGACGGGGCCCGGCAAGATCCCACGCGCCGCGCGGGATGTCAGTGCCCCGGGGCCGCG
>JAICLE010000148.1 GCA_025927545.1 Gemmatimonadales bacterium
AGGAGCGCAACGGCGTCACGCACTTCGCCCGGGCTCCTGCGGGCTGCCACGAGCGCCGCGAGGTCCCGGCGCGCCTCGCCCCGTGCGCCACTGTCGGTAGTCGCCGCGAGCCGGAGACGGAGCGCCGTGGTCCGGGCGCCGAGCGCGGCGTAGCGCGCGGCGGCCCCATCGAGATCCCCCGTGCCTTGGTGGGCGGCGGCCTCGCTCCAGCCGATGCGGTCACGCGCGAGCGGATCGGTCACCAGTTGATAGAGCCGCGCCCGCTCCAGGCTGTCGTCGGTAACGGCGGCCGCCCGGATGCGAAGCCATCCCGCGATCGCGGGGAGCCGTTCGGCCGCGCGAGCCCAGGTGGCCGCGGCGCTGTCCCGGGCGTGAAGCCGGTCGAGCGCGGCGGCGAGCAGGACCAGGCGCTCACCGTCCACCGAGTCCACGGCGGACACGGGCACCAGGAGCGCGTGACGGAGCGCCGCCGAGTCGTCGCCCTGCTCCAGTGCCGCCCGCGCGAGCAACCGGCCGCCGCGGCCGCCGTAGGCGGTGTCGAGCCAGGGCTGCCCGTCGAGCAGGCGGGTCACCTGCGGCCAGCCGCCCCACTGGCTGGCGGCGGTGGCGGCGAGCATGAGCGCGTCGGGAGTGCGGCGCGCGGAATCGGCCAGAACGGCCGCAATGAGCCGGCTGGCCTTCCACGGCCGGCCGCGCTCGAGCGCTCGCTCGGCAGTGGCCACGAGGGAATCGGCCCGGACGACCGGCATACGTACCGGCGCGAGGGCGAGGCCCAGCGCGACCCAGACAGGTGGCAGTGGCAGCATTCGAGTCCGCGATCGACGGGGGAGGCCCCCTCGGGCCCGCAAATGCCGCGCCGGGGAAACGGTCCGGTATAGTTTTCAGCATGCGAGAGCGTGAACGGGACGCAGGTGACGAGCGGGTCCGGCTCGACAAGTGGCTCTGGGCGGCGCGCTTCTTCAAGACGCGCGCGCTGGCGGCCGAGGCGGTGGCCGGCGGAAAGGTGCAGGTGAACGGCGACCGCGCAAAACGCGCTCGTCCCGTCCAGACCGGCGACGAGGTCCGCGTGCGGCTCGGCCCCTACGAGCACGTGGTGGTGGTGCGGGCGCTATCGGCGCGGCGCGGGCCGGCCTCGGCGGCGGCCGAGCTCTACGAGGAGCGGCCGGAGAGCCGCGTGGCCCGCGAGGCAATGACGCAGCAGTTGAAGGTGCTGCACGCCGCCTTCGTGCCGGAAAAGGGGAGGCCGACGAAGCGGGACCGGCGGGAGATCGAACGATTGAGGGGACGCCGATGAGCGGCCGCCGGCCGGCTACATGTTCTCCACCATCGCCTCGCCGAACTCGCTCGTCCGGAGCAGCGTCGCGCCGGTCATGAGCCGCTCGAAGTCATAGGTGACGCGCTTCTGGGCGATGGTCTTCTCCAGCGAGCTGATGATCAGGTCGGCCGCTTCGTGCCAGCCGAGGTAGCGGAACATCATCTCGCCCGAGAGGATGAGGGAGCCGGGGTTCACCTTGTCCTGGCCGGCGTAGCGGGGCGCGGTGCCGTGGGTGGCCTCGAACACCGCGTGCCCGGTGAGATAGTTGATGTTGGCGCCCGGCGCGATCCCGATGCCGCCGACCTGGGCGGCCAGGGCATCCGAGATGTAGTCGCCGTTCAGGTTCATGGTGGCGATCACGCTGTACTCGCGGGGCCGGGTGAGGATCTGCTGGAGGAACGCGTCGGCGATGACGTCCTTCACCACGACGCCGGAGGGAAGCCGGCACCACGGGCCGCCATCGGTCTCCACCGCGCCGTACTCCTCGCGCGCCACCTGGTAGCCCCAGTCGCGGAAACCGCCCTCGGTGAACTTCATGATGTTGCCCTTGTGCACCAGCGTCACACTGGGTGACTTCCGGGCAACGGCATGGTCCAGCGCCGAGCGAATGAGGCGCTTCGACCCCTCCTCCGAGATCGGCTTGATCCCGATGGCGCTCGTCGCGGGGAAACGGATGGACTGGACCCCCATCTGCTGCTGGAGGAAGTCGACCATGCGGCGCGCCTCGGCGCTTCCCGCCTTGTACTCGATGCCGGCGTAGATGTCCTCGGTGTTCTCGCGGAAGATGACCATGTCCACGTCCTGGGGCGCCTTGACCGGCGAGGGTACCCCCTGGAACCAGCGCACCGGGCGGACGCAGGCGTACAAGTCCAGCTTCTGTCGCAGTGCCACGTTGAGCGAGCGGAAGCCGCCGCCGATGGGCGTGGTGAGCGGACCCTTGATGGCGACGAGTTGGTGGTCGATGGCGGCGAGAGTTTCGTCGGGGAGCCAGCTGTTGAGCCGGTCCTTGGCCTTCTCGCCGGCCAGTACTTCCTGCCACACGATCTGCCGCTCGGCGCCGTACGCGCGGCGCACGGCGGCGTCAAACACGAGTTGCGAGGCGCGCCAGATGTCGGGGCCGGTGCCATCGCCCTCGATGAACGGAATGACCGGGCGCGCGGGCACCTGGAGCCGGCCCTCGCGCATGGTGATGGTGTCGCCCTGAATGGAGACCGGCATGGGACGCATTCCTTGGAGCGGAACGGGATGAGTGCGAGCGGACGGGGGTCAACGCTCAATCTGCCCGCGTGCCCCGAGATCGGCAACCGAGCCGTGGGCGCCATCCACGCGGCCTACGAGCGGCACCACGCGGGGTTCGATGAGATCACCCGGCGCGCCCGCGAGCGGTTCGAGCGCCGTGACTGGGTGGGCGCCCAGGCTGACGGGACCGCCCGCCTCGCGCTCTACCGCACCCACGTGGACGGGGCCGTCGCCGACGTGCGCGATATCCTGCAGGACGCTGTCATGGAACGGACGCTCTGGGCCGCCATGCGGGCATGCCACGCGCAGGGCATCGTGGGCCGGCACGACGCCGAGCTGGCGCAGACCTTCTTCAATTCGGTGACCCGCCGCGTGTTCAGCACCGTGGGGGTCGACGCGGCCGTCGAGTACCTCGACCCATCGCCGGCTCCGGCCGAGGCCGACGGCGCGGGGCTGTACCACCGCGACCAGGCGGACGCGGTGGACGCGGGGCTGGTCCGCCGCATCCTGGAGCGAATCCCCTGGTCGGTGCCGTACGCCTCACTGGAGCGCGACGCGACGATCGTCGCGCGGCTGATGAACGAGGCGCTCGACGCCCGGCCGGAGCGCGGGCCAATCGAGCTGGACGTCCTTCGTGAGGTGTTCTACCGGAACAAGGGCGCGTACGTGATCGGCCGCCTCCGGCGCGGCGGTGCCACCGTGCCGCTGGTGCTGCCGCTGCTCCGTGCCGGCCGTGGCATCGTGGTGGACGCGGTGCTGATGACACAGAACGAGGTGAGCATCGTCTTCGGCTTCAGTTGGTCGTATTTCCGAGTGGGGGCGCCGCAGCCGCGGGCGCTGGTGGAGTTCCTCAGCTCCATCATGCCGCTCAAGCGGGTCAACGAGCTCTACAACGGAATCGGCTACAACAAGCACGGCAAGACCGAGCTGTTCCGGAGTCTCATGGCCCATCTGGCCGATCCCGGCGCGCGCTTCGCCTTCGCCGAGGGCGACGAGGGGATGGTGATGGTGGTGTTCACCCTCCCCGAGCACAACTTGATGTTCAAGATCATCAGGGACAGCTTCGGCGCCCCGAAGAACACCACCCGGCAGGCGGTGATGGACAAGTACCACTTCGTCTTCGTCCGGGATCGGGTGGGGCGGCTGGCGGATGCGCAGGAGTTCGAGCACATGGAGTTCCCCCGGCGATGCTTCCCCTCCGACCTGCTGGCCTACCTGCTCGCGGCCGCGGCGCAGACGGTTCGCGTGGAAGGCGACCGGGTGGTGGTTCGCCACGTGTACACCGAGCGCCGCGTGACGCCGCTCAATCTCTTTCTCCGGGACGCCGACCCCGAGGTCGCGTGCGAGACGGTGCTCGACTACGGCAACGCGATCAAGGATCTGGCCGCCGCCGACATCTTCACCGGCGACATGCTGCTCAAGAATTTCGGCGTGACCCGGAACGGGCGGGTGATCTGCTACGACTACGACGAGCTCTGCCTGCTCTCCGAGTGCCGCTTCCGGCGGATCCCGCCGCCGACCACCATCGAAGAGGAGTTCGCCGCCGAGCCCTGGTTCTTCGTGGGCGAGCAGGACGTGTTTCCAGAGGAGTTCAGCGCCTTCCTGGTGCCGCCCGGCGAGCTGCGGGACAGCTTTCTCGCGGCGCACGGAGACCTGCTGGACGTGGAGTTCTGGCAGGGTGTACAGCGGCGGCTCGCCGCGGGCGAGGTCGTGGACGTGTTTCCCTACCGGAGGAGCGCGCTGCTGCGGCGGGAGTGAGCCGGCGCAGCCCGGCGCTACCGCTCCCCGTCCCGCTCGAAACGCGTGAGCTGTTCGGCCGCCTCGTTGATGCGCTGCACGTACGCCCGTACCGCCTCGCGGGCCCCCCGCTCCGGCAGCACGAATGCGGGATTGTCCGGCTCCGAGGAGTCGGGTGCGTTGGTGAAGGTATCGCCGCCGCGGGATTCGACGACGGACTCGAAGCGGTCCACGGCCGACCACAGGTCGGCCAGCTCGCCGTCGGTCTCGTCTCCGAAGAGCAGGATGCCGCGCTGGCCCAGGACGTCGAGGTTGTGCTCGCGGGCGCGGGTCCGATCTGCGTCTTGCTGCGGGTTGATCGCCGCGTCGAGCTCCGCGGCCGGGGTGGGATCGTGCGTGTCGGGCATCGCCGCCTCCGTTCGTGGCCTACTTGCGCGGCCGGCGTACAGGGCCGCGCAGGAACCGCTCCGCCAACTGCTCCAGCCGCTCGTTCTCGTCTTCCCGCGCCTCGGCGAGGATGCGCTCGACCTGGGGGACCAGCGCCGGGTCGCCCCAGTAGTAGCCGGTGGCGGCCTCCGCGCCGGCAGTATCGCCCTGATCGGCACCACGCAGCAGCGCCTGGGCCGCGGCCCGGGCGTAGCCGGGGTCGGTGCGCTCGGGCAGCGTGTAGCTCCCTGCCGCCGCATCGCCTCCGGCATCCTCATCGACGAACGCTCTGGACATGGCTCGGTGACCCGCCGGAGAGTGGTGGCTCCATTAAGCGGTGCTCGGGAGCCGGCGGCGGTGTCGGCGGTCACATGGGGGAAGTCGTGGGTCGTGGGGGGTGGGGGGGCGGCCGCCCCGAAACCACACACAGCAGAATGCCA
>JAICLE010000031.1 GCA_025927545.1 Gemmatimonadales bacterium
CGCGAGCTGGCGGCCTGGTCGATCGGGAGCTGCGAGCCGAAGAAGGCGCCGGCCGCGCTGGTCGCGCTGCTGGGGGACCGCGACCGCGACGTCCGACTCTCCGCCACCTGGGCGCTCTTCAGCATCGAGGATCCCGACGCGACCGGCGCGCTCGAGGCGGCCTACAAGCGCGAGACGGATCCCGAGGTCCGGATCGGCATGATCCGCGCGCTCGGCGCCATGGGCGAGCGTTCGGTGGACGCGCTGCAGGGGCTGGTGTCGTCCTCCGACCCGCAGATCCGGAAGACCGCCGTCACCGCGCTGGCGGGCGGCGAGGCGTCGGGTCCGTGGCCGTGGCCGCGGCCCATGCCGCGCCCGTTTCCGGATGAGCACGATGACGAGTAGGCAGGCGCGCCCGCTGCCGGCTCATTGTCGTAGCCGTGAGTGCTGATTTTTCACCATCAAGCCGTGAGGAGTCATCCTGAGCGAAGCGAAAGGAGGCATGCGTCAGCTCATGCCCCCTTTCCCCCTCGCTACGCTCGGGGTCAGGGTGACTCGACAGGAGATCCCATGATGCGCAACGCCGGAATCGCCGCCCTCGCCGTGGTGGGCATGCTGTGGAAGGAGCCGTGGGGGTCCAGGGTCGTCTCCGCCGCGGCCGACAACATCCGCGACCTCATCGCCGCGGCGCAGGGCGCGCCGCCGGCGGTGTGCGGGCTCGCGGCCGATGCGGTGGGGAGCTGGTGGGGCGACGCGGGCGACGCGCCGGTGACGCCGCTCGGCGAGCACCGCATGCCGAAGCGGTCGCGCGGCCACCGGCGGTACGACATGTCGGCCGACGACGTCCGCTTCCTGCTCGAGAGCCTGTCGCAGCGCGACGCGTGCGTCCGCGAGCTGGCCGTCCGCCTGCTCGGCACCCAGGGTGGCGACGAGGTGGGGCCCGGCTTGCTCCAGCGGCTCGCGTCGCCCGACTCCGGCATCCGGAGCGTCGCCGCGCTCGGCCTCGGCCTGGCGCAGCCGGCCAGCGCGGTGGACGCACTGGTGCGGGCCACCGGCGACCCGGCGACCGGCACCCGCGCGAACGCCATCTGGGCGCTGGGCCGGATGGAGGACGGCCGGGCCGTGCGGCCGGTGACGAAGGCGCTCGGCGACGACTCGCCGCTCGTGCGCGAGGCCGCGGCCGGCGCGCTCGGCCACCTCGACTCGGCCAGCGCGGTGCCCGCGCTGCTTCGCGTGCTCAAGAACGATCCCGTGGCCTCGGTCCGGCGGACCGCCGCCTGGGCGCTCGGCCAGCTCGAGGCGACGGACGCCGCCGATGCGCTCGCGGCGTCGCTCCGCTCGGACAAGGACCCCGACGTGCGCGAGATGTGCGCCTGGGCGCTGGGCGAGATGGACACCCGGCGCGGCGCCGACGCGCTGCTCGCCGCGGCGAAGGGCGACGAGGACGACGACGTGCGCGAGACGGCGGTGTGGGCGCTGGGACAGCACGGCGACGGATCGGCCGCCGGCGCGATCGGCGAGCTGCTCGCGGCCGAGAAGAGCCCGGAGGTGCGGGCGACGGCGGCGTGGGCGCTGGGGCAGCTCGACATCGGGTCGGCGCCCAAGGGGCTGATCTCGGCCGTGGGCGACCCGAACACTGACGTGCGCACCCGCGCCGCGTGGGCGCTGTCGGAGATCGGCGACGGCGCGGCGATCCCCGCGCTCCGCACGGCGCTCGCGAAGGAAGGGGACGCCGAGGCGCGGAAAGCGGAGGTGCGGGCGCTGATCCATTCGGGCGAGCGGAGCGAGCGGCTCACCGAGCTGCTCGAGTCGAAGGATCCAGAGGTTCGGGCCGCCGCGATCCGCGGGGTGGCGGGGAACGATGGGGTCGATCCCTGGCCCTGGCCGGAACCGCGGCCGCGGCCGTTTCCGTGAGGGCTTGATGGCGGCGTGAACGGGGGAACCGGATATGTGGATCTGCTGCCGTTCTGACGGCCCACGCGCTACCTTATCGCCGTGTCCTCGTTGTATCACGAAGTCTATGCGCGCTGGCGCGCGGCGCCCGAGCGCTTCTGGGCCGAGGCCGCGGAAGCGGTCCACTGGTACCGCCGGTGGGAGGCGGTGCTGGACGCCTCGCGCGCGCCGTTCTACCGCTGGTTCCCGGGCGGCCAGGTCAACAGCTGCTACAACGCGCTCGATCGTCACGTCGAGAACGGCCGGGCCGGCCAGCCGGCGCTGATCTACGACAGCCCGGTGACGGGGACGGTGCGGAGCTACAGCTACCGCGAGCTGCGCGACGAGGTGGCGCGGTTCGCGGGCGTGCTGGCGGGGCGCGGCGTGGAGCGCGGCGACCGGGTCATCATCTACATGCCGATGGTGCCCGAGGCGGTGATCGCGATGCTCGCCTGCGCGCGCATCGGGGCGATCCACTCCGTGGTGTTCGGCGGGTTCGCGTCGCCCGAGCTGGCCAGCCGGATCACCGATGCCCGGCCGAAGGCGATCCTCACCGCCTCGTGCGGCATCGAGATCGACCGGGTGGTGCCGTACAAGCCGCTGCTCGACGCGGCGATCGAGCTGGCCCACGCGAAGCCCGACTGCTGCATCGTGCTCCAGCGGCCCCAGGCGCGGGCGACGCTGGTGCCCGGCCGCGATCACGACTGGGCCGAGCTGGCGGCCGGCGCCCAGCCAGTTGACTGCGTTCCCGTCCTCGCCACCGATCCACTCTACATCCTCTACACCTCGGGCACCACGGGCCATCCCAAGGGCATCGTGCGCGACAACGGCGGCCATCTGGTCGCCCTCACCTGGAGCATGCGGAACGTGTACGGCGTGGACCCGGGCGAGGTGTACTGGGCCGCGTCCGACCTGGGCTGGGCGGTGGGCCACTCGTACATCGTCTACGGGCCGCTCTTCCACGGCAACACCACGATCCTGTACGAAGGGAAGCCGGTGGGGACGCCGGACGCCGGCGCGTTCTGGCGGGTGATCGCGCAGCACGGCGTGCGCGCATTCTTCACCGCGCCGACCGCGTTCCGGGCGATCAGGCGGGAGGACCCCGAGGGCGAGCATATCCGCCGGTACGATCTCAGCCGCCTCCGCACGCTGTTCCTGGCCGGCGAGCGATGCGATCCGCCGACGCTCGTCTGGGCGCAGCAGCAGCTCGGCATCCCCGTCGTGGACCACTGGTGGCAGACCGAGACCGGCTGGGCCGTGGGCTGCGACTGCGTGGGGCTCGGCCTGCTTCCGGTCAAGCCGGGCTCGTGCACCCTGCCGGTCCCGGGGTACGACGTGCGCATCCTGGACGACGCCGGACGCGAGGCTGGCGCCGGCGACACCGGCAATGTCGTGATCAAGCTGCCGCTCCCGCCCGGCTGCTCGCCCACGCTCTGGAACAACGACCGGGGCTACGAGCAGACCTACCTCACCGCCTATCCCGGCTACTATCTCACGGCCGACGCGGGTTACAAGGACGAGGACGGCTACCTCTGGATCATGAGCCGCACCGACGACGTGATCAACGTGGCGGGGCACCGGCTCAGCACCGGCGCGATGGAGGAGGTGCTCGCCGGGCACCCGGACGTGGCCGAATGCGCCGTGGTGGGCGTGCACGACGCGCTCAAGGGCGAGGTGCCCCTCGGGCTGGTGGTGCTCAAGGCCGGCCGCAGCCGGGATCCGGCGGAGCTGGCGGCGGAGCTGGTCGAGCTGGTGCGGAAGCGCATCGGCCCGGTGGCGTCATTCAAGACGGCGACCACCGTGAAGCGGCTGCCGAAGACGCGGTCGGGAAAGATCGTGCGTGGGACCATCAGGAAGATCGCCGACGGGGCGGCGTATACGGTGCCGCCGACGATCGACGATCCGGCGACGCTGGAGGAAGTCGCGGCGGCGCTCGCGGCGATCGGCTATCCAGGGCGGGTCACCTCTCCGTCGCCTGCGGGATCCGGACCGCACTAGCACCCGGAGAACGGGAAGGGCACGACGATCTGATACGGGCTCTCGTCGACTCCCTTCCCACCGAGCGTGATGTCGACCCGAAACACTCCGACCGTGAGCGCGAGAGCCGCCGAATAGGTGCCGTTGCCGTTGTCGGTCGGCTTCAGGATGACGCCCTGATTCACGCGGATCTGAAAGTCGTCGCCGCCATGGGCGATCCGGTTGCCGAAGGCGTCGAACGCCGTGACGGTCACCTTGGCGGGGAGCTGGGACGATTCGACACAGGCCGGTACGATCGCCTGCGACATACCCGGATCGGTGGCGCCCGGCACCACGGCGCTCGCAAAGGGCGAGCTGGGCAGCGCAGTCCCCGACACTTTGACCTGCACCTTGTCGGTGCCCGCCCTGGTCGGCGTATACGTCGCGGCATAGCGTCCGCCACCCTCGTCGGAGGCGGCCACGGCGCTCTGCGGGTTGGCGCCCGAGACCGACACCGCAATCGCACCCGCCTGCCCCGGCACGTCGTTGCCTTGCGCGTCTTCCAGCCGGATCTCCACGAGGGTCGCCTCGCCTGCCTTGCCCCCCGGCACACTCGCCGTGCTGCGCGCGGCGCTGGGCGCACCGGCCGTCACCGTGACGGTGGCGGTCTGGCTCACCGCCGTTCCAGCGACGACGGCCGAGACGATACGGTCGCCGGGGGAAGCGGCGCTCAGCAGGCCGGTGGCCGATCCGTCGCTTCGGGTCTGGTCGACCGGCTGGGTCAAGCTGTTGCCGGTCCCGGTGGCTGACAGGGTGACGGCGAGGCCCGGGATGGGGTTGTCGTAGGCATCGCGAGCGGTCACCGTGATCGTGCTCTTGCTGGAGCCGCCGGAGGCCGTGATCGTCGCCGGCGCGGCGTCCACCGTGGTCTTCCCGGCATCGACCGGGCCGGGCGTCGCCGTCGCGCCGAACACCACCGGACTTCCGCTCACGGCGAGACCCGAGATGGTCGCTGCGACGGTGTTGGTCCCCGCCTTCCGCCCCAGCGTCCACCCGCCGACGGCGGCGATGCCGTCGCCGCCGGTCACCGGGTTGGCACCGGTGAGCGATCCGGCTCCTCCGGTCACCTTGAACGTCACAGGAATGCCGGCGAGCGCGTTGCCGTCTGCATCGCGCACCAGGACGGCGGGCGCGGTCGCGACGGCGGAGGCTACCACGGCCGACTGCCCGTCTCCCGCCGTCCCCGCGATCGATGCCGGCGATCCGACTCCGAGCCCGACGCTGGCGGTCGCCGGGGCGAATCCCTCGGCCACGAAGGCGAGCGTCTGAACGCCCGGCGCCCCCCGGATCGTGAGGCCGGCGAAGGCGATTCGACCGGCCGCGTCGCTGGTTGCGGTCGTACCACCGTCGAGGGTGGCATCCCCCGCGGACAGCTGCGCGGTCACGACGACGCCTTCGCGGGCGATGTCGTTCCCGGCCGTATCCTGGAGCTGCAGCACTGGCTGGGGATCGAGGGGGACTCCGGAGGTGGCGGTGGCGGGCGGGGCCACGGTCAGGGCGAGCTGCGCAGCGACGCCGGTCGTGATGAACACCGCCGGCTCGGGCGCGCCTTCGACCCCAGTGACTGCGGCGGTGGTCACGTATGTGCCGAGCTCGATGCCGAGCACGCGCTCCGTCGCCGCCTCGCCGTTCGACGAAGTCATGCTGGTTGGCGGATTCACGCTTCCGCCGACCACGGCAGTCCAGGTCACCTGGACCCCGCCGACCGGTTGGCCGAAGCGATCGAGCACCCGCACGACCAGCGAGTCCCCGAGGGGCTCACCGATGGTTCCACTCTGTCCGTTGCCACGAAGCACGGAAATGCGGGCGGGCTGCCCTTCGTTGGGGAGCGACAGCTCATCGCCGCCGCAGCCACAGAGGCCCGCGGCGACGAGGCACAGCCGCGCTGCAAACCCGTACCGGAGGGCACGAGGGGGGAGCCGGGGAAGGCGGCCAGCGCGAGGGCGGTGCAGGAGCGTGTCCGGGGTGCAGGAGAACGTCTACTCTATCACTGGGGACCCCGGGAGACTAGGAGCGTACAGCCCGCGCGCCTCCCCGGCCCTTCCGCTGGGCCCGCCGCGGGCGGCAGATTCCGCTTTCGAGCCCAAGGGGCGGTCCCCGGATGGACCGTGTACCGCTCGCCACCCACTGGAGATTCCGATCATGGACAGCGTCGTCCACTTCGAGATGCCCTACGAGAACCGCGAGCGCATGGCCAGATTCTACCAGTCCGCCTTCGGCTGGCAGACCCAGATGCTCGGCGCCGACATGGGGGAGTACGTCCTCGCCGTCACCACCGAGAGCACCGACGCCGGGCCGAAGCACCCGGGCGCGATCAACGGCGGGTTCTATCCCAAGAAACCCGACTGGCCGATGCAGTTCCCCTCGGTCGTGATCGCGGTACAGGATCTTGCCGCCTCGTCCAGGAAGGTGACCGCGGCGGGCGGCAGGATGCTGGGCGAACCGATGGACATCCCGGGGGTCGGCCAGTACGTATCGTTCGTGGACACCGAGGGCAACCGGTCGAGTATGCTGCAGCCGATCGTGCGGGAAGGGTGAGGTGACCGCCGTCCTGCCTCCCGGCACGGACCACTGGCCCGCGCTGCCGTACGAGCCGTGGAAGGACACGCTGGCCACGCTCCATCTCTGGACCCAGATCGTCGGCAAGATCCGGCTGGTCCGGACGCCGTGGACCAATCACTCGTGGCACGTGCCGCTCTACGTCACCTCGCGCGGGCTCACGACCTCGCCGATTCCGTACGGTGAGCGGACGGTGACGCTGGAGTTCGACTTCCTCGAGCACTGGCTCCGCATCGAGCCCGACGCGGGGCCAGTCGAGACCGTGGCGCTCATGCCCCGGTCGGTGGCGGACTTCTACGAGGAGGTGTTCGCGCGGCTCCACGCGCTCGGCTTCGACATCGCCATCCGCCCGATGCCGTCCGAGATCCCCGATCCAACCCCGCTCGACCGGGACACCCGGCACGCGAGCTACGACGCCGATGCCGCCCAACGGTTCTGGCGCGCGCTGCAGCAGAGCGATCGCGTGCTCAAGACGTTTCGCGCGCGGTTCCAGGGCAAGGCGAGCCCGGTGCACTTCTTCTGGGGAAGCTTCGATCTGGCGGCGACCCGCTTCTCGGGCCGGACGGCGCCGCCGCATCCGGGCGGCGTCCCGTATCTGCCCGACTGGGTGGCGCGGGAGGCATACTCGCACGAGGTGAGCAGCTGCGGGTTCTGGCCCGGCGGTGACGCGCTGCCCGAGCCGGTGTACTACGCGTACGCCTATCCCGAGCCCGAGGGCTTCAAGACCGCGACGGTGCGGCCCGAGGCCGCGCGATACCACGCGGGGCTCGGCGAGTTCGTGCTGCCCTACGAGGAGGTGCGGCAGGCCGGATCGCCGGACGAGATGTTGCTGGAGTTCCTGCAGACCAGCTACGAGGCGGCGGCGGACCTGGCGAAGTGGGATCGTGCGGCGCTGGAACGGCGGTGAGAGGTCCCTCGCTGCGTTCGGGATGAAGTACCGGTGCATCGATCAGCTCATCCTCGCCGTACCCCCCCGGAGAGCAGTCCCACGCCGAGCGCCCAGGCGCGTCGGGCCGCTGCCCGCGCCGCTCCGCTCCGTCGCGTCGGCGATCTCGCTGAGGTCCCCGGCGGTGAGCGTGAGCGTGGCGGCGCCGACCCAGCCGTCCACCTGCCCGGGCGACCGCGCGCCGACGATCGCGCCGCTCACACCGGGCCATGCGAGCGTCCACGCCACCGCCACCGCGGACACCGTCGTCCCATGCCGCTCGGCGACGGGCCGGAGCGCGTCGCGCAGCCCGAGATTGCGCGTCAGGTTGGGCTTCTGGAACTCGCGGCTCTTCCGCCGCCAGTCACCCGGCGCGAGCGACGCCACCCGCTCGGCGCTGAACCCGTCGGTGAGGATGCCCGACTGCATCGGGCTGTAGCCGATGACGCCCGTCTCGTGCGCCGCGCACCAGGGGATCACGTCCCCGGCGGCGTCGCGCCGGATCAGCGAGAACGGCGGCTGCGCCGAGTCCACGTGCCGCACCCGCTCGCAGCGGTCGAGCAGCGCGGGGTCGAAGTTGGACACGCCGATCGCGCGGACCTTGCCTTCCTCCGCCAGCCGCACCATCGCGCCCCACGAGTCTTCCACCGGCGTCCCCGTCTGGTCGGGCCAGTGGAACTGGTACAGGTCGATGCGCTCGACGCCGAGCCGCCGGAGCGACGCCTCGCACTCGCGGCGGATGGATTCCGGCCGGAGGACGCGCCGCACCTCGGCGCTGCGGTCGTTCTCGTCCCAGACCATCCCGCACTTGGTGAAGACCAGCGGGCGCCGGTCGGCCGGGAGCTCGCGCAGCAGCCGGCCCACGACCTCCTCCGAGTGGCCCAATCCGTAGACCGCGGCGGTGTCGATCCAGTTGACGCCGCGATCGAGCGCGCGCCGCATGGCGGCGACCGACGCGTCATCGTCCTGCGGACCCCAGCCGAAGGCCCACTCACCGCCGATGGCCCAAGCGCCGAACCCGACGGCGGTGATGGAAAGCCCGCTCCGACCGAGCGGCCGGGTCGGCAGCGAGTCGGGAGTGGGGGAGCCGGAACGGCCGGCCGAAGGTGAGGGCATCTGTTCGATCCTTTCGATTCGCAGGGAATCAGTCAGACGGTCAGACGGTCAGACGGTCAGACGAACAGGCAAGCAGGTGGCGGTCGGAGGTCGTCCGCAGGGGCCGTCGGACGCACGCCGGTCCTGCACGTGTACCTGCCGACCACGCGATCGCCCGCCCGTCTGACCGTCTGACCGTCTGACCGTCTGACGCCTGTCGAAACCTACCTCCGGAAAGCGATCGGCCGGGCGTTCGAGCAGCCGGGCCGGGCGGCCCTCCAGCCCGCGCTCGAAGAAGACCAGCGAGAACGCGTCCACGATCTGAAGCCCGCGGCGCGGGTCGATCGGGCCGACGAGGCCGAGCCGGCGCACCAGAGGCGAGAACAGCGGCATGTCCGAGAAGTTCGGGTGGAACGCGCCCGGCAGACGCACGAGGTACCCGTCGCCGGGCAGCGTCCCGAATACCGCGCGCATCGTGCCCTGAGTCTCGTCGATGTCGCGCTCCGGCCAGTGCTCGAGCCGCATGCTCGCGCTGTCGCTGCTCAGCCACATCGCCGGCTGCCGGAGCCCGGAGGCGACGACGTCGGCCGGCATGAGGCTGTCCATCATGAGACACGCCCGGAGCCGCGGTTCCCGCCGGCAGGCCTCGGCGGTGACGGCGCCGCCCAGCGAGACGCCGAACATGCCGGCGCGGCCGAGGTCGAGACGGCCGGTGAGGGTTCCCCGGGCGTCGTTCGTGTCGAGCGCGGCAAGCCGGTCGAGCGTGAAGCTCGCGTCGCGGGCGAGGAACGGGTTCACGCTGTCGAGGAAAGGCGGATGCCCCGGCGCGGAGGGGTCGAACATGCGCGGGTCGAACAGCGCCACGCGGCCGTCGGGAAAGGCGACGCCGCTCGCGGCGCCCGGCTGATCCATCGCCGCCACGACGTACCCGTGCGACACCGGCTCCTGGACCAGCGCGGTGTTGTGCTGCCGGTAGCCGCCGCGCCCATGCGCGAAGATCAGCACAGGATACGGGCGCGGGTCCGCACCTGATCGAGGTGGCTCAAGGTGAATCCCGAGAGGCCGAGCAGCCGCGCGAGCGGCGCCAGCGTTTCGGGGCGCTCGACGTACGGCGCCCGCGGCGCGCCCCGCTGGTAGCGTGCGGGATCCCAGAGCTGCACCATCAGCTCGCGGCGGTCGGACGGGTCGGCGGTGAAGACCTCCGGCCGGGTCGAGTCGATCCAGTGGTCGGTCAGCGTGCCGATGGGGTAGGGACCGGTCGGGCGGGGGAACTGGAACACCGGGAGCAGCGCCGGGGGCGCGGCCGCCACGACGAGCGCGAGCACGCCGAGCACGACCACGGTTCAAGGCGCGGAGCCGTGGAAACGCCACCGCGCCAACCGCGAGCAGGTCGGCGAGGAGCCGTACCAGCTCGAGCGTCCGCATCGCGACGACTCAGCGCAGCACACCGACGGTCGCGGCGCCGAGGGTGACCTCGACCTCGGCGCGGCCGCGCCAGCTGCCCAGGTCGCCGCCGTGCTCGTCGTCCACGTGCAGCTCGTCGGGCGCGCACCAGACGCGGAGGCACTTGCCCCGCTCGGTGGGCAGGTGCGGCCGTGCGGTGCCGAACGCGTCGGCCAGCGCGACGAGGGCGACGCGGTCGCGTTCCAGCGCGCGCACGATCTCGAGCTTGCCGTCGCTCACCCGCGCCTGCTCCGCGAGCCAGAGATTGGGACCGGCGCAGCGGATGTTCATGGCCTCCAGCAGGAGGTAGCGGCCGGTGAGATCGCGGCCGTCCAGCTCGACCCGGAGCTCGAGCGGCGCGAGCGTGCGGGCCGCACGCCGGGCCTCGGTGCGCGCATCGTCCGTCCCCTTCAGATTGTCGCCGACGTCCGGATGAATCAGGTGGCCCAGCAGTCCCACGCCGGTGGACTCGACGAACCGGGTCTCGCCCCAGGGCCCGCGCGCGGTCCCGACGTCCACGCGGCGCACGTCGGCCGTGGCCCAGCGGGCGGCGAGATCGGCTGCATCACCGCGGATGCCGAATGACCGGGCGATGTTGTTGGCCGTGCCGGTCGGGAGGATGGCCATCGGAACTTCGGTGCCGGCCAGGGCTTTCATGACGCGGCCCACCGTGCCGTCGCCGCCGGCCACCGCGACCAGGTCGCCCGGATCGCGCAGCGCCTCGGCAAGGCCGGACTGCTTCGCCCGGCGGACCTCCACGGCGTGGCCCGCCGACTCGACCGCGCGGCGGAGGTCGGCGGAGGACTGGCCGCCGTTCCCGGCCTTCGGGTTGAGCAGGAGGGTCACGCGCATGGGGGATTCACGAGAGGAGAGCGAATGAGGATCCTGATCGCCAACGACGACGGTGTGTACAGCCCCGGCCTCCGGGCCCTGGCCGACGCGGCGCGCCGGTTCGGCGAGGTCCGCATCGTGGCGCCCGACGTGGAGCAGTCTTCGATGGGACACGCCATCACCCACTCGAGACCGCTCACCGTGAAGGCGACCGTGATCGGCGACCACGAGGCGTACCGCGTGAACGGCACCCCGGCCGACTGCGTGACCATCGGCGTGGCCGAATGGGGGAAGGTGGACGTCGTGCTCTCCGGAATCAACCTCGGCACCAACCTGGGAAACTCGATCTGGCACTCGGGGACGCTGGCCGCCGCGAAGCAGGCGCCGCTGCTCGGGGTCCGCGGCATCGCGCTCAGCACGCCCACGGCCGACGACCAGCCCGACTTCGCGGCGCTCGGGCCATGGGTGGACCGGGTGCTCGAGCTGCTCATCACGCGCAACGCCTGCCCACTGGTCAACGTGAACTTTCCGCTCACCCCGCGCGGGCTCCGCTGGACCCGCCAATCGGTGCGGCACTACGACGGCAAGGTGGTGCCCGGCCACGACCCGCGCGGCCGGCCGCACTTCTGGATCACGACCGTGGCCCTCGAGGCGCCGGACGAGGGGACCGACCGCTGGGCGGTGGAGCACGGCTGGGTCTCGCTCACGCCGCTGCGGCTGGATCTCACGGATGAGAAGGCGTTGGCGGAGCAGGCGGCGGTGGGGGGGTGAGTGAGCAGGCGGTCAGCCTGCTCGCCTGCTCGCCCGCCCGCCCACTCACCTCCCCCGCGACCGCTCCCAGTTGACGAACAGAAATCCGCCCGGCGCGTCGAACGGCGGCTCGCCCGCCGCCGGCGTGATCTGGAGCTGCAGCTCGTCCACCTTGTTGCGGGAGCAGTCCCAGCACTCCAGGGCGTAGTCACCGTCGCGCCGCGTGTGCGAGAGCAGCATCACGTGCACCTGCGCGTTGTCGGTCACCAGCGCTTCGTTGCGGTAAAGATGGGCGACCGACCAGAGCGCCACCGCGCTGTTGATCGTGGGGACGAGCGGAGTGTGGACGCCGGTCATCCCGTGGTAATAGAGGCCCATGATGACGCCGCCGAACCTCGGGTGGTGGGGGACGTCCTTCGTCTGCACCCGGTCGAGCACCGCCTTCCAGCGCGCGCCGTCCTGGGTGGTGAACTCCGCGACGCCGTTCACCGAATCACGGATGCTGCCGCGCTCGAGCGCACGGAAGCTGAACCGGCCCGAGATCGGCGCCACGTTGTTCGAGTAGGGGCCGCTCCTGATCTGGGCATCGAGCGCATCGCGCTCCGCGCCGAACTGCTGCGCGACCGGGCCCGCGCTGTCGGGGAACGGGAACGGGCCGGGGAGGATCTGGATGACCGGTCCGCCGCCGGTCACCCGGATCCACTTGGCGGCGGGCTCAGCCGGCTCGGGTGCGGGGGCCCTCGGGCCTGGCTCGGCGCGCGTCGAGGCGCTCGCGGGATCGGCCACGGCGACTACCTTGAGGTGCGTCTCCATGCCGAGCTTCTTGTGCGAGTCGCGCCCGACGGGGCAATAGATCTCGTAGCTGCCGGGCTTCAGCATGAGCGTCAGGGTCGCGCTCGCGCCCGGCTGAATGAGCGGCGTCTCCTGCTCGATCCCATTCCCTTCGACCTCCAAGGCGTGCGGAATGCTGCCGTTGTTGGTGGCGGTGAAGCTGACGGGGCCCGCCGGAACGCTCGTGGCGGAGAGCCGAATGGTCCACTCGGACAGGGTTGCGCCGACGTCGGCGGGAGCGCGACGGGGCACGGGCTGGACGTTGCGGGCGGGCGCGGCCGCAAGCGCGGCGGCGACCAGGCCGCCGAGCGGCAGGGTGATGGACGGGAGTCTCATGGGCTCGTTCCTCGAGTTGACGTGATGTCGCTATCGGACGAGCGGGAGACTCGGCGCCCGCGGGGTCTATTCCGTCGGGAATAAAGTCGCCTGCCGGCGAGTCTACTCCGGACGGGTTGTCCCGAGACACAACCGAGGAACGGTTGGAGCCAAACGAGTTGGAGCGATTCGAGGCGCTGATGCTGCCGCACCTGGGCGCCGCCCACGGGCTGGCGCGCCATCTCACCGGAAACGACGCCGACGCGGACGACGTGGTGCAGGAGGCCTACCTCCGCGCGCTGCGGCACTTCGGCGGGTTCCGCGGCAACGGCGCGGCGCAGAGCCGCGGCTGGATGCTGACGATCGTCCGCAACACCGCCTTCACCTGGCGACGCCGGCGGCGGCCAGAAGCAGAGGCGGCGGAGTTCGACGAGACGCTGCACAGCGAGACGGCGGGCGAGGACTTCGGGGAGGAGCTCGCGCGGCGCGACTCGCGGGAGACCCTGGCGCACGCGCTCGGCCGGCTGCCGCCCGACCTGCGCGAGGTCATCGTCCTGCGGGAGCTCGAGGGCCTCTCCTACAAGGAGATCGGCGACGTGGTGGACGTGCCCATCGGCACGGTCATGTCACGGCTTTCGCGCGCGCGGCAGCGGCTGCAGGCGGCGCTGCTCGCCGGGAAGGAGGGCTGAGATGAGCCATCCCGACGTGGAGACCCGGATCGACGCCTATCTCGACGGCGAGCTGGCACCGCCCGACGCGGCCGAGGTCGAGGCGCACCTGGCGGAGTGCGGACGGTGCCGCCGCTTCCAGGCCGACCGGCTGGCGCTGCGGGCCGCGCTGGAGGGGGTCATGCCGAGGCGGGAGCCGGCCGACGCGCTGCGCGTCCGGGTGCGCAATGCGATCGCGGCGGAGCTGCCGATGCTGGAGCTGCCGGCGCGCGAGCGGCCGCTTTCGCTGGCGGGTGTGGCAGCCCCGACGGCGGCCGCGCGGCCGGCTCGGCAGGCGACGTGGCGGTGGCTGGCGCTCGCGGCATCGGTCGCGGTGGTGGCGGTCGGAAGCTGGCGGCTGGGCGCGGCGCGCGCCGGCTCCCTCGTGCTGGCGGACCAGGTGGTGGCGAGCCACGTGCGCTCGCTCATGCCGGGCCACCTGAGCGACGTGGTGAGCAGCGACCAGCACACGGTCAAGCCGTGGTTCGACGGCAAGCTCGACTTCTCGCCGCCGGTGCACGACTTCGCCGGGCGCGGCTACCCCCTGCTGGGCGGGCGGCTCGACTACATGGACGGCCGGCCGGTGGCCGCGCTGGTGTATGGGCGGCGCCGGCATGTGGTGAGCGTGTTCGTCTGGCCCGCGCGGGAACCCGAGCGAGATGCGGCGCCCGTGACCAGGAACGGCTACCACGTCCTGCATTGGGCAACCCCGGAGTTCTCCTACTGGGTGACCTCGGACATCGGTCTCGCCGAGCTGAAGGACTTCGGTGGTATGCTGCGGCTGGCCGACTCGGCGACCTCGGGCGCGCGGGCGGAGCGGTAAGAAAGAGGCAGGTGTGATGTCGATCACACCGATATCCCTCCGCCGATAACTGGTTAGCAGCAAAGCCCGTGCACTATCGATGTCGTTGGCGGCCGGCCCGGCCTCGGGCCCCAAGCCTGAGGCCGGCCCGACGAATGTTTTCCGTCATGTGAGCACCAACACAACCGCCGTGCGCCGATCTGGCCATGATGCCTAAGGGCGGGCGATGAGCCGCCCCTTTTTTCGGCTCGGTCCAGACCACTGGAGCACGGTGTGATGAACCCTCGCCCCCACGTCCCGCGCCTCCTCGTCGCTGCCGGCGCGGCCGGCATCTTGGCCTGCTCAAGCGACGACATCGCCGCGCCGCCCGAGTCTCCTCCGGTCCCCGCCGCGGCCCACATCGACTCCGTGACTGTGACGCCCGGGACGGCCAACGTCCTGTCGGCAACGGTCAGCGTCTATGCGAAGAACGCCGAGCACGCGCGCGTGCTGTTCGAGTCTCCCGGCGTCGCGCCGGACTCGACGCCGAGCGTCGCGCTCGCGGGCGGGCAGGGCACGATACCGGTGCTGGGGCTTCGGAGCGGGATCGCCTATCGCGGCGTGGTCGAGGTGACGGGTGGGGACACCCAGGCGCGGTCGGACAGCGTGAGCTTCACGGGAGGCGAGCTGCCGGAGCCGCTCGATCACGTGAGCTTCACCGCGGCGGGCACCGCGAGCCGCGGGTTCACCCTCAGCGCGGTTGCGGTCGGCGGCTCCATCTATGCCATCGCGTTCGACTCGGCGGGGGCTATACGCTGGTATCGCGGGTTCGCGTTCGACGGCACCCAGGCCACAGGGGACCTCAAGCAGCAGCAGAATGGGAACTTCACGCTCTACATCGGCACCGTGACCGGCTGGGAGTCGGTCCCCGGCCGCTACGTGGAGTTCTCCCCGACGGGTGATTCGCTGCGCTCGCTGACCGCGCCGGCGCCGCTCTTCACCGACAACCACGAGCTGCTGATCACGGGGTCGGGCGCGGACGAGCGCGTCCATCTCTTCGGGTACGACCGGCGCGCGGCGGACCTGTCGGCCATCGGCGGCCCCTCGGCCGCGCAGGCGACCGGCCACACCCTGCTGCGGCTGCGCCCGGACGGCTCGGCCGAGTTCTCGTGGGTGGCGTGGGACCACATTCCAGTCCAGAACTGGATCGAGCCGCCGCGGCCCGATCCCACCAACCCCGAGCAGCCGGATTACGATCACCCGAACGCGATCGGGTTCGACCTCGACGGCAACTACATCGTCTCGTGGCGCAACCTGGGCCAGGTGACCAAGATCGACGCCGGGACCGGGGAGGTGCTGTGGCGGCTCGGCGGGGCGGACAACGAGTTCACCTTCGTGAACGATCCGCTTCACGGCTTCAGCGCGCAGCACTACGCGCGCATCCTGCCGAACGGCCACCTGCTGCTCTACGACAACGGCACCCGTCACACGCCGCCGGAGAGCCGCGTGGTGGAGTACGCGCTCGACCTGGCCGCGCACACCGCGACGCTGGTGTGGGAGTTCCGCCACTCGCCCGCGATCTACACGGCCTACGTGGGCTCGGTGCAGCGGCTCACGAACGGGAACACCGCCATCGGCTACGGCTTCGTGGGACACACCACGGAGGTCGCGCCGGGCGGGTCGGTCGTGTGGGAGGCGGACCTCAGGGTGGATGGGCACCCGATTCTGGCGTATCGCATGGTGCGGATCGCGTCGCTGTACGGGTACGAGGAGCCGTAGGCGGGGCGAGGTAAGCCGTGCGCGGGACGGAACCCGCTCTTCATCCCGAGCGCAGCGAGGGACCTTGCCGGGGAATGGTTCGAACCATTCCCCGGCAAGGTCCCTCGCTGCGCTCGGGATGAAGAGCGGGTTCCGTCCCGCGCACGGCTTACCTCGCCCCGCCTACGGCTCCTCGTACCCGTACAGCGACGCGATCCGCACCATGCGATACGCCAGAATCGGGTGCCCATCCACCCTGAGGTCCGCCTCCCACACGACCGACCCGCCCGGCGCGACCTCCGTGGTGTGTCCCACGAAGCCGTAGCCGATGGCGGTGTTCCCGTTCGTGAGCCGCTGCACCGAGCCCACGTAGGCCGTGTAGATCGCGGGCGAGTGGCGGAACTCCCACACCAGCGTCGCGGTGTGCGCGGCCAGGTCGAGCGCGTACTCCACCACGCGGCTCTCCGGCGGCGTGTGACGGGTGCCGTTGTCGTAGAGCAGCAGGTGGCCGTTCGGCAGGATGCGCGCGTAGTGCTGCGCGCTGAAGCCGTGAAGCGGATCGTTCACGAAGGTGAACTCGTTGTCCGCCCCGCCGAGCCGCCACAGCACCTCCCCGGTCCCGGCGTCGATCTTGGTCACCTGGCCCAGGTTGCGCCACGAGACGATGTAGTTGCCGTCGAGGTCGAACCCGATCGCGTTCGGGTGATCGTAATCCGGCTGCTCGGGGTTGGTGGGATCGGGCCGCGGCGGCTCGATCCAGTTCTGGACTGGAATGTGGTCCCACGCCACCCACGAGAACTCGGCCGAGCCGTCCGGGCGCAGCCGCAGCAGGGTGTGGCCGGTCGCCTGCGCGGCCGAGGGGCCGCCGATGGCCGACAGGTCCGCCGCGCGCCGGTCGTACCCGAAGAGATGGACGCGCTCGTCCGCGCCCGACCCCGTGATCAGCAGCTCGTGGTTGTCGGTGAAGAGCGGCGCCGGCGCGGTCAGCGAGCGCAGCGAATCACCCGTCGGGGAGAACTCCACGTAGCGGCCGGGGACCGACTCCCAGCCGGTCACGGTGCCGATGTAGAGCGTGAAGTTCCCATTCTGCTGCTGCTTGAGGTCCCCTGTGGCCTGGGTGCCGTCGAACGCGAACCCGCGATACCAGCGTATAGCCCCCGCCGAGTCGAACGCGATGGCATAGATGGAGCCGCCGACCGCAACCGCGCTGAGGGTGAACCCGCGGCTCGCGGTGCCCGCCGCGGTGAAGCTCACGTGATCGAGCGGCTCCGGCAGCTCGCCTCCCGTGAAGCTCACGCTGTCCGACCGCGCCTGGGTGTCCCCACCCGTCACCTCGACCACGCCGCGATAGGCGATCCCGCTCCGAAGCCCCAGCACCGGTATCGTGCCCTGCCCGCCCGCGAGCGCGACGCTCGGCGTCGAGTCCGGCGCGACGCCGGGAGACTCGAACAGCACGCGCGCGTGCTCGGCGTTCTTCGCATAGACGCTGACCGTTGCCGACAGGACGTTGGCCGTCCCGGGCGTCACAGTCACGGAGTCGATGTGGGCCGCGGCGGGGACCGGAGGAGACTCGGGCGGCGCGGCGATGTCGTCGCTTGAGCAGGCCAAGATGCCGGCCGCGCCGGCAGCGACGAGGAGGCGCGGGACGTGGGGGCGAGGGTTCATCACACCGTGCTCCAGTGGTCTGGACCGAGCCGAAAAAAGGGGCGGCTCATCGCCCGCCCTTAGGCATCATGGCCAGATCGGCGCACGGCGGTTGTGTTGGTGCTCACATGACGGAAAACATTCGTCGGGCCGGCCTCAGGCTTGGGGCCCGAGGCCGGGCCGGCCGCCAACGACATCGATAGTGCACGGGCTTTGCTGCTAACCAGTTATCGGCGGAGGGATATCGGTGTGATCGACATCACACCTGCCTCTTTCTTACCGCTCCGCCCGCGCGCCCGAGGTCGCCGAGTCGGCCAGCCGCAGCATACCACCGAAGTCCTTCAGCTCGGCGAGACCGATGTCCGAGGTCACCCAGTAGGAGAACTCCGGGGTTGCCCAATGCAGGACGTGGTAGCCGTTCCTGGTCACGGGCGCCGCATCTCGCTCGGGTTCCCGCGCGGGCCAGACGAACACGCTCACCACATGCCGGCGCCGCCCATACACCAGCGCGGCCACCGGCCGGCCGTCCATGTAGTCGAGCCGCCCGCCCAGCAGGGGGTAGCCGCGCCCGGCGAAGTCGTGCACCGGCGGCGAGAAGTCGAGCTTGCCGTCGAACCACGGCTTGACCGTGTGCTGGTCGCTGCTCACCACGTCGCTCAGGTGGCCCGGCATGAGCGAGCGCACGTGGCTCGCCACCACCTGGTCCGCCAGCACGAGGGAGCCGGCGCGCGCCGCGCCCAGCCGCCAGCTTCCGACCGCCACCACCGCGACCGATGCCGCGAGCGCCAGCCACCGCCACGTCGCCTGCCGAGCCGGCCGCGCGGCCGCCGTCGGGGCTGCCACACCCGCCAGCGAAAGCGGCCGCTCGCGCGCCGGCAGCTCCAGCATCGGCAGCTCCGCCGCGATCGCATTGCGCACCCGGACGCGCAGCGCGTCGGCCGGCTCCCGCCTCGGCATGACCCCCTCCAGCGCGGCCCGCAGCGCCAGCCGGTCGGCCTGGAAGCGGCGGCACCGTCCGCACTCCGCCAGGTGCGCCTCGACCTCGGCCGCGTCGGGCGGTGCCAGCTCGCCGTCGAGATAGGCGTCGATCCGGGTCTCCACGTCGGGATGGCTCATCTCAGCCCTCCTTCCCGGCGAGCAGCGCCGCCTGCAGCCGCTGCCGCGCGCGCGAAAGCCGTGACATGACCGTGCCGATGGGCACGTCCACCACGTCGCCGATCTCCTTGTAGGAGAGGCCCTCGAGCTCCCGCAGGACGATGACCTCGCGCAGGTCGGGCGGCAGCCGGCCGAGCGCGTGCGCCAGGGTCTCCCGCGAGTCGCGCCGCGCGAGCTCCTCCCCGAAGTCCTCGCCCGCCGTCTCGCTGTGCAGCGTCTCGTCGAACTCCGCCGCCTCTGCTTCTGGCCGCCGCCGGCGTCGCCAGGTGAAGGCGGTGTTGCGGACGATCGTCAGCATCCAGCCGCGGCTCTGCGCCGCGCCGTTGCCGCGGAACCCGCCGAAGTGCCGCAGCGCGCGGAGGTAGGCCTCCTGCACCACGTCGTCCGCGTCGGCGTCGTTTCCGGTGAGATGGCGCGCCAGCCCGTGGGCGGCGCCCAGGTGCGGCAGCATCAGCGCCTCGAATCGCTCCAACTCGTTTGGCTCCAACCGTTCCTCGGTTGTGTCTCGGGACAACCCGTCCGGAGTAGACTCGCCGGCAGGCGACTTTATTCCCGACGGAATAGACCCCGCGGGCGCCGAGTCTCCCGCTCGTCCGATAGCGACATCACGTCAACTCGAGGAACGAGCCCATGAGACTCCCGTCCATCACCCTGCCGCTCGGCGGCCTGGTCGCCGCCGCGCTTGCGGCCGCGCCCGCCCGCAACGTCCAGCCCGTGCCCCGTCGCGCTCCCGCCGACGTCGGCGCAACCCTGTCCGAGTGGACCATTCGGCTCTCCGCCACGAGCGTTCCGGCGGGCCCCGTCAGCTTCACCGCCACCAACAACGGCAGCATTCCGCACGCCTTGGAGGTCGAAGGGAATGGGATCGAGCAGGAGACGCCGCTCATTCAGCCGGGCGCGAGCGCGACCCTGACGCTCATGCTGAAGCCCGGCAGCTACGAGATCTATTGCCCCGTCGGGCGCGACTCGCACAAGAAGCTCGGCATGGAGACGCACCTCAAGGTAGTCGCCGTGGCCGATCCCGCGAGCGCCTCGACGCGCGCCGAGCCAGGCCCGAGGGCCCCCGCACCCGAGCCGGCTGAGCCCGCCGCCAAGTGGATCCGGGTGACCGGCGGCGGACCGGTCATCCAGATCCTCCCCGGCCCGTTCCCGTTCCCCGACAGCGCGGGCCCGGTCGCGCAGCAGTTCGGCGCGGAGCGCGATGCGCTCGATGCCCAGATCAGGAGCGGCCCCTACTCGAACAACGTGGCGCCGATCTCGGGCCGGTTCAGCTTCCGTGCGCTCGAGCGCGGCAGCATCCGTGATTCGGTGAACGGCGTCGCGGAGTTCACCACCCAGGACGGCGCGCGCTGGAAGGCGGTGCTCGACCGGGTGCAGACGAAGGACGTCCCCCACCACCCGAGGTTCGGCGGCGTCATCATGGGCCTCTATTACCACGGGATGACCGGCGTCCACACTCCGCTCGTCCCCACGATCAACAGCGCGGTGGCGCTCTGGTCGGTCGCCCATCTTTACCGCAACGAAGCGCTGGTGACCGACAACGCGCAGGTGCACGTGATGCTGCTCTCGCACACGCGGCGCGACGGTGACTACGCCCTGGAGTGCTGGGACTGCTCCCGCAACAAGGTGGACGAGCTGCAGCTCCAGATCACGCCGGCGGCGGGCGAGCCGCCGTTCGACGCGCCGGGCGGATTTCTGTTCGTCAACTGGGAGCGGTCGCGGGGGAGGTGAGTGGGCGGGCGGGCGAGCAGGCGAGCAGGCTGACCGCCTGCTCACTCACCCCCCCACCGCCGCCTGCTCCGCCAACGCCTTCTCATCCGTGAGATCCAGCCGCAGCGGCGTGAGCGAGACCCAGCCGTGCTCCACCGCCCAGCGGTCGGTCCCCTCGTCCGGCGCCTCGAGGGCCACGGTCGTGATCCAGAAGTGCGGCCGGCCGCGCGGGTCGTGGCCGGGCACCACCTTGCCGTCGTAGTGCCGCACCGATTGGCGGGTCCAGCGGAGCCCGCGCGGGGTGAGCGGAAAGTTCACGTTGACCAGTGGGCAGGCGTTGCGCGTGATGAGCAGCTCGAGCACCCGGTCCACCCATGGCCCGAGCGCCGCGAAGTCGGGCTGGTCGTCGGCCGTGGGCGTGCTGAGCGCGATGCCGCGGACCCCGAGCAGCGGCGCCTGCTTCGCGGCGGCCAGCGTCCCCGAGTGCCAGATCGAGTTTCCCAGGTTGGTGCCGAGGTTGATTCCGGAGAGCACGACGTCCACCTTCCCCCATTCGGCCACGCCGATGGTCACGCAGTCGGCCGGGGTGCCGTTCACGCGGTACGCCTCGTGGTCGCCGATCACGGTCGCCTTCACGGTGAGCGGTCTCGAGTGGGTGATGGCGTGTCCCATCGAAGACTGCTCCACGTCGGGCGCCACGATGCGGACCTCGCCGAACCGGCGCGCCGCGTCGGCCAGGGCCCGGAGGCCGGGGCTGTACACACCGTCGTCGTTGGCGATCAGGATCCTCATTCGCTCTCCTCTCGTGAATCCCCCATGCGCGTGACCCTCCTGCTCAACCCGAAGGCCGGGAACGGCGGCCAGTCCTCCGCCGACCTCCGCCGCGCGGTCGAGTCGGCGGGCCACGCCGTGGAGGTCCGCCGGGCGAAGCAGTCCGGCCTTGCCGAGGCGCTGCGCGATCCGGGCGACCTGGTCGCGGTGGCCGGCGGCGACGGCACGGTGGGCCGCGTCATGAAAGCCCTGGCCGGCACCGAAGTTCCGATGGCCATCCTCCCGACCGGCACGGCCAACAACATCGCCCGGTCATTCGGCATCCGCGGTGATGCAGCCGATCTCGCCGCCCGCTGGGCCACGGCCGACGTGCGCCGCGTGGACGTCGGGACCGCGCGCGGGCCCTGGGGCGAGACCCGGTTCGTCGAGTCCACCGGCGTGGGACTGCTGGGCCACCTGATTCATCCGGACGTCGGCGACAATCTGAAGGGGACGGACGATGCGCGCACCGAGGCCCGGCGTGCGGCCCGCACGCTCGCGCCGCTCGAGCTCCGGGTCGAGCTGGACGGCCGCGATCTCACCGGCCGCTACCTCCTGCTGGAGGCCATGAACATCCGCTGCGCCGGTCCCAATCTCTGGCTCGCGGAGCAGGCGCGGGTGAGCGACGGCAAGCTCGAGATCGTGCGCGCGCTGGAACGCGACCGCGTCGCCCTCGTCGCGCTGGCCGACGCGTTCGGCACCGCACGGCCGCACCTGCCCACCGAGCGGGGCAAGTGCCTCCGCGTCTGGTGCGCGCCCGACGAGCTGCACGTGGACGACGAGCACGGCGGCGACCTGGGCAGCTGGCGCGGCCGCGCCGAGGTCGAGGTCACCCTCGGCGCCGCGACCGTCGGTGTGCTGCGCTGAGTCGTCGCGATGCGGACGCTCGAGCTGGTACGGCTCCTCGCCGACCTGCTCGCGGTTGGCGCGGTGGCGTTTCCACGGCTCCGCGCCTTGAACCGTGGTCGTGCTCGGCGTGCTCGCGCTCGTCGTGGCGGCCGCGCCCCCGGCGCTGCTCCCGGTGTTCCAGTTCCCCCGCCCGACCGGTCCCTACCCCATCGGCACGCTGACCGACCACTGGATCGACTCGACCCGGCCGGAGGTCTTCACCGCCGACCCGTCCGACCGCCGCGAGCTGATGGTGCAGCTCTGGGATCCCGCACGCTACCAGCGGGGCGCGCCGCGGGCGCCGTACGTCGAGCGCCCCGAAACGCTGGCGCCGCTCGCGCGGCTGCTCGGCCTCTCGGGATTCACCTTGAGCCACCTCGATCAGGTGCGGACCCGCGCCCGTATCCTGTGCTGATCTTCGCGCATGGGCGCGGCGGCTACCGGCAGCACAACACCGCGCTGGTCCAGGAGCCGGTGTCGCACGGGTACGTCGTGGCGGCGATGGATCAGCCGGGCGCCGCGAGCGGCGTCGCCTTTCCCGACGGCCGCGTGGCGCTGTTCGACCCGCGCATGTTCGACCCCTCCGCGCCGGGGCATCCGCCTTTCCTCGACAGCGTGAACCCGTTCCTCGCCCGCGACGCGAGCTTCACGCTCGACCGGCTTGCCGCGCTCGACACGAACGACGCCCGGGGAACCCTCACCGGCCGTCTCGACCTCGGCCGCGCCGGCATGTTCGGCGTCTCGCTGGGCGGCGCCGTCACCGCCGAGGCCTGCCGGCGGGAACCGCGGCTCCGGGCGTGTCTCATGATGGACAGCCTCATGCCGGCCGACGTCGTCGCCTCCGGGCTCCGGCAGCCGGCGATGTGGCTGAGCAGCGACAGCGCGAGCATGCGGCTCGAGCACTGGCCGGAGCGCGACATCGACGAGACTCAGGGCACGATGCGCGCGGTATTCGGGACGCTGCCCGGCGACGGGTACCTCGTGCGTCTGCCGGGCGCGTTCCACCCGAACTTCTCGGACATGCCGCTGTTCTCGCCTCTGGTGCGCCGGCTCGGCCTCGTCGGCCCGATCGACCCGCGCCGCGGGCTTCAGATCGTGGACGCGTTCTCGCTGGTCTTCTTCGAGCGCGGGCTGGAGGGCCGCCCGGCCCGGCTGCTCGAACGCCCGGCCGATCGCTTTCCGGAGGTAGGTTTCGACAGGCGTCAGACGGTCAGACGGTCAGACGGTCAGACGGGCGGGCGATCGCGTGGTCGGCAGGTACACGTGCAGGACCGGCGTGCGTCCGACGGCCCCTGCGGACGACCTCCGACCGCCACCTGCTTGCCTGTTCGTCTGACCGTCTGACCGTCTGACCGTCTGACTGATTCCCTGCGAATCGAAAGGATCGAACAGATGCCCTCACCTTCGGCCGGCCGTTCCGGCTCCCCCACTCCCGACTCGCTGCCGACCCGGCCGCTCGGTCGGAGCGGGCTTTCCATCACCGCCGTCGGGTTCGGCGCTTGGGCCATCGGCGGTGAGTGGGCCTTCGGCTGGGGTCCGCAGGACGATGACGCGTCGGTCGCCGCCATGCGGCGCGCGCTCGATCGCGGCGTCAACTGGATCGACACCGCCGCGGTCTACGGATTGGGCCACTCGGAGGAGGTCGTGGGCCGGCTGCTGCGCGAGCTCCCGGCCGACCGGCGCCCGCTGGTCTTCACCAAGTGCGGGATGGTCTGGGACGAGAACGACCGCAGCGCCGAGGTGCGGCGCGTCCTCCGGCCGGAATCCATCCGCCGCGAGTGCGAGGCGTCGCTCCGGCGGCTCGGCGTCGAGCGCATCGACCTGTACCAGTTCCACTGGCCCGACCAGACGGGGACGCCGGTGGAAGACTCGTGGGGCGCGATGGTGCGGCTGGCGGAGGAAGGCAAGGTCCGCGCGATCGGCGTGTCCAACTTCGACCCCGCGCTGCTCGACCGCTGCGAGCGGGTGCGGCACGTGGACTCGGCGCAGCCGCCGTTCTCGCTGATCCGGCGCGACGCCGCCGGGGACGTGATCCCCTGGTGCGCGGCGCACGAGACGGGCGTCATCGGCTACAGCCCGATGCAGTCGGGCATCCTCACCGACGGGTTCAGCGCCGAGCGGGTGGCGTCGCTCGCGCCGGGTGACTGGCGGCGGAAGAGCCGCGAGTTCCAGAAGCCCAACCTGACGCGCAATCTCGGGCTGCGCGACGCGCTCCGGCCCGTCGCCGAGCGGCATGGGACGACGGTGTCCGCGGTGGCGGTGGCGTGGACGCTCGCATGGCCCGGTGTGAGCGGCGCGATCGTCGGCGCGCGGTCGCCCGGGCAGGTGGACGGCTGGGTCGGCGCCGCCACGCTCACGCTCACCGCCGGGGACCTCAGCGAGATCGCCGACGCGACGGAGCGGAGCGGCGCGGGCAGCGGCCCGACGCGCCTGGGCGCTCGGCGTGGGACTGCTCTCCGGGGGGGTACGGCGAGGATGAGCTGATCGATGCACCGGTACTTCATCCCGAACGCAGCGAGGGACCTCTCACCGCCGTTCCAGCGCCGCACGATCCCACTTCGCCAGGTCCGCCGCCGCCTCGTAGCTGGTCTGCAGGAACTCCAGCAACATCTCGTCCGGCGATCCGGCCTGCCGCACCTCCTCGTAGGGCAGCACGAACTCGCCGAGCCCCGCGTGGTATCGCGCGGCCTCGGGCCGCACCGTCGCGGTCTTGAAGCCCTCGGGCTCGGGATAGGCGTACGCGTAGTACACCGGCTCGGGCAGCGCGTCACCGCCGGGCCAGAACCCGCAGCTGCTCACCTCGTGCGAGTATGCCTCCCGCGCCACCCAGTCGGGCAGATACGGGACGCCGCCCGGATGCGGCGGCGCCGTCCGGCCCGAGAAGCGGGTCGCCGCCAGATCGAAGCTTCCCCAGAAGAAGTGCACCGGGCTCGCCTTGCCCTGGAACCGCGCGCGAAACGTCTTGAGCACGCGATCGCTCTGCTGCAGCGCGCGCCAGAACCGTTGGGCGGCATCGGCGTCGTAGCTCGCGTGCCGGGTGTCCCGGTCGAGCGGGGTTGGATCGGGGATCTCGGACGGCATCGGGCGGATGGCGATGTCGAAGCCGAGCGCGTGGAGCCGCGCGAACACCTCCTCGTAGAAGTCCGCCACCGACCGGGGCATGAGCGCCACGGTCTCGACTGGCCCCGCGTCGGGCTCGATGCGGAGCCAGTGCTCGAGGAAGTCGAACTCCAGCGTCACCGTCCGCTCACCGTACGGAATCGGCGAGGTCGTGAGCCCGCGCGAGGTGACGTAGAGCGGCACGTGCCACGAGTGATTGGTCCACGGCGTCCGGACCAGCCGGATCTTGCCGACGATCTGGGTCCAGAGATGGAGCGTGGCCAGCGTGTCCTTCCACGGCTCGTACGGCAGCGCGGGCCAGTGGTCCGTGCCGGGAGGCAGGACGGCGGTCACCTCACCCTTCCCGCACGATCGGCTGCAGCATACTCGACCGGTTGCCCTCGGTGTCCACGAACGATACGTACTGGCCGACCCCCGGGATGTCCATCGGTTCGCCCAGCATCCTGCCGCCCGCCGCGGTCACCTTCCTGGACGAGGCGGCAAGATCCTGTACCGCGATCACGACCGAGGGGAACTGCATCGGCCAGTCGGGTTTCTTGGGATAGAACCCGCCGTTGATCGCGCCCGGGTGCTTCGGCCCGGCGTCGGTGCTCTCGGTGGTGACGGCGAGGACGTACTCCCCCATGTCGGCGCCGAGCATCTGGGTCTGCCAGCCGAAGGCGGACTGGTAGAATCTGGCCATGCGCTCGCGGTTCTCGTAGGGCATCTCGAAGTGGACGACGCTGTCCATGATCGGAATCTCCAGTGGGTGGCGAGCGGTACACGGTCCATCCGGGGACCGCCCCTTGGGCTCGAAAGCGGAATCTGCCGCCCGCGGCGGGCCCAGCGGAAGGGCCGGGGAGGCGCGCGGGCTGTACGCTCCTAGTCTCCCGGGGTCCCCAGTGATAGAGTAGACGTTCTCCTGCACCCCGGACACGCTCCTGCACCGCCCTCGCGCTGGCCGCCTTCCCCGGCTCCCCCCTCGTGCCCTCCGGTACGGGTTTGCAGCGCGGCTGTGCCTCGTCGCCGCGGGCCTCTGTGGCTGCGGCGGCGATGAGCTGTCGCTCCCCAACGAAGGGCAGCCCGCCCGCATTTCCGTGCTTCGTGGCAACGGACAGAGTGGAACCATCGGTGAGCCCCTCGGGGACTCGCTGGTCGTGCGGGTGCTCGATCGCTTCGGCCAACCGGTCGGCGGGGTCCAGGTGACCTGGACTGCCGTGGTCGGCGGAAGCGTGAATCCGCCAACCAGCATGACTTCGTCGAACGGCGAGGCGGCGACGGAGCGCGTGCTCGGCATCGAGCTCGGCACATACGTGACCACCGCCGCAGTCACTGGGGTCGAAGGCGCGCCCGAGCCGGCGGTGTTCATCACGACCGGCGTCGCTGCGCAGCTCGCCCTGACCGTGGCCCCGCCCGCCACCGCCACCTCCGGAGTCCCCCTCGATCCCCAGCCAGTGCTGCAGCTCCAGGATACGGCCGGGAACGACATCGCCCGCGAAGGCGTCGTCGTGACCGCGCAGCTGTCCGCGGGGGATGCCACCCTCGACGGTGGTACGACCGCAACCAGCGACGCGGCCGGTCGAATCGCCTTCGCCGGCCTCACGATCCGGGGGGCGCCGGGCGTTCAGACGCTCGCCTTCGTGGCCGAGGGATTCGCCCCGGCGACCGCCAGCGTCGGGCTCGGAGTCGGATCGCCGGCATCGATCGCGGGGACGGCGGGAGACGGGCAGTCGGCCGTGGTAGCCTCCGCCGTCGCGACCGCGCCCGCCGTCCTGGTGCGCGATGCAGACGGCAACGCGCTCGCCGGCATTCCTGTGACGTTCAAGGTGACCGGAGGAGCCGGATCGCTCACCGGTGCCAACCCGGTGACCGGCGGCGACGGCATCGCCGCCGTCGGCGGGTGGACGCTGGGGCGGAAGGCGGGGACCAACACCGTCGCAGCGACCATCTCGGGTCTCGCCGTGAGCGGAAGTCCGGTGGTGTTCGGCGCGACGGCGACGCCCGGCCCGGTCGATGCCGGGAAGACCACGGTGGACGCCGCGCCGGCGACGATCACGGCCTCCGGCGGCTCCAGCAAGAGCACGATCACGGTGACCGCTCGCGATGCCTACGACAACCCCATCCCGGGCCTCGCCGTCACCCTGTCAGCCACCGGGACCGGCAACAGCTTGACCCAGCCGGTCGACCAGACCCGAAGCGACGGATCGGCCACCGGCCTGCTGAGCGCCGCTTCCCCCGGCGACCGTATCGTCTCGGCCGTCGTCGCTGGAACGGCGGTGAGCCAGACCGCCACCGTCACGGTGACGGCCGGTGCGCCCAGCGCCGCGCGCAGCACGGCGAGTGTGCCGGGGGGCAAGGCAGGCGAGGCGACCCTCGTGGAGATCCGGCTGGAAGACGCGCAAGGCAACGACGTGCCGGGGCAGGCGGGTGCGATTGCGGTGTCGGTCTCGGGCGCCAACCCGCAGAGCGCCGTGGCCGCCTCCGACGAGGGTGGCGGACGCTATGCCGCGACGTATACGCCGACCAGGGCGGGCACCGACAAGGTGCAGGTCAAAGTGTCGGGGACTGCGCTGCCCAGCTCGCCCTTTGCGAGCGCCGTGGTGCCGGGCGCCACCGATCCGGGTATGTCGCAGGCGATCGTACCGGCCTGTGTCGAATCGTCCCAGCTCCCCGCCAAGGTGACCGTCACGGCGTTCGACGCCTTCGGCAACCGGATCGCCCATGGCGGCGACGACTTTCAGATCCGCGTGAATCAGGGCGTCATCCTGAAGCCGACCGACAACGGCAACGGCACCTATTCGGCGGCTCTCGCGCTCACGGTCGGAGTGTTTCGGGTCGACATCACGCTCGGTGGGAAGGGAGTCGACGAGAGCCCGTATCAGATCGTCGTGCCCTTCCCGTTCTCCGGGTGCTAGTGCGGTCCGGATCCCGCAGGCGACGGAGAGGTGACCCGCCCTGGATAGCCGATCGCCGCGAGCGCCGCCGCGACTTCCTCCAGCGTCGCCGGATCGTCGATCGTCGGCGGCACCGTATACGCCGCCCCGTCGGCGATCTTCCTGATGGTCCCACGCACGATCTTTCCCGACCGCGTCTTCGGCAGCCGCTTCACGGTGGTCGCCGTCTTGAATGACGCCACCGGGCCGATGCGCTTCCGCACCAGCTCGACCAGCTCCGCCGCCAGCTCCGCCGGATCCCGGCTGCGGCCGGCCTTGAGCACCACCAGCCCGAGGGGCACCTCGCCCTTGAGCGCGTCGTGCACGCCCACCACGGCGCATTCGGCCACGTCCGGGTGCCCGGCGAGCACCTCCTCCATCGCGCCGGTGCTGAGCCGGTGCCCCGCCACGTTGATCACGTCGTCGGTGCGGCTCATGATCCAGAGGTAGCCGTCCTCGTCCTTGTAACCCGCGTCGGCCGTGAGATAGTAGCCGGGATAGGCGGTGAGGTAGGTCTGCTCGTAGCCCCGGTCGTTGTTCCAGAGCGTGGGCGAGCAGCCGGGCGGGAGCGGCAGCTTGATCACGACATTGCCGGTGTCGCCGGCGCCAGCCTCGCGTCCGGCGTCGTCCAGGATGCGCACGTCGTACCCCGGGACCGGCAGGGTGCACGAGCCCGGCTTGACCGGAAGCAGGCCGAGCCCCACGCAGTCGCAGCCCACGGCCCAGCCGGTCTCGGTCTGCCACCAGTGGTCCACGACGGGGATGCCGAGCTGCTGCTGCGCCCAGACGAGCGTCGGCGGATCGCATCGCTCGCCGGCCAGGAACAGCGTGCGGAGGCGGCTGAGATCGTACCGGCGGATATGCTCGCCCTCGGGGTCCTCCCGCCTGATCGCCCGGAACGCGGTCGGCGCGGTGAAGAATGCGCGCACGCCGTGCTGCGCGATCACCCGCCAGAACGCGCCGGCGTCCGGCGTCCCCACCGGCTTCCCTTCGTACAGGATCGTGGTGTTGCCGTGGAAGAGCGGCCCGTAGACGATGTACGAGTGGCCCACCGCCCAGCCCAGGTCGGACGCGGCCCAGTACACCTCGCCCGGGTCCACGCCGTACACGTTCCGCATGCTCCAGGTGAGGGCGACCAGATGGCCGCCGTTGTCGCGCACGATGCCCTTGGGATGGCCCGTGGTGCCCGAGGTGTAGAGGATGTAGAGTGGATCGGTGGCGAGGACGGGAACGCAGTCAACTGGCTGGGCGCCGGCCGCCAGCTCGGCCCAGTCGTGATCGCGGCCGGGCACCAGCGTCGCCCGCGCCTGGGGCCGCTGGAGCACGATGCAGCAGTCGGGCTTCGCGTGGGCCAGCTCGATCGCCGCGTCGAGCAGCGGCTTGTACGGCACCACCCGGTCGATCTCGATGCCGCACGAGGCGGTGAGGATCGCCTTCGGCCGGGCATCGGTGATCCGGCTGGCCAGCTCGGGCGACGCGAACCCGCCGAACACCACGGAGTGGATCGCCCCGATGCGCGCGCAGGCGAGCATCGCGATCACCGCCTCGGGCACCATCGGCATGTAGATGATGACCCGGTCGCCGCGCTCCACGCCGCGCCCCGCCAGCACGCCCGCGAACCGCGCCACCTCGTCGCGCAGCTCGCGGTAGCTGTAGCTCCGCACCGTCCCCGTCACCGGGCTGTCGTAGATCAGCGCCGGCTGGCCGGCCCGGCCGTTCTCGACGTGACGATCGAGCGCGTTGTAGCAGCTGTTGACCTGGCCGCCCGGGAACCAGCGGTAGAACGGCGCGCGCGAGGCGTCCAGCACCGCCTCCCACCGGCGGTACCAGTGGACCGCTTCCGCGGCCTCGGCCCAGAAGCGCTCGGGCGCCGCGCGCCAGCGCGCATAGACTTCGTGATACAACGAGGACACGGCGATAAGGTAGCGCGTGGGCCGTCAGAACGGCAGCAGATCCACATATCCGGTTCCCCCGTTCACGCCGCCATCAAGCCCTCACGGAAACGGCCGCGGCCGCGGTTCCGGCCAGGGCCAGGGATCGACCCCATCGTTCCCCGCCACCCCGCGGATCGCGGCGGCCCGAACCTCTGGATCCTTCGACTCGAGCAGCTCGGTGAGCCGCTCGCTCCGCTCGCCCGAATGGATCAGCGCCCGCACCTCCGCTTTCCGCGCCTCGGCGTCCCCTTCCTTCGCGAGCGCCGTGCGGAGCGCGGGGATCGCCGCGCCGTCGCCGATCTCCGACAGCGCCCACGCGGCGCGGGTGCGCACGTCAGTGTTCGGGTCGCCCACGGCCGAGATCAGCCCCTTGGGCGCCGACCCGATGTCGAGCTGCCCCAGCGCCCACGCCGCCGTCGCCCGCACCTCCGGGCTCTTCTCGGCCGCGAGCAGCTCGCCGATCGCGCCGGCGGCCGATCCGTCGCCGTGCTGTCCCAGCGCCCACACCGCCGTCTCGCGCACGTCGTCGTCCTCGTCGCCCTTCGCCGCGGCGAGCAGCGCGTCGGCGCCGCGCCGGGTGTCCATCTCGCCCAGCGCCCAGGCGCACATCTCGCGCACGTCGGGGTCCTTGTCCGAGCGGAGCGACGCCGCGAGCGCATCGGCGGCGTCCGTCGCCTCGAGCTGGCCGAGCGCCCAGGCGGCGGTCCGCCGGACCGAGGCCACGGGATCGTTCTTGAGCACGCGAAGCAGCGCGGGCACCGCGCTGGCCGAGTCGAGGTGGCCGAGCGCGCCGGCCGCGGCCTCGCGCACGAGCGGCGAGTCGTCGCCGAGCGCCTTCGTCACCGGCCGCACGGCCCGGCCGTCCTCCATCCGGCCCAGCGCCCAGATGGCGTTCGCGCGGGTGCCGGTCGCCGGGTCGCCGGTGGCCCGCACCAGTGCGTCCACCGCGCTGGCCGGCTGCGCCAGGCCGAGGCCGAGCGCGGCGACGCTCCGGATGCCGGAGTCGGGCGACGCGAGCCGCTGGAGCAAGCCGGGCCCCACCTCGTCGCCACCCTGGGTGCCGAGCAGGCGGACGGCCAGCTCGCGGACGCACGCGTCGCGCTGCGACAGGCTCTCGAGCAGGAAGCGGACGTCGTCGGCCGACATGTCGTACCGCCGGTGGCCGCGCGACCGCTTCGGCATGCGGTGCTCGCCGAGCGGCGTCACCGGCGCGTCGCCCGCGTCGCCCCACCAGCTCCCCACCGCATCGGCCGCGAGCCCGCACACCGCCGGCGGCGCGCCCTGCGCCGCGGCGATGAGGTCGCGGATGTTGTCGGCCGCGGCGGAGACGACCCTGGACCCCCACGGCTCCTTCCACAGCATGCCCACCACGGCGAGGGCGGCGATTCCGGCGTTGCGCATCATGGGATCTCCTGTCGAGTCACCCTGACCCCGAGCGTAGCGAGGGGGAAAGGGGGCATGAGCTGACGCATGCCTCCTTTCGCTTCGCTCAGGATGACTCCTCACGGCTTGATGGTGAAAAATCAGCACTCACGGCTACGACAATGAGCCGGCAGCGGGCGCGCCTGCCTACTCGTCATCGTGCTCATCCGGAAACGGGCGCGGCATGGGCCGCGGCCACGGCCACGGACCCGACGCCTCGCCGCCCGCCAGCGCGGTGACGGCGGTCTTCCGGATCTGCGGGTCGGAGGACGACACCAGCCCCTGCAGCGCGTCCACCGAACGCTCGCCCATGGCGCCGAGCGCGCGGATCATGCCGATCCGGACCTCGGGATCCGTCTCGCGCTTGTAGGCCGCCTCGAGCGCGCCGGTCGCGTCGGGATCCTCGATGCTGAAGAGCGCCCAGGTGGCGGAGAGTCGGACGTCGCGGTCGCGGTCCCCCAGCAGCGCGACCAGCGCGGCCGGCGCCTTCTTCGGCTCGCAGCTCCCGATCGACCAGGCCGCCAGCTCGCG
>JAICLE010000168.1 GCA_025927545.1 Gemmatimonadales bacterium
CAGAATGGGCCCATTGCGGGGAGAAGAGATGGACGCTGCTCCGACCGCGCTCCGATGTCCTGGCGCAGGCGGGCGGTGGAGCGCGCGGCGGGAGCGTCGGGGCGCGCTCCAGGTCCCTGCGCGATCCTGAACGTCTGAGCGCACTGCAGCGACCAGAGCGTGCCTCACCGCCCGCCGGAGCCGTGCACCCCGACGTTTATGAGGAGGTGCCGTCATGAGCGCCCTCGAGCGCACGTTGCCGCGGGAGTACTATCTGTCGCCCGAGCTCTACGCGCTGGAGCAGGAGCGGATCTTCTGGCGCGAGTGGTTCTGCGTGGGACGGGAGGAGGAGCTCCGGTCGCCGGGCGACTACGTGGTGAAGAGGGTGGCCGGCGAGAGCATACTGGTGGTGAGGACGCGCGACGGAGGGTTCGCCGGTCACTACAACGTCTGCCGCCACCGCGGCTCACAGCTCGTGCCGGAGGGCGGAAGCGGGCGCTTCGGCGGCGGGATCCGCTGCCCGTACCATTCGTGGACCTACACGCTCGAGGGCGCGCTTCGGACCGCGCCGTTCCTCGACGCCGACGAGCTGCGGCCGCCGGCGGAGCCGCCGTGTTCCGGCGCCCGGAGCTGTGGGGAATCTCCCTCACACGACGAGCTGCATCTCCACCCGGTCGGCGTCGAGAGCTGGGGCGGATTCCTGTTCGTGAACCTCACGCCGGGCGAGGCACGTGCCCGCGGCTACTCGCTCGCCGCCCAGCTCGGCGCCGTGCCCGAGCGGCTCGGGCGCTACCCGCTCAGCGAGCTGCGCGTGGCGCGCCGGATCGTCTACGAAGTCCAGGCCAACTGGAAGGTGATGCTCGAGAATTACAACGAGTGCTACCACTGCGGGCCCGTGCATCCGGAGCTCTGCCGTCTCGTCCCCGCCTTCCGGGAGCGCGGCGGCTCCGACCTCGACTGGGAGCGCGGGATTCCCCATCGCGACGGCGCCTGGACGTTCACCGCGACCGGCACCAGCACCCGAGCGCCGTTCGCCGGCCTGAGCGAGGACGAGCGCGTCCGCCACAAGGGCGAGCTGATCTACCCCAACTTCATGCTCAGCCTCTCCGCCGAGCACGTGGCCGCGTTCCTGCTCTTTCCGTCCGGCCCCGACCGCACCACGATCGTCAACGAGTTCCTGTTTCATCCCGCCGAGCTCGCCCGGCCCGACTTCGACCCCGCGGACGCGGTGGATTTCTGGGATCTGGTCAACCGGCAGGACTGGGCGATCTGCGAGTCGGTCCAGCGCGGAATGGGCTCGCGCGTCTTTCGGAGCGGGTACTATGCGCCCATGGAAAGCTCGAGTCTGGATATTCGGAGGTATGTGGGGGAGAGGGTGGGGGAGTCTTCTTGGTCGTCAGTCGTCGGTCGCCGGTCGTGAGACTTACAACCGGCGAATCGGAACGCACGACCCAAGGCTCACAGCTGGCGACTGGCGACTGACGGCTTGGCCGGAGGCCCAACATGCGCCGTGACTTCGAATACATCGTTCTGGGCCTGGGCGGATGGGGCAGCGCCGCGGCGTACTGGTTGTCGAAGCGCGTGGGGTCGGCGGTGCTCGGGCTCGAGCAGTTCGAACTCGGGCACGTGCGCGGGGAGTCGCAGGATCACTCGCGGATCATCCGGCTCTCCTATCACACGCCGCAGTACGTGGAGCTGGCCAGGCACGCCTTCGCCGCGTGGGCGGCGGTGGAGCAGGAGGCCGGGGAGCGGCTGGTGCTTCGGACCGGCGGCCTCGATTTCGCCCCGATCGTGAGCGCCATCCCGCTCAGCAACTACAGTGGGAGCATGGACTCGGCGAAGGTGCCGTACGAGCACCTCGATGGCGCCGAGATCCGGCGGCGCTGGCCGCAGTTCACGGTGGGCGACGAGATCCATGGCCTGTATCAGCCGGAGAGCGGGATCGCGATGGCCGCGCGGGGGAACGCGGCGCACGTGCGGCTGGCGGAGGCGCACGGCGCCACCCTGCGGGACCGGGCGCCGGTGGAGCGGCTTCGGCCGATGAACGGCGAGATCGAGGTGACGGCGGGCGGTACGACCTACCGCTGCCGTCGGCTGGTGGTCGCGGCGGGCGCCTGGTCTAACGGCGCGCTGACCCACTTCGGGATGCACCTGCCGCTGCGGGTGACCAAGGAGCAGGTCACCTATTTCGCGACGCCGCACCAGGCGGAGTTTCAACCCGACCGGTTCCCGGTCTGGATCTGGATGGACGACCCCTGCTTCTACGGCTTCCCCATCTTCGGCGAGGCCGGCACCAAGGCCGGCCAGGACGCCGGCGGCCAGGAAGTCAGCGCCGACACCCGCACCTTCGAGCCCGACCAGGCCGCGCTCCGGCGGACGACGGATTTCCTCGAGAAGTACATCCCCCGCTCGCTGGGCCCGATCATCTACACCAAGACCTGCCTCTACACCCTGACGCCCGACCGCGACTTCGTGATCGACCGGCTGCCGGACCATCCCGATGTGGTCGTGGGAATCGGAGGCGGACACGGCTACAAGTTCGCCTCGCTGATCGGCCGGATCCTGTCAGAGCTGGCCATCGATGGGCGCACGGAACGGAACATCGAGCCGTTCCGGATTGACCGGGCGATTCTGCAACTGCAGAACCCACCGGTGAATTACATGGTCTGACTGGAGGGTCCGGGAGGGTTGGGTGGAGTTCGGGGTCAACGGCTGCGGCGGGCGGTGGGGCACGCTCTGGTCGCTGCAGTGCGCTCAGACGTTCAGGATCGCGCAGGGACCTGGAGCGCGCCCTGACGCTCCCGCCGCGTGCCTCACCGCCCGCCTGCGCCAGGACATCGGCGCGCCGGTGGAGCAGTGTCCATCCCTTCTCCCCGCCATGCGCCGCTTCTGTATCTCCAAGCGGCACAGCCCGAGGCGCAGCCGCTCGGCCGCGCCCCCCAACGGGGGCGCGGATGGCCCAAGGCCGGCGGGGGTCGCAGAGGGAGCGTCAGTGGGCTTCAAGGTCCCTGCGCGATCTCAACCATCGAACCCCACTGCTGCGACCGGCGCGACCCCCGCCGGCCCCC
>JAICLE010000038.1 GCA_025927545.1 Gemmatimonadales bacterium
CTGAACCCGACCCTCGCACGTGCCCAGGCCAACCTCGCGCTCGACCGCTACCACGGCCCCGGGGCTGCCGACGGGGCCGCGGGGAATGGCGCTGCCGGGAACGGCGCTGCCGGGAACGGCGCCGGCCGCCCCGGAGAGCGGCCGCGGGTCGTCGAGGGCGGCGCGCTGGCGCACTACACCCTCGGCCTGGCATTCCGGCAGAACGGGCTGCATGACGAGGCGCTTCGCGAATACCGGGCGGCGCTCGAGGCGGGCGAAGACCGCCGCATGACGCTGCAGGCCATGGCCGAGGTGCACCTCCTCCGCCGCGAGCTCACCGCCGCGCTCGAGCTTTATCATGCGCTGGTGCAGGAGCACGCCGACTCGCCCAAGCTGTGGAACGAGCGCGGGGTGTGCCTGCACCAGGCCGGGCGCCGAGCCGAGGCGATCGCGGCCTACCAGCAGGCCCTCGAGGTGGACCCCGGCTACCGGCTCGCCTGGAACAACCTCGGCGTGGTCCGCGCGGGCGACGCGGGCACGGGCGAGGCGGCCGTCGCCGCCTTTCGCCGGGCGCTCGACGGCGGCCAGCCGCTCTTTGCCGCCCGGCTCAATCTCGGTCTTCTCTTTCTGCAGAAGCACCAGCTTCGCGCGGCGCTCGAGGAGTACCAGGGCGCGCTGGGCGAGCAGAGCGGGAGCGCGGTCGCGTGGAACGGCGTAGGGCTGGTGCTGATGGAGCTCCGCCGCTTCGAGGACGCGCGGAACGCGTTCGGCCGCGCCGTGGACGCCGATCCCGCCATGGCGGGCGCACACTACAATCTCAGCTTCGTCCTGAGCCAGCTCGGCGACTTCGATGGCGCGCTGCGGGAGACCCGCCGTGCCCTGGAGCTCGAGCCGCTGTATGTCCCGCAGAAGTTCTCGCTGACGATCGACCTCCAGTACGAAGACCCGACGATCGCCATCGCCCCGGAGCTGACGGCGGAGGTCGGGGGCGACCAGCTCGCGGGCGAGTTCGCGTTCGATCCGCCGGCGCTGGACCAGCTCTTCGCGGAGCTCGCGCCGGCGGTGCCCGCCGCGCCCGGCCCCGAGCAGGCCGGCGACGCGCTCGATCTGGCGCGCGACTACATCGCCAAGGGCCTGCTCGATCTTGCTTCGGCCGAGCTGAGCCGGGCCGCGGCGCGGGGCGCGCCGCCCGCCGCCGCCGCCGTCCTCCTCGGCGACATCTTCGCCAAGCGCGGGCTCTACGGCGAGGCGCTCGAGCGCTACCGCGACGCGCGGGCGGCCGCGCCGGACGATCCCGACGCGACCCTCGGCGAGATCCGCGCGCTGCTCGCGCTGGGCGGGGCCGCGGATGCGGCGCCGCTGGCCGATGAGCTGGCCCGGCGCGTCCGGGGCGACGTTGAAATCCTCGTGGCGCGCGCGCGCGTCCGGCTCGCGGTGCACGACGCACTCGGCGCGCTCGACTGCATTCGCGAGGCGCAGACGCTCGCCCCGGGCCGGCCGGACCTCTTCCACCTGCAGGCCCAGGTGTCCGCCCGCCTCGGCGACCGCTCCGCCGCGCTCGCGGCGTTCAATGCCGCGCTCCAGCTCGACCCGTCGCTGGTGCGGGTGTGGTACGAGCTCGGCGGCATTGAAGAGGAGCGTGGGAGCTGGGCGGCGGCACGGGCGGCATACGAGCGCGCGCTCGATCTCCTGCCCACGTACGGGGCGGCGGCGCGGGCGCTGGCCGATCTGCTCCGCCGGACCGACTCGCCGCGCGCGGCCGTCCACGTGCTCGTGCGCGTGCTGGAGGCGGATCCCTACGAGCTCGAGGCGCTCACCGCGCTGGGCCGGGCGCTGCTCGAGGACGGCCGCACCTCGCAGGCGCTGGAGGCGTTCGAGCGGGTGCTGCGCTTCGACCCGGAGCACGCCGGCGCGCTCTACTTCGAGGGCGCGGCGCTCGCGCGGCAGCGGCAGTTCGAGCAGGCGGTGCAGGCGTGGGAGCGGGTGGTACAGCTCGACCCCGGCGGACCGTACGCGTCCCAGGCGCGGACGCGCGCGCGCTCGGCCCGCGACCTCCAGCACATCTTCGCGGCGTCGGCGGGCTAGGCCGTGGCGCTCGAGGGTACGCTCAAGGACCTGCACATCCAGGACGTCTTCCAGCTCCTCGAGCTGGGCCGGAAGAGCGGGATGCTCAGAATCACGTCCGAGCTGCGGCAGAGCGCGGGCACGGTGTGCTTCGACCGGGGAGGCGTCGTGGCCGCGGCGGTCGGGAGCGATCCGCAGCCGCTCGGCGCGCGCCTGGTGCGGACCGGCAAGATCACCGCCGCCGATCTGGATCGCGCGCGCAGCATGCAGAACGGCGGCGATCCGCGCCGGCTGGGCGACATCCTGGTGGGCCTCGGCCTGATCTCGCGGCGCGAGCTCGACCGGCAGCTCAAGTCGCAGATCGAGGAAACGGTGTTCGAGCTGCTGAGCTGGCTGGAGGGCTACTTCCGGTTCGAAGAGGGGGCCACCTGCCACGCGGCGGTCGAAGCGCCGGTGCGGTTTCCCACCGAGGCGCTGCTGATGGAGGCGGCCCGCCGCACCGACGAATGGTCGCGCATCGGCTCGAAGGTCTCGCACCTGCGGCTGGTGCCGCGGCTCCCGCCGCCCGACGAGCAGGGCAGCGATCCGCTCGACCTGGTGCCGTTCGAATGGGAGGTCCTCGCCGCGGTCGACGGTGCCCGCGACCTGCACTCGCTCGCCGAGGTGCTCGGCCGCTCCGAGTTCGAGGTGGCGCGCACGGTGTACGGGCTCACCAACGCCGGCATCGTGGTCCTGGGGGATCCCGCGCATCCCGGCGAGGAGGCCGAACCCGGACGCGATCTGGCCGGCCTGCTGGTGCCCGCGCGCGAGGCGCTGGCGCAGCGGCAGTACGCCCTGGCCGCCGGCGCCCTGGAGGAGCTCCTCCGCAGTGACCCGCTCATGCCCGAGGCCCGTCGGCTCCTCGGCGTGTGCTACGCCGCCGTGGGGAGGTTCGGCGAAGCCCTCGAGTGCTGGCGCGCGTGGGGCCGCTTGGGGACTCGGACGCCGGGTGAGGAGACCGAGGCCCCCGCCGTCGAGCGGATGCGCCAGGCCGCCGAGACGATCCTGAAAGAGCTGGAGCGCTACCATGACTGACGACATCCGCGCGCTGACTGCCCGGTTGGCCGACGAGCCTGCGAGCCTTGCGTTTCTCGAGCTCGCCGAAGCGCTCCGCCGCCGCGGCCAGCTCGAGGCGGCATACAAGGTGGCGCGGGGCGGCGTCTCGCGGTACCCGGGACTGGCGGACGCCCACGATCTAATGGCCCGCGTGCTGAGCGATCAGGGCGACCTCGCCGGCGCGTTCGACGCGTGGTCGTCCGCGCTGCAGCTCGATCCGATGCGTACCAGCGCGCTCAAGGGAATCGCCTTCCTTTACTTCCGCGCCGGCGACCGCGACGCCGCGCTGACCCACCTCGAGCGGGCGCTCGACGTGGACCCGGACGACCCGGCGATCCCGCAGGCGATCTCACGCCTCGCCGCCGCACCGTCGCCCGCGCCCGCGCCTGCGCCTGCCGAGGTCGCGGCGCCGGAGCCGCCGCCCGCGCCACGCGTCCGGGGCCCGTTCGAGGAAATGGATGGTGGCGAGCACGGGATTCTGCTCGTGGATGCCAACGGCCTCCGACTGCGCGGCCGGCTCGCGGGAGAGCACGGCGACGCGGCCGGCGACCGCGTCGCGGCGCAGCTCGCCGGCGTGTCCCGCGAGGCCGCGCGCGCCACGCGGCTCCTCGGACTCGGGACGTGGCACTCGATCGCCGTCGAGTCGCCCGACGCGCACCTGGTGCTCGCGCACCCGACGGCGGACACGGTGCTGCTCGCCGCGCGCGATCCGTCGCTGCCGATGGGCCGCGTGACCCTGCTGGCCGAGCGCGCCGCCCGCGCCGCTCGCGCGTGGCTGGAGGCGGAGGGATGAGCGCGACCCGGACGGCGCTGGACCGGGTCACGCGCGTACCCGGCGTGCGGGGCGCGCTGGTGATCGCCGCCGCGGACGGGCTCGTGGTGGCCGAGCAGCTCATGGACGGCGTGGACGGGCGGGCCGCGGCGGCGCTGACGGGAAGCCTCGTAGGCCGGCTCGCGCGCACGGCGGAGAGCGCAGGCCTCCGGCCGCCCGCGTTCGTGCATCTGCGCGGCGACGCGGGCAGCGTGCTCGCCGCGCCGGGGCCGGACGACCTGGTGCTGGTCGCGGTGGTGAGTCCGGACGCCAATCTCGGCCTCGCAAGGCTCGAGATGATCGAGGCCGCGGAGCGCCTGATCTGATGCGGGCGCTGGAGCCGTGGGTGGTGCAGCCGCTGGAGAGCTTTCTCGCCGAGAGTGCTGCCCGGCTCACGTTGCTCATGACCTCGTCGGGGCAGGTGGTGGCGCAGCACGGCTTCTCGCGCTCGCTCGACGTGATGACCGCCGCCGCGCTGGGTGCCGGGATCGTCGCCTCCACCGACGAGCTGGCGCGGCTCATGGGGGGCGCCACGTTCGAAGCGCTGGTACACCACGGCCAGCGGCAGAGCTGCATGCTCGCCGCCTTCAGCACCCCGCGCGGGCGGTGGATCGGGCTGGTGGTGTTCGGTCCCGAAACCTCGGTGGGGATCGTGCGGCTCTTCTTCGAGCAGATGATCCAGCAGCTCGCCGCGGCCGCCCCACGGGAACAGCCGGCGGCTCCGATGCTGGCGGAGAACTTCGAGACCGAGCTCGATTCGAGCCTCAAAGCGCTCTTCGGACGGTAACGACATGTCTCTCGTCAACTTCACCGCGCGCGAGATCACCTGCAAGATCGTCTATTACGGGCCGGGCCGGTCCGGCAAGACCACGAACCTGCAGTACGTCTACGGCCGCGTGCCGGAGAGCCGCCGCGGCCGCATGGTCTCGCTGGCCACCCAGACGGACCGCACCCTGTTCTTCGACTTCCTTCCGCTCGAGCTCGGGACGATCTCCGGCTTCACGACCAAGTTCCAGCTCTATACCGTGCCCGGACAAAGCTACTACAACGCCACCCGCAAGCTGGTGCTCCAGGGCGCCGACGGCGTGGTCTTCGTGGGCGACAGCCAGGCTCGCCGGTTCGACGACAACCTGGAGAGCCTTCAGAACCTGCAGGACAATCTGCTGGCGCAGGGCGTGGACGTGCGCCAATTGCCGGTAGTGTTCCAGTACAACAAGCAGGACCTGCCGCGGGACCTCATCCTCTCCCACGAGGAGATGGATGACGCGCTCAATTTCCGCGCGGTGCCGAGCTTCCCGGCGGACGCGTTGCACGGTGCCGGCGTGTTCGAGACACTGCGCGGCGTCTCCGAGCTGGTGCTGAAGCGGCTGGCCGTCGGGAGTCCGGTCGCGTGACCGTCACTCTGAATCCGCTCTATCGCTTCGACACCCTGGTGGTCGGGGCGGCCAACCGGCTCGCCGCCACGGCGGCCAGAGCGGTCGCAGAGTCGCCCGGGACGGTGTACAACCCGCTCTTCATCTACGCCCAGCCGGGCCTGGGGAAGACGCACCTGCTGATGGCCATCGGCCACGCCGCCCGCGCGATCGACCCTGCTGTCACCGTCGAATATCTCACCCTGGACGAGTTCGTTGAGGCGTTCCACGCCGCCATCGCCGCGGGCCACGGCGAGGCCTACCGCCAGCGGTTCCACGATGTGGACCTGCTGCTGGTGGATGACGTCCAGTTTCTCACCCATCGGCGGGAGATGCAGGCCGAGCTGCTGCGGCTCACCGACGCGCTCCAGGCCGCCAACCGCCAGATCGTGCTGACCAGCGACCGCCCGCCGGCGGAGATCGAGGCGCTGGACGAGCGGCTCATCCGCCGGTTCGCGGGCGGCCTCATCATCGACGTGGCCGCGCCGGACTACGAGACCCGGGTGGCCATCCTCCGGCGCAAGGCCGAGGAGCGCCGAGCCGCCTTCGGCGCGGGCGTGCTCGAGGCCGTGGCGCTGCTGGACATCGACAATGTCCGCGAGCTGCTGGGCGCGCTCAACCGGCTGATCGCCTTCCAGGCGGTGAGCGAGACGCCGCTGACCCCGGAGCAGGCGAGAACGCTGGTGGGCGGAGACACGGGCTCGGAGAACGGTGCTGTGCTCCCGCCTGCGGTGCCGGCTCCGGTGCCGCCCCCGGCATCGTCCGAGTTCGACGACTTCCTGACGGAGATCGCCGCCACCGTCGCGCAGCAGGTGGACGCGTGGCGCGAGAAGGTGAGCGCCGCCATCCTGCGCTGGCAGGGCGAGGGGTTTCGCACGGCGCAGCTCGAGGCGCTCCTCCAGCAGGAGATGCTGGCCGACCCGGAGCGCGCCCTCCGCGAATTCGAGGAGGACGTCGAGCGCCTGCGGACCCTGCGGGCCGAGGCCGTTGCCCTGGTGCCCGACCTGGAGGGATCGGCGGCGTTCCGCGATCCGGCGGACCTCGCCGCGGCCCAGGAGGCACTCCGCCAGGCGCGGGAAGAGGGGCCGCCTCCGCCCGCTCCCTCGCCGCTCTGGCGGCTGGACGACGTGGTGGAGACTTCGGGAAACCGGATGGTGCTCGAGGCGCTGCGGTCGGTCGCCGGCGACCCGGGCGCGCGGTACAACCCGCTGGTGCTCGTGGGCGGCGCCGCCGTGGGCAAGACGCACCTGCTGCACGCCCTGGGCAACGCGCTGGCGGCGCACGGCGGGCCGGTGGCCTGCCTGAGCGCGCCCGAGTTCACCGATGAGCTCATCGAAGCCATCGATCGCGGCACCGTCGCCGCCTGGCGCGCGCGCTACCGGCGGGCGAGCGCCTTCCTGCTCGACGACGTGCACCTCGTCGCGGCGAAGGGCCGGACGCAGGACGAGCTGTTCGTCCTGTTCAACGTGCTCGTGGACGACGGCCGGCAACTGGTCTTCACCTCCGCAGTGCCGCCGGCCGAGCTGGAGGGGGTCGAGACGCGACTCCGCTCGCGGCTCGAAGGCGGTCTGGTGGTCGAGCTCCCGCCGCCGGAGGCCGCGGTGCGGGAGCGGGTGATCGCCCGCGACATCGAGTCGAAGCTCGGCGCCGCCGATCCCGCGCTGGCCGCCTACGTCGCCGCACGTCCCGCCGAGTCGGTCCGTGCCGCCCAGGCACTGCTCCAGCGCGTGCTGGACGCCTCAGCGGAGCGGCATGTAGCGCCCACTCCGGCGTTCGCCCGCGAAGTGCTCGAGGACGCGCCGCCGCCCTCGCGGCCCCAGGCGGGGCCCGCGAGCGGTATCGTGGCCCCGGGTGCCGGCGCCACGCGGAGCCGGGAAAAGATCGTGTGGGAATGGCCCCAGGCGGGTGAGCGCGTCATCGAGGAGTGGCGCTGATGGCGATCAAGGGCAGCCTCAAGGAAGCGAGTCTTCCGGACGTCATCCAGCTCCTCTTCCTCGGGCGGCGGACCGGCTGCCTCGCGCTCGCCGACCGGCACAACTTCGGCACGATCTACTTCGACGAGGGGCACATCGTCTACGCGGCGATCGTCAACCGCCGCGACCGCATCGGCGACATCCTCGTTCGCAGCGGGCGCGTCACCGCGGAACAACTCGCGCAGGCGATCGCCCGCCAGGAAGGCGACCGCCAGCACAAGCTGGGCGAGATCCTGCTCGAGCTCGGCGCCCTCACGCGGGAGGAGCTCGAGAGCTACATCCGGCTCCAGATCGAGGAGGCGGTCTACTACCTGTTCACCTGGACGTCGGGGACGTTCAACTTCGAGGCCGGCGTCCGGCCGGAACAGGAAGACTTCCTCGTCCGCATCAACCCCGAGTTCCTGCTGCTCGAGGGCGCCCGGCGGGTGGACGAGTGGAGCCTCATCGAGAAGAAGATCCCGTCATTCGATCTGATCTTCGCCGTGGACCCCGCGCACATCGGGGAGTCGGCGCCCACCCTGTCGGTGGAGCAGCAGCGCCTGCTCCCGCTGCTGGACGGCAGTCGGGACGTGCAGGCGCTCATCGAGGTATCGGGCCTGGTGGAGTTCGAGCTGGGCAAGGCGCTTTTCGGGCTGATCACGGCCGGCTTTGCCCATCGGGTGGGCACGTCGGCGGCGGCCGCCCCCGTGGTGAACGACAGCCGCGTGGAGGAGCACCGGAACCTCGGCGTGGCCTTCTATAAGGCCGCGATGCTCGACGAATCGCTGCGGGAGTTCCGGCGCGTGGCCGATCTCCGTCCGGGCGATGCCAGCGCGCCGTTCTACCTGGGGCTCATCGCCGTGCGTCAGGGCCGGTGGGAGGACGCGGTCACCGCCTTCCGGCAGGCCTTGGAGCGGGCCGGTGCCCGACCGGCCGCCCTCCACAACCTGGGGTACGCCCTCGAGCGGCTTGGCCGGCTCGAGGAGGCCGAGGCGGCTTACGGCGACGCCGCCGGCCGCGCGCGGGAGGACGCCCGCATCACGCTCGGCTGGAGCATCGTCGCGCTCAAGCGGGGCGAGGCCCAGGTGGCGCAGGGCCGGCTGGCGCGCACGCGCGAACTCCTGGGAGCCAAGCCCCTGCCCGCGGCCTGGTATTGGGCGGCGGCGCTGGCCAGCGCCGCGCTCGACGACGCCGCCGGCGCGCTCCGAGCGGCGCGGGACGGCGCCGCGGCCTATCCCGCCAACCCGGTACTGCAGAACAATCTCGCCGTGCTGCTCGAACAGGCGGGCGACGTGGCCGCGGCGGAGGCCGCGCTGCGCGCCGCGCTCGCGGAAGACCCGTCGCTCCCCCAGGTGTCGAAGAACCTGGCCGATATCCTCTACCGGAACGGGCGCTACGACGACGCGCGCGAGGCCTACGAGCGCGCGGCCAAGCTCGCTCCCGAGCTGGGCGACGACCTCTATTTCAAGCTGGGGAACATCGCCTACAAGCGGCGCGACAAGCTGCAGGCGCGTGAGAGCTGGAGCCGCGCGGCGACGCTCAACCCCGGCCACGCGCTCGCGCGGGCCAACCTCGACATGCTGGACCTCACGCCGTGACCGACGACGACGCGGCCTTCGCGCTGCTCTCGCGCCAGATCACCACGGCGAGCGGCTTCGCCCTCGCGGCGTACAAGGACAAGTGCATCCGGCGGCGGATCGCCGTGCGGATGCGGGCCTGCGGCGTGCACACGTACCAGGACTACGGGGCGCTGCTCGCCGGCTCGCCGCACGAATACGAGCGGCTGCGAGACGCGCTCACCATCAACGTGACCCGCTTCTACCGGAACGCGGAGACCTGGAGCCTGATCCGCCGGGTGCTGCTTCCCGAGCTCCTCGGTGGCCCCCGGGGCGAGCTCCGCGCCTGGAGCGCGGGGTGTGCCTCGGGCGAGGAGCCGTACACGCTCGTGGTGCTCGCGGCGGATTACCTCGACCGCGAAGGCCGGGGCGACGAGCTGGCGCGGGTCACGGTGGACGCGACCGACATCGACCGGGTAAGCCTGGAGCGCGCCCGCGCCGGCTGCTACCGGAGCGAGGGCCTGGCCGAGTTGCCGGCCGACCTGGCGGAGCGCTACTTCGAGGCCGCCGGTCCGTGCCGCCGCGTAGTGGAGCGCGCCCGCCGCCGGGTGCTCGTACGGCACCTCGACCTGAGCACCGAGCCGCCGCCCCGGCTCGAGTACAATCTGATCCTCTGCCGGAACGTGGTGATCTACTTCGACCGGGCCGTTCAGGAGCGCGTGTTCCAGATCTTCGCCGGGGCGCTGGCCCCGGGGGGGTTTCTGGTGCTGGGGAAGGTGGAGACGTTGTTCGGGCCGGCGCGCGACCGCCTCACCCTGGTGGACCCGCGCGAGCGGATCTACCGGCGTCCGTCCTCATGAGCGGCGAGATCATCGTTCGGGTCGCGGACCTGCGCGCGGCCAGTGGTGCCGACATCCTGATGACCGTCGGCCTGGGCAGTTGCGTTGCGATTCTGCTGCACGACCCGGTGGCCCGGGCCGGCGGAATGGCGCACGTGCTGCTCCCCTCGCCCGCGCTCGGCCGGCCCGATGCAAACCCGGCCAAGTTCCCGCAGACGGCGCTGCCGCGCCTGCTGGAGCTGATGGCGCAGCACGGCGCCAGCACGCGGCGCGTGACGGCGCGCCTCGTCGGCGGGGCCAGCATGTTCGCCGCCCTCGCCGCGCCCGGCACGATCCAGATGGGAGAGCGCAACATCGTCGCGTGCCGGCAGGTGCTCAGCCAGCACGGTCTCGCCCTGACCGGCGAGGACACAGGTGCGGACTACGGCAGAACGGTCCGGCTCTGGCCGGCCGATGGGCGGGTCGAGATCACCTCGGTGGCGCATGGCCTCCAGACCCTCTGAGCCCACCGCCGGGCGGCGCAGCGTGCTCGTCGTCGACGACAGCCCGTTCTTCCGGCGGCTGCTGACGGAGCTCGTGGACGGGAGCGGCGAGTTCCGCGTGCTGGGCACGGCGCGGAACGGGATGGATGCCCTGCAGAAGGTGCACGAGCAGTCGCCGGACCTGGTGCTCATGGACCTCGAGATGCCCGAGCTCGATGGGCTGGGCGCGATCGGCTACATCATGTCGGAGTCGCCGAGACCCATCGTGGTGGTGAGCTCCTATGCCGGGCGCGGCACCGCGGCCGCCATCCGGGCGCTGGAGCTCGGCGCCGTGGACCTCGTCGCCAAGGAGGAGGACCGGAGCGAGCGCAGCCTCGCGCGGTTCGGCGAGCGGCTCCTCGCGGTGCTCCGGACGGTGCGGAGCGCCTCGGTCCTCCGGATGCCGGTGCTGGCGCGCCCCGTTCAGGGCGCCCGCACGCAGGCCCTCTTCGCGCTGCCGGGGCGGGCGCGCCGGTGCGCGGCGATCGCGGCCTCCACCGGCGGCCCGCGCGCACTGGCCGAGGTAGTGCCGCAGCTCGCAACCGGCCAGCAGGCGGCGGTCCTCATCGTCCAGCACATGCCGCCCCGGTTCACTCACAGCCTGGCCGAACGGCTCGCGGGACAGAGCCGGCTGAACGTGGTCGAGGCGCAGCACGGCACGCCGGTCCTCGCCGACACGGCCTACATCGCCCCGGGGGACTATCATATGCGCGTCGCCGCCGGACCGGATGGGGCCCGGATCGAGCTGGACCAGGAGGCGGCAATCTGGGGGGTGCGCCCCGCGGCCGACGTGCTCTTCCGTAGCGTCGCCCGCCTGTTCGGGCCGCGCGCCGTGGGCGTGGTGCTCACCGGGCTCGGCCGGGACGGGGCAGAGGGGCTGCGCGCCATCCACGACGCCGGCGGCGTCGGCATCGCGCAGGACCGCGAGACGGCGACGATCTTCGGCATGCCGAGCGCGGCGGTGCAGGCTGGCGGGGTGGACCACGTGCTGCCGATCGGGCGCATCGCGGCCCGGGTGGGCACGGAGCTCGCCCGCCTGGCGGTGCCGTGAGCGGCGGGGCGGGGCATCTGCTGGTCCGAGCCGGTGGCCGCCTCGTGGGCCTGCCGCTCGAGCGGGTCATCGAGGTGGTCGAGCCCGGCGCCGTGTTCCCCGTGCCTTCGCGCGAGCCGGCGGTACGCGGGGTGGCCATCATCCGTGGAAGGATCGTTCCGCTCGTCCACCTCGGGGCGCTCCTCGAGGACGCCCGGTGCCCGTCCGGGCGGAGCGAGACCGGCATTCTGGTGGACCTGAGCGGCCGCTGGCTCTGCTTCGAGGTGGAGGAGGCCCGGACGGTCCTCTACGGCGCGGGGCTCGCAGCCCCACCGGGCGCGGCGCTCCCCTGGGCCGCGGCCATCGCCCGCACCGGGGACGGACTGGTGCCCCTGCTCGACCTGGCCGCGCTCGGCGCGCGCATGATGGAGGCCACGGCGGCATGACGACCGGCGACGACGACATCCAGCTCGTGAGCTTCCGGGTGGGGCCGCAGGAATTCGCGTTCGACATTCTCCAGGTCGAACGCATCCTGCGTCACGCGACGCCTGCGCCCCTTCCGAAGGCGCCGGAATTTCTCGAGGGAGTGGTCCCCTACGAAGGTGGGGTGGTGCCGGTGGTGGATCTGCGCAAGCGGTTCGAGCTCGACGCGCCGCTCCGCGAAGAGACGCGGCTCATGGTGGTGGACGTGGGCGACCAGCGGATCGGCGTGCTGGTCGATGAGGTGCGCGAAGTCCTCCGGGTGGACAGCACCACCATCAGCGCGCCCGGCCCGATGGTGAGCGGGCTCGCGGCCGCTTACATCGCCGGCATCGTGACGCGTCCGGAGCGGACGATCATCATCCTGAACGCGCGCAAACTGCTCTCCGCCACGGAGCGGATGGCGCTGACCGGGATCGGGGGCGCGTGAGATGAGCGAGCCATTGGTGGTGGCCCTGCGCGGGCAGTTCCAGGCCATCGAGGCCCAGCTCGGGAGCGCGGCCCAGCCGGCCGAGCGCGAGGCGGTCAAGCGCGAGATCATCGCCCTCTTCAAGCGGGTCGACGGTGCGCTCACCGACCTGGGACAGATGAAAGAAGACATCCGTGGCCTGGTGGAGCGCTACAAGCAGGGCGCGGCGGTGGAAACGGCCCCCGCGCCCCAATTCACCGGCGCCCGGCCGGCGGTCCATGCCGACCACCTCGGCGCCTCCACCTATATCGAGAAGGGATGGAGCCTCATCTCGCTGGGTGATTACCCCGGCGCGATCCAGTCGCTCGAGAAGGCCCTCGCACTCGCGCCCGGCGAGATCCAGGCGCAGTCGCTCCTCGGCTGGGCTCAGATGCTGCACGACGACTACGACGACGCGCTGGGCACCTTCTCCCGGGTCCTCATGAAGGAGCCGGCGAACGCGCTCGCCCGGATCAACGTCGGCTACATCTGCCTCAAGAAACGGATCTTCGGGGAGGCCATCGAGCACCTGTCCAAGGCCATCCGGCTCGACAACGACCGCAAGGCCACCCTGTATGCCCACTATTATCTCGGGCTGGTGTACCTCGAGCGCGAGATGTACGAGGACGCACAGAGCTTCCTGCGCAAGACGCTCAAGCTCGGGCCGAATCTGATCGAGGCCCATTTCGAGCTGGGGCGGGCGCTCTGGTTCGCGGGGCAGCGGGAGGACGCGATGCGGGCCTGGGCCGAAGGCCACAAAGCCAACAAGTTCAATCCGTGGGCCAAACGCTGCAAGGAAATGCTCGACGTTGCCGCCGCGGGAGGTGAGGTCCCGCGCAGTCCGCTCTCCTAGCTCTCGCCCTTCTCCTTCAGGGGACACCGTCCGCCGTCCAGGTCGGACGGGTGACGGTCGTCACCTGGCCGGCGCAACGGTCGCTTGGCCTCCAGCTCGCCCGGATCGCCGACCAACCAACCGATTGGCCGGGGTTGGGCCGCCGTGACCCGGCGCCCCTGCGCCTGATCATCGCGCCCAGCGGCCGGATGCTCGACTCGCTCACCGGCGGCCGCGCACCCGCATGGGGCGCGGCCATCGCCCTGCCTGACAACCGGACTATCCTCCTCCGCGCCGACGAGGCCGGCCTCGCCCGCACGCTCCGCCACGAGCTCGCCCACCTGGCGCTGCACGAGGCAGTGCCGGTCCGCGTGCCGCTGTGGTTCGACGAGGGCTACGCCGCGTGGGCCGCCGGTGAGTGGGAGCGTTTCGGCGGCCTGGAGCTCAACCTGGCGGTGGTGCGCGGCGCCGTCCCCTCGCTCACGGAGCTGGATGGGGCGCTCCGTGGGCCGGCCGGCAGCGCTTCCGACGCCTACGCGCTGGCCGCCTCGGCGGTGACCGAGCTCGCGCGGCGGAACCCCAGCGGGACGCTCGCGCCGCTCATGGAACGGCTCGAGGCGGGGACCGGCTTCGCTGACGCGGTGCTGGCGACCACGGGCCTGACGCTCGACCGGTTCGAGTACGAGTGGCGACGGGAGGTGCGGCAGCGTTACAGCCTGGGGCACTGGCTCATCGCGGGCGGGGGCTGGGCGGTGCTGGGAATCCTGCTGATCTGGCTCACCCGCCGCCGCCGCCGCGCCGACCGCGTCCGGCGGGCGGCGCTGGACGAGGGCTGGGACGTAGATCCGGAAGCCGAGGAGGGAGCGGAACTTGACCCGACTCAAGAACCGTAGTAGCGTCAAAGATTATGCCCAGCCCTCGCCCCGCGGTGCCGCAGGCAGGTGGAACCCAGGTCACGCGCCGCTCCCTCCTCACGCGTCGCAACCTGGTCATTCTCGCGGCCGCCGTGCTGGTGCTGGTCGCGGGATACCTGACCCTGGCCGCCGGGCACGCGAGCGCCGCCGCGGTCCTGCTGGTCATCGGCTACTGCGTGCTCTTCCCCATCGGGATCGCTCTTTGAGTGCGTGCGCCTCGTCACGGCACGTTCCCTGCTCAAGGGCGTAAATCCCGGTAGGCGATCGTGTCACGTCACATCGGGGCGAATAGCTCAGCCGGTTCAGAGCGCCTGCCTTACACGCAGGATGTCGGGGGTTCGAATCCCTCTTCGCCCATTCGTATCCGCGCGCTGCGCGGCTGTTGCTGGCCCCGCGGGGCCGATCCCATGTGGAGGCACTTGCATGTCCCTGTTCCGTCTCGTGACTCCGGTCGTCCTCGGGAGCGCGCTCCTGATGCCGCTCTCGGCCCAGGGCATCCCGCGGCGCGCGCGCGGCGGCGCCACCACGGTCAACACGGCGCCGCGATTCATGGTTGCAAACCCGTTCGCCTTCGCCGCGGCCGACTCGGCCACGGCCGTCCAGATCGGGAGCGCGATCCGTGACGACATGAAGGACGTGGTCGGCGGCGACTACCAGATCATCGAGCAGTCCCAGATGAACGATGCCCTGAAGCAGTACGGGTATCCCGTCGATGCCATCCTGAGCCCCGCCCTGGCCACTACGCTCGCCAAGAACATCCAGGCTCGCTACCTGATCAGCTCCACCCTCAACAAGGGCGAAGGCGGCGGCTATGTGGTCACGGCCCGCGTGGTCGGCGTGAACGATGACGCCGGCACGGTGGTCAGCCTGGCGCAGAAGCCGGGCGAGGCGCCCGCGGCATTGGGCAAGCGGGTGGCCGAAGCGCTGGAGCCGGCCGTCAAATCGCTGGGCGACGCGAAGGCCTGCATCGAGCAGCGCACCTCCAAGCCCGACAAGGCCGCCGACGCGGCACGCAAGGCACTCAAGACCGCACCGAACAACGGACTGGCCGAGTACTGCCTGGCGCTGCTGGCGCAGGACAAGAAGGCGCCGAGGGAAGAGGTCGTGAAACACCTCCAGGCCTCGGCCAAGGGCGACCCGCTGAGCCTGCCGGTCTGGACGGCGCTCGCCGCCCAGTACCAGCAGGCCAACGACACGGCCAATACACTGGTGGCGTTCAAGGAGATGCTCCGCATCGCCCCGACCAACCAGAAGCTGCGCGAGGAGCTGTTCAAGTACTTCCTGCAGTCGGGCCATCCCGAGACGGCCCGCGACGTGGCCGACGAGGGTCTCAAGATCGATCCCTACAACGCGGACCTGTACGACCTGAAGAGCAACGCGTGCCTGTTCCTCAGCGACTTCAAGTGCGCGGTGAACGCGCTGCAGACGCTCTACGCCACGGACAGTACCAAGGCGGACACGCTGTTCTTCACCAAGATCGCCGCCGCGGCCGCGGAGGGAGAGCACCCCGACACGGCGGCGCTGATCAAGTGGACCCAGATCGGCACCCGGAAGTATCCGGACAACCCGACGCTGCTCGGCTACTTGAACCGGGCGTACGTGCTCACCGGCCAGACCGACAGCGTGGTCGCGGTGACCAACCGGCTTATGGCCAAGGACACGACCGACGTGGTGCCCGCGCTCTCCGCCGCCAAGGCGCTGGTGGACGCCAAGCGGCCCAAGGAAGCGGTGCCGTTCCTCGACTTCGCCATCAAGCACGGCGATCCGCAGGCCAAGGAGAACGCGGCGGCGCTGCTGTACACGGGCGCGGCCCCGCTGCTGCAGCAGCCGCAGGACCTCCAGGGCGCGGCCGAGCTCCTGCGGATGGCCGTCGCCGCCGCCAACCCGGCGGGCAAGGTGCAGCCGGCCTCGAACTACCTGCTTGGCCTGGCCACGCTGTTCCAGGTGCCCCAGATCGATCCGCAGGCGGAAAAGCAGAAGTCCTGCGATCTGGCCAGGCAGGAGGAGACGCTCCTGGGCGAGGCGGAGACGGCACTCACGGCCGGGCGGCCGGTCAATCCGGAGGCGGTGGACAAGAACCTGGGGATCATCAAGCAGTACAAGCCGCGGGTGGCGTCGATGTTGAAGGCGTATTGTAAGTAGTCGTCGGTCGTCGGTCGTCAGTCGTCGTCGATCCGCTTGCGACTGACGACTGACGACGCTCAGCACCCTAGACTCCCCACTCAGGACCCTCTATATTCACCCCGCCGTTCCAAGGGGCTGTAGCTCAGCTTGGTTAGAGTGCCGCACTGTCACTGCGGAGGTCGCGGGTTCGAGCCCCGTCAGCCCCGCTCCCTCTGTCGAGAACGTGCCACCCCGTCCCGCTGGACGGGGTGTTTCGTTTCCATCCCACCGCCGGCGACCATGGCCGATCCCACGACGCCTGTGCATGTCCCGGTTCTCCTGGGTCCGGTGCTCTCCGCGGCGGCCGGGATGCGGCGTGCCGTGGACGCCACACTGGGCGATGGCGGCCATGCCCAGGCGCTCCGGCGCGCGGGAGCGGAGGTGCTCGGCATCGACCGGGACGGGGACGCGATCGCGGTAAGCCGGCGGCGATTGGGGAACGAAGGGATGCAGTACCTGCAGGCGTCGTACGCTTCCCCCGAGGCCCTCGCCGCGGTGGCGGCCTTTCGGCCCGACTTCATCCTGCTGGACCTCGGCGTCTCGTCCCGGCAACTGGACGACGCGGAGCGCGGCTTTACTTTCCGTCCTGGCGCGCCGCTGGACATGCGGATGGGGCCGACCGGGCAGCCGGCCGCCGCGTTCCTCAATCAGGCCGACGAGCCGGAGCTGGCCCGGGTGTTCGCCGACTATGGCGACGAGCGGCGGGCGCGCGCGCTGGCGCGGGAGATCGTTCGCCGCCGCGCCCGCCGGCCGTTCGCCACCAGCGATGATCTCGTCAATGCCGTGCGCGCAACCCTGGGTGCGCGGTCGGGCCCGTCGGATTTCGCCCGGTTGTTCCAGGCGGTGCGCATCGAGGTCAACGACGAGCTCGCCGGGCTCGGACGAGCGCTGCCCGCGTTCCGCGACGCACTCACGCCGGGCGGACGACTGGCCGTGATCACGTATCACTCCGGCGAGGACCGGCTGGTGAAGCTGGCGTTCCGCGAGTGGGCCAGCTCCTGTATCTGCCCGCCGAGGCAGCCGGTGTGCACCTGTCGCGGGCGTCCACTGGGCCAGCTAGTGCCGCGGAAACCGATCGTGCCGGACGCGGACGAGATCGCGGCCAACCCGCGCGCGCGCAGCGCGCACCTCCGAATCTTCCAGGCGGGCGATGCGGCTTAGGGGTCGGCACTGGCTGGTGCTCTGGCTCGTTCTGCTCCTGGGCGTGCTCGGGTCCATCACCGCGCGACAGGCGGCGGGCTTCCGCACGGCGCGCCGGCTGCGGGAACTCCGGGAGGAGCGCATGGCACTCGAAGCACGGCGCGGTGAGCTCGAGCGGCGAATCCGGGTGGGTTCGAGCCGGCAGGTGCTGGTGCCGATCGTGGAGCACGCGCTCGGGCTGCACGAGCCCTCCGATTCGGAGTTCGTCCTCTTCGCGGTGCCGCCGGCCGGCCCGGCCGGGCGCTGATGGCCAAGCCGACCGCGCGCATCGCCGCTATCCAGTTCGGGTTCGCCCTGGGCATCCTGGCGGTGCTGACGCGCGCCGCGCAGCTCCAGATCGTCGATGCCGAACGCTGGGAACAGGAGGCCTCGCGCCAGCGCACCGAGAAGGTGGTGCTGCCCGCCCGCCGCGGCGCACTGTACGACCGGAACGGGATCCCGCTCGCCATCACCCAGGAGTTCTACCACGTCGGCATCGCGCCCAACGAGCTGGAAGACATCCGCTCTGCCTTCGTTCTCCTGGTGCGGAACCTCGGCGTCTCGGCGCCGGCGCTGGATCGCGAGTTCCAGGCGCGGAAACGCTGGATCTATCTCGACGGGCCCTTCAACGCGACTCAGGTTCAGCCGCTCCGGCAGGTGCGGGGCATCCATCTCGCGGGTGAGTTCCAGCGGTTCTATCCCTCGCGCGATCTCGCGCGGCCGATCATCGGCGGCCTGGCTCCGGACCGGTCGGGGGGTGCGGCGGGCCTCGAGGGAGCGCTCGACTCACTCCTGACAGGGCGTCCCGGCGAGGCGGTGCTGCTCAAGGACCGGGCGGGCCGGCGCTACGACTCGCCGGGTCGCAAGACCCGCGATCCCGTGGCCGGGAACGACGTCACGCTGACGCTCGACGCGGAGCTGCAGGAGATCGCGGAGCGGGGCCTGGACGACGCGATCCGCGAGATGCGGGCCGAGGGCGGTGACGTCGTGTTCCTCGATCCCAACAGCGGGGAGTTGCTGGCGCTGGCGTCGAGACAGGCGGCCAGCGGCGGTGCGCCCAGCGCTTCGACGTTTACCGATCCCTTCGAGCCCGGCTCCACGGCCAAGCTGTTCACCGCGGCCGCGCTGCTCATGCACCAGCGGGTGGCCGAGTCGGACGCGGTCTCCGGCGAAGATGGCGTGTGGAACATGCCCACGACTTCGCGCGGCCGGACCCGCCGGATCACCGACACCCACGTCTCACACGGCATGCTCACGCTGGCCCACGCGGTCCAGGTGTCGAGCAACATCGCGATGGCCAAGTTCTCCCAGCGCCTTCGGCCGGAGGAGCAGTTCGAGATGCTACGCGACTTCGGCTTCGGCACCCCCACGGGCGCCGAATTCCCCGGCGAGTCGCGCGGGATCCTGGCCTTTCCGCACCGGTGGCAGCCGATGTACACCCGCGCCAGCCTGGCGATGGGATACGAGTTCGCGGTGACACCGGTGCAGCTCGCGGCGGCGTACGCGGCTATCGCCAACGACGGCGTGCTGCTCGCGCCCACGCTGGTGCGCGAGGTGCGCGACCCGGAGGGCAAGATCCTGTACCGGCACCGGCCCGAGCCCGTGCGGCGGGTGGTGACCTCGGCGGTGGCGTCGGAGCTGCGGGAGTTTCTCCGCGAGGCGGCGGGCACGGAAGGCACCGGCGAGCGGGCGCAGCTCGCCAACTACGCGGTGCTCGGGAAGACGGGGACCGCGGTGCGCTTCGTCGACGGCCATTACGTGCACGGGCAGTACACCGCATCGTTCGCCGCCATCTTTCCGGCCGATCACCCCCAACTGGTAGTGATCGTCAAGATCGACAACCCGCGAGGCAGCTACTACGGCGGGTCCACGGCCGCGCCGATGACCCGGCAGATGCTCCAGCAGGCGCTGGCCTCGCGCCGGGTGGCGATCGACCGCGGGCGACTGGCGGCCAACGATACCGCGCCACCCGCGCCCCCGAGACCGCAGGCCGCGGCGCCCGGTCCGGCGCCCGTGGTGATCACCCTGCCATATCGTCCCCCGAAAGTCGACACTACGCCGCGGCCGGTGCCCGATGTGACCGGCCGCTCGATCCGCGAGGCGGCGCTCGCGCTGCACCGGCGCGGGTTCCGGGTGAATCTGCGGGGGCTGGGCCGCATCGTGCGTACCGTGCCCGCGGCCGGAGAGAACGCGGCGCCGGGCGCATCGGTGCTGGTGCTGGCGGAGTAACCCGAACTACTCAGGAGCGTCCTCGATGCCTCTCGCCTGGTCCGACCTGCTGGACGAGCTCCGCCGTGCCGACCTGCTCCTCGGCGCCCCTGCCGACGGTCCCGCGCCCGCGGGCGTGGGCATGGACAGCCGCACGACGGGCCCGGGCATGCTCTACGTGGCGGTGCGCGGCTCGCAGGCCGACGGGCACCGCTTTGTCGCCGACGCGGTGCGGCGGGGCGCCGCGGCCGTGGTGGTCGAGAGCAGCCAGGGAGCGGGGGTGCCGGAGATCCTGGTGCGCGACGGACGGCGCGCGGCGCTCGCACTCGGACAGGCCTGGTACGGACACCCCGGCCGCCGCCTGACGCTGATCGGGATCACGGGCACCAATGGCAAGACCACGACGACGGGGCTGGTCCGACACCTGCTCAACGCCGGCGAGACCGTGGGCAGCATCGGCACACTGGGCGCATTCGACGGCCGGGGCGATGCGCTCGACTCCACCGCGGGATCGCTCACGACGCCCGGACCGATCGACCTCCAGGCCACTCTGGCCGGCCTGCTCGCACGCGGCACCACGCACGTGGTCATGGAGGCGTCCTCGCACAGCCTCGATCAGGGGCGGCTCGACGGCCTCAGCTTCGCGGCCGGCGTGTTCACCAACCTGACGCGCGATCACCTCGACTACCACGGCACGATGGAGTCCTACCTGGCGGCCAAGCTCAAGCTGGCCGGCCTGCTGAGCCTCGACGGGGTCGAGGTGGTGAATCTCGACGATGCCGCCTGGCGGATCATGCCGCGTCGCGGGTCACGGGTGACGTTCGGCGTGGACTCCGCCGCCGAAGTGCGGGCCACCGGCATCGTGCTGGACGCGGCGGGCAGCCGATTCCGGCTCGAGGGCCGCTTCGGGTGCGCCGAGGCCGCGCTGCCGCTGCTGGGCGACTTCAATGTCTCCAATGCGCTGGCGGCCGCCGCGTGCGCGCTCGCGCTCGGGCAGCCGCTGACGGAAGTGGTCATGCGGCTGGCGGCGGTGCCGCAGGTGCCGGGGCGGATGGAGCGGATTTCCCGGGTGCCCTGCGTCGTGCTCCGCGACTACGCCCATACTCCGGATGCGCTGGAGCGGGCGCTCGCCTCGCTTCGGCCGCTCACCACCGGGCGGCTCATCGTCGTTTTCGGATGCGGCGGCGACCGGGATCGCGGCAAGCGGCCGCTCATGGGCCGGATCGCGGCGGAAGGCGCGGATCTGGCGATCGCCACGTCGGACAATCCGCGCACCGAAGACCCCGACGCGATCATCGCCGACATCGAGCAGGGGATGGGGGCCGTGGCCCACCTCCGCATTGCCGACCGGCTGGCCGCCATCCACGCCGCACTCGCCGAGGCGAGGGCAGGCGACACGCTGCTGCTCGCGGGGAAGGGACACGAGACCTATCAAGTGCTCGGCACCGAGAAGGTGCCCTTCGACGAGCGCGAGATCGTCCAGGCGGCCACGGGAGGGCAGGCGTGACCGCCTGGACCTCATCCCGCGTCCGCCGGGTCCTGGGCCTCCCCCGGCGGGACGAAGCAGTCGTGACGTTCACCCGTGTCCTGACCGACACTCGAGCCGTAGTCCCTGGCGCCCTGTTCGTAGCGCTCGCCGGCGAGCGGTTCGACGGCCACGACTACCTCGAGGCGGCCGCGGCGGCGGGTGCTACGGGCGCGGTGGTCAGGGAAGGCGCCGCGGTGCCGCCGGAGCTCGAAGCGTTCGCGGTGCCGGATACGCTGCGCGCGCTGGGACTGCTCGCCCGGGAGCGGCGGCGCGAGCTCACCGGGCCCGTCATCGCCATCACGGGGACGAATGGCAAGACCAGTACGAAGGAGATGCTCGCCGCGGTGCTCGGCACCCGGTACGCGGTACACGCCACCCGTGCCAACCTCAACAATCTCGTCGGCGTGCCGACCACGATCCTGGAGGCGCCCGAGGGGACCGAGGCTCTGGTGATCGAGGCCGGCGCCAATCTGCCCGGCGAGGTGGCGCGGTATCGAGAGATCATCGAGCCGACGCTCACGATCGTCACCAGCGCGGTGGCGGGGCACCTCGAGGGGTTCGGATCACTGGCGGGCGTGGTGGCGGAGAAACTGGCGCTGACCAATGGCGTGCCGCTCGCCGTGGTCGGCACCGACCCACCGGCGCTGGCGGCGGGCGCCCGGCGGCTCGCTCGCGCGGTGCGGACGGCGGGTCTCAGGGATGCCGACCTGGTTCCCGATCGCGTGGAGCAGGGCCCAGACGCCCGGTCGGTGCTCACCTTCGGCAGCGTCACGTTCACGCTCGCCGCGCGCGGCCTGCACCAGGCGGACAACGCGGCACGGGTATGGGCGGTGGTCGAGGCGCTCGATCTCGACCGCGCGGCGGCGGGCCAGGCGCTGGAGCGGTTCGCGCTTCCCACCGGCCGGGGCGACCTGCTGGAGCAGGGCGGCCTCACGATTCTCAACGACTGCTACAACGCCAACCCGCAGAGCTTCCGCGCGGTGATCGCCACCGCGCGAGCCCTGCGCGCCGGGCGGGGGCTGGTGTTCATCGCCGGGACGATGCGGGAGCTCGGCCCCGACTCGCCAGCGCTGCACGCGGAGGTCGCCGCGGAACTGGTGGCGCTCGAGCCGGACCTCCTCGCCGCGGTGGGCGAGTTCGTGCCCGCGCTCGCGCCGTACGCCGCGCGGCTGGGCGAGCGGCTGATCACGGCGCCGGATCCGCTCGCGCTCGGGCCGCTCGTGGCCCCGCGGCTCGAGGGCGGGGAGCTCGTCGTGCTGAAGGCATCCCGCGGGGTGGCGCTCGAACGTATACTTCCGGCGCTCACGACCCGCGCGATCCCCCCACGCTGAGGCTCGATGTTCTATCACTGGCTCGCGCCGCTCGGCAAGACGTACATCATCTTCAATCTCTTCAACTACATCAGCTTTCGGGCGGCCGGCGCCACGGTGACGGCGCTGCTGCTCGCGTTTCTGGTGGGGCCGCCCGTCATCGCGCGGCTCCGCGCGCGGAAGGTGGGGCAGATCATCCGGGCGGAGGGGCCGGCGAGCCACCAGAGCAAGCGCGGCACCCCGACCATGGGCGGCCTCATCATCATCATGTCCACCGTGGTGCCCACGCTGCTGTGGGCGCCGCTCACCAACCGGTTCGTCGTGGTGGCGATGCTCGCGATCCTCTGGATGGGATGCATCGGCTTTCTGGACGACTATCTCAAGATCGTGCAGGGGAAGTCGCGCGGGCTGGTCGCGCGGTGGAAGCTGGCGGGCCAGGTGAGCTTCGGGCTGCTGCTGGGCCTGTTCCTGGTGTACTTCCCGGTGGTGCCGCGCGACACGATCCCCGCCACGGCCACGTCGCTGCCGTTCTTCAAGTACCTCGCGGTCAACTTCGCACCCTGGCTGTACGTGGTATTCGTCACGACGGTAATCACCGGGAGCAGCAACGCCGTCAACCTGACGGACGGGCTGGACGGCCTGGCCACGGGGCTCGCGGGGATCGCGGCGGCGGCCTTTGCCGTGTTCGCCTACCTGTTCGGCCGGGTGGACGTCACCTCGTATCTCAACCTCTTCTACCTGCCGGGCGCGGGCGAGCTCGCCGTGTTCTGCGCGGCGCTGATGGGCGCCTCGATCGGGTTTCTCTGGTTCAACGCGCACCCGGCGCAGGTGTTCATGGGCGACACGGGCAGTCTCGCGATCGGGGGCGCGCTGGGCACGGTGGCGATCCTGCTCAAGGCGGAATTTCTGCTGCTGCTGATCGGCGGCGTCTTCGCGGCGGAGGCAGTGAGCGTCATCCTGCAGACCGGCGTCTACAAGTGGTTCAAGCGGACCCGCGGGCGCGAGTACGCCGACGGCCACCGGGTGTTCCGGATGGCGCCGCTGCATCACCACTTCGAGAAGCTGGGCTGGATGGAGACCACCGTGGTCACCCGGTTCTACATTCTCGGGCTCCTGTGCGCGCTGGTCGCGCTCTCGACGCTCAAGGTGCGCTGAGCGTGCCGATCGAGCTGTTCGAGCGCTGGCGCCGCAGCGGCCGGGAGGTCGCGGTCGTGGGCCTGGGAAAGAGCGGGACGGCTGCCAGCCGGCTCCTCCGGCGCGAGGGTCTTCCGGTGTATGCCTCCGACAGCGCGGCAGGGCCGGCGTACGCGGCGTGGGCCGCCGAGCTGCAGGCCATCGGCGCCGCCGTGCAGCTCGGCGGGCACGATCTCGAGCGGATCGCCCGCGCGGCGGGGGTGGTGGTGGCGCCCGGGGTCCCGCCGGACGTGCCGCCGCTCGCGGCCGCCCGGCAGGCCGGCGTGGACATCTACGCGGAAGTGGACATCGGGTTTCTCGCGCTCGGCGCCACGCGCTGCATCGGGATCACGGGGACGAACGGGAAGACCACCACGACGTCGCTCGTGGCGCATGTGATGGAATCGGCCGGCCTCCGGGCGGAAACTGCCGGCAACATCGGCCGGCCGCTGTGCGACGTCGCGCTCGCGCCCGACCCGCCGGACTGGCTGGCGCTGGAGCTGAGCTCGTTCCAGCTCCACGACGCGCCGCACATCCGGCCGGCGATCGGGCTGCTGACCAACCTCGCGCCCAACCACCTGGACCGCTACCACTCGCTCGACGAGTACTACGGCGACAAGGCGCGGCTGTTCCGGAATGCGGGCGCCGATTCGGTGTGGGTCACCAACGCGGATGACGCGGCGGTGCGCGCGATGGTGGCGCCGGTACCGGGCACGCGCCTGCAGTTTTCGCTCGAGCGTCCGGCCGATGCCTGGCTCGAGCGCGAGTCGGGCCGCCTCATGCTGGACGGCCGTCCGCTCCTGCCGCGGGCGGAGCTGCCGCTGCTGGGCGATCACAACGTGGCCAACGCGCTCGCCGCCGCGCTCGCGGCGACACGCGCCGGCGCCGAGCCGGGGCGCGTGGCCGCGGGGCTCCGGACCTTCCGGGCCATCCCGCACCGGGTCGAGCCGATCCGGGAAGTGGCGGGCGTGCTCTGGATCAACGACTCGAAGTCCACCAACGTGACCTCGACCGCAGTGGCGGTGGCCGCGGTGGACCGGCCGTTCGTCCTGCTCCTCGGCGGGCGGCACAAGGGCGAGCCGTACACCCGCCTGGCGGCGTTGCTCCGCGGCCGGTGCCGCGCCGTCGTGGCCTATGGCGAGGCGGGGCCTCAGGTGGTGCGTGACCTCGGCGGCGATCTTTCCGTCGTCCCCGCCGGGGATTTCGCCGACGTGCTCGCGACGGCCCGGCGCCTGGCGAGGCCGGGCGACGCGGTGCTGCTCTCCCCCGCATGCTCGAGCTACGACATGTTCACCAACTACGAGGAGCGCGGGGCGCGCTTCCGCGCCGCGGTCGAGGCCCTGTGACGGAGTCACGTCCGGTCCGCCACCCCGGCGAGCTCCGGTGGGAAACGCGGCTCCTGGGCGTCGTGACGCTCATCCTGCTGGCGTTCGGGGTGGCGGCGACATACGGCGCGGCAAGTCTGGTGATGGTGAAGGGGCAGAACGTCGGGCTCGAATTCGCGGCGCGGCAGCTCACGGGTGCGGCCCTGGGCGGACTGCTGCTGCTCTGGGCATCACGGCAGGACTACTACCGGTGGCGTACGTGGGCGTGGCCGCTGCTGCTCGTCACCATCGGGCTCCTTCTGATCCCGCTGCTCCCGTTCACCCGCCACATCTCGCCGGTGCTCAACGGCGCGCGCCGCTGGGTGGATCTCGGCCCGATCAACTTCCAGCCATCCGAGCTCGCCCGGCTGGTCGTGGTGGTGTGGTGCGCCATGCTGGCGTCGAAGAAGGGTGCGCAGGTGCGCGAGTTCAGGAAGGGCGTGATCCCCTTCATCGTCGTCCTGGGACTCGTATCGGTCCTGATCCTGCTCGAGCCCAACCTCTCGATGGCGACCCTGGTGGCGCTCCTGGGCGGACTCGTGCTGTTCACGGCCGGCGCGAGGATCGGCCACTTCTTCCTCCTCGGCGGCGTCGGAGTCATGCTGGTGTTCCACCAGATCCGGGACGCCCAGTACCGGCTGGCGCGCGTGCTCACCTTCCTCAACCCCGGCGATGCCACGACGGAGGCGGGGTTCCAGATCCACCAGTCGCTCGTCGGGATCGGCTCGGGCGGCCTGTTCGGCACGGGCTTCGGCCAGGGACAGCAGAAGTTGGGCTATCTGCCCTACGCCTACTCCGATTTCCTGTTCAGCACGATCGGGGAAGAGTGGGGGTTCATCGGCGTGCTGGTCGTGGTGCTGCTGTTCGCGCTGTTCTGCTGGCTGGGTTTCCGGATCGCGAGGACCGCGGCGGAGCCGTTCGGGCAGTATCTCGCGGTCGGGCTCACGGCCACGATCGGGCTCACGGCGTTCATGCACATGGCGGTGTCACTCGGGCTCATTCCGACGACGGGGCTGACGCTGCCGTTCATGTCGTACGGGCGCTCGAGCCAGGTGATCTCGCTGCTGGGGACCGGGATCCTCATCAACATCGGGCGGCTGCGGGGGAGGCCGCGGACGGCGGGACGGAAGCGGGAGGAGGGGAAGGGGGAGTGATCTGGGGCTGTCTTTCTCGTCGGGAGGGAAGCTACTCCGAGCGGAGCTGTCATCCCGAGCCGCGTTGTCATCCCGAGCCGTGCTGTCATCCCGAGCGGAGCGAGGGATCTAGCCGGGCCGAGTTCGAAGCACGGGTGAGTAGATCCCGCGCGCCGCGCCGGACCACACTGACGTCGACCCGCCCCGCCGGGTCGGCCCCCGCGCCCCCCCCGGAGCGGCGTCGAAGTCCCGCCACCACAAAGCCC
>JAICLE010000052.1 GCA_025927545.1 Gemmatimonadales bacterium
CCGCGGCGCTCCCGGCCGCGCCGGCGGTGGAGATCGCGAATGGTGGTCAAGAGAGAGCCGCCCATGGAGGTGCTCACCGGATGAAGATCGCGCTCACCATCGCCGGCTCCGATTCCGGCGGCGGGGCCGGCATCCAGGCCGACCTCAAGACATTCCAGCAGTTCGGCGTGTACGGCACGTCGGTGATCGTGGCGCTCACCGCGCAGAACACCCGCGGCGTCCGCGCGGTGGAGACGGTACCCGAGGCGATGGTGGCGGCCCAGCTCACCGCCCTCGCGGAGGACCTCGCCCCCCACGCACTCAAGACCGGGATGCTGGCCGAGGCGGCGCTGGTGCGGCTCGTGGCCAAGGCGATTCGCGAGAACGGCTGGCAGCCGCTGGTGGTGGACCCGGTCATGGTGGCAAGCTCGGGACAGCGCCTGCTCACGACCGAGGCCGAGGACGTGATCCGTGAAAGTCTCGTGCCGCTCGCCGCGCTGGTGACCCCGAACCTCGACGAGGCGGCGGTGCTCACCGGCCGGGTGGTGCACGACGTTCCCACCATGGAGCGCGCCGGGGAGACGCTGGTCCGCTTCGGCGCCGCCGCCGCGCTGGTAAAGGGCGGGCACCTGGGCGGCGACACGCTCACCGACGTCCTCGTAACGCCCGACGGCATCCGGCACTTTACCCGGACGCGCATCCCCACGGGCTCGACGCATGGCACCGGCTGTACCCTGTCCGCGGCGATCGCGGCGGGACTCGCACTCGGCCGGCCGCTGGAGACGGCGGTAGCAGACGGGCTCGACTTCGTGAACCGCGCCATCGCCCGGGCACCCGGTCTTGGCGGCGGCCACGGCCCGCTCGACCATACCGTCACAGCTCCGCCACCACCCCCTCGATGAGCCCCGCGAGCTCGCCCGCGATCCGGTAAGCCGTCTCCATCACTTCGAGGTGATGCAGCTTCTGCAGCGTCACGCCCGCGGCCGGATTGGTAATCGCGGAGAAGCCCAGGCAGCGGATGCCGGCCGCGCGCGCGGTGATCACCTCCAGCACCGTGGACATGCCCACCGCGTCGGCGCCCAGCCGCTCGAGCATCCGGATCTCCGCCGGCGTCTCGTAGCTCGGCCCCAGCAGCCCGGCGTAGACCCCCTCGGCCAGCGGAATCCGCAGCCGGCGCGCGACGTCGCGCGCGAGGGCGCGGAGGGCGGGATCGTACGGATCGGACATGTCGGGGAAGCGCTCCTCGCCCGCGATTACGGGACCGAAGAGCGGGTTCCGAAAGCTCAAGTTGATGTGGTCCGCGATCAGCATCACCGTGCCCGAGCCGAAGCCTCGCCGGATGCCCCCCGCGGCGTTGGTGAGCACCAGCGTCTGGATGCCGAGCCGCGCGAACACGCGCACCGGCAGCGCGGTGAGTGCCGCCGGGTGGCCCTCGTACATGTGAAACCGCCCGCTCTGCACCAGCACGCTCCGGCCGGCGAGCGTTCCGGCCACCAGCTCGCCGCTGTGGCCGACGACGGTGGGCGACGGAAACCCCGGGATGTCGGCGTATGGCATCCGGACCGCGTCGCCCAAGCGCTCGGCGAACTGCCCGAGGCCGGAGCCGAGGACGATGGCGACGTGGGGGGTGCGGCCGTCGAGCCGTTCGCGGATGGCGGCAGCGGCGGGCCCGATCACCTGGGGGGCGCCTTGGCAGCGGCGGCGGGCTGGTACCTCGCTCGGCGAGGCAGTGGCATTGCTCGGGGTGGCAGTGGGATAGCTCGCGCTGGCCGCACCGCGCTCACAGCAGCATCCCCGCGATCGTGGCCGACAGAAAGTTGGCCAGCGTGCCCGCGAGCATGGCGCGGAACCCGAGCCGCGCCAGATCGCGCTTCCGCTCCGGCGCCAGCGCGCCGATCCCGCCTAGCTGGATGCCGATCGAGCTGAAGTTGGCAAACCCCGCGAGCGCGAAGGAGGCGATGGTGAACGAGCGCGGATCGAGCACGCCCTTCATCGGGCCGAGCTGGGCGTAGGCGATGAACTCGTTCAGCACCATCCGGGTGCCGAGCAGGCTGCCGACGGTGCCGCTGTCGTGCCATGGCACCCCCATCGCCCAGGCGATCGGCCGGAACACCCAGCCGAGCACCGTCTGCAGATTGGCGGGAAACCAGCCAACGTAGCGGTGCACCGCCTCGAAGCCGCCGTTGAGCAGCGCCACGAGCGCCACGAACGACACCAGCATGGCAATCACGTTGAGCATCAGGTTGAGGCCCTCGCCGGTGCCGCGCGCGGCCGCGTCGAGCAGGTTCACGTCCTGCCGCGGCATGTCCAGCTTGACCGTGCCGTAGGTTTCCGCCACGTCCGTCTCGGGCTCGAACAGCTTGGCCATCATGATGGTGCCCGGCGCGGTCATGATGACGGCGGTGAGGAGGTGCCGCGCCTCGATGCCGAAGGCGATGTAGGCCACCATGATGGACCCGGAGATGTGCGCCATGCCCGACGTCATCACCGTCATGAGCTCCGAGCGCGTCATCCGCGGCAGGAAGGGCCGGATGGTGAGCGGGGCCTCGGTCTGGCCCATGAAAATCGAGGCCGCGACGTTGAGGCTTTCCGCGCCGCTCACTCCCATCACCCGGCTCATCACGACGGCAAAGGCCCGGACCACGAACTGCATGACGCCCAGATAGTAGAGGATCGCGAACAGCGCGCTGACGAAGATGATGGCCGGCAGGAGCTGGAATGCGAAGATGATGCCGAGGCTCGAGTTCGGCTTCCCCAACTCGCCGAAGACGAACTGCGAGCCGACATACGAGAAGCCGAGGATCGCCGTGATGAAGTCGCCGAGCCAGCGGAAGAGCGCCCGGCCCGCGGGGATGCGGAGCACGAAGATGGCGAACAGCACCTGGAGCCCGAGCCCCCACGCCACCACCCGCCAGCGGATGGCCCGCCGGTTGTGCGAGAGCGCCACCCCGATCGCCACGATGAGCGCGAGCCCCACGAGGCCGGTGAGGCGGCTCCAGGGGGAGCTGGACGCGGGCCCGGTGCTCGCTTCGGGCGCGGGGATCTCCATGCCGGGGATCGTGGGCGCGGGCGGACGGGCCGCCGGGCGGGTGGTGTCCCCCTGGACAGCCTGCGGCGGCTCCATCGCCGAGAGCCCGCGCCGCGTGAGGCCGGGGATGAGCCACGAGCCGGCGATCGCGGCCACGAGCAACAGCGCCCCAAGGCCGGCGCCCAGCGCACCTCGGCGAGCCCGACCATCGCGCATCAGCATGCCGGCTCCTCGAATAGGCACTGATTCTCATCTCAAAGGTCCCTCGGTCGCGCTCACCGCAACTCCGCCAGCTCCTCCCGTACCCGCCCCAGCAGCGCCTGCCGCTCGGGCCACGGCAGGAACGCGTTGGCGAAGCCGTCGAGGATCATCCGGTCGATCTCCCCGCGGGTAAAGCCGAGTGCGGTGTGAGCCAGCCAGTACTCGTCGGAGAGCGTGACCCCGGCCATGAGCCAGCCATCGGTGCAAAGCGTCACGGCCAGCCCGGCATCGAAGTACCCGCGCACCGGGTGCGCCTCGGCCCGGGCTACGGCTCGCGTCTGGACGTTGCTGGTGATGTTGGTCTCGATGAGCAGCCGGCGGTCGCGAATATAGTCGCGCAGCACCGGGTCCTCGTACAGCCGGGTGCCGTGCCCGATGCGGTCCGCGTGGCAGCGGTGCACCGCCTCGGCGATCGACGCCGCGCCGGCAGCCTCGCCTGCGTGGATCGTGATGCCGATGCAGCCGTTGGCCGCGGCGTCGAACGCCGCCTCGTGCACGCCGGGCGGCCGACCCGCCTCGCCCCCGGCGAGGTCGAACCCCACGACGCCGCGGTCGCGAAACGCGACCGACAGACGCGCGATCTCCAGCGACACGTCCGGCGCGTAGTGGCGGAGCGAGCAGTTGATCACCCGGGTGATGACCCCGAAGTCCCGCTCGCCGCGCGCGAGGCCGCGGAGCTCGGCCTCGAGCGCTTCCGCCATCGTGAGCCCGCCGCGGGTGCTGAGCCGGGGGCAGTAGCGCACCTCGAGATAGCGGAGCCCGTCGCGCGCCGCGTCCTCCACCATCTCGTAGGCCACGCGCTCGATCCCGTCGGGCGTCTGCAGCAGGGGGATCGTGTACTCGAACCGCGCGAGATAGTCCTCGAGGCTTCCGGCGTCGTCCACCCGCATGAAGCGGCGGAGTGCGTCGGGATCGGTTGTCGGCAGCGAGAACTTCGCCGCCCGCGCCAGCTCGACCATGGTCTCCGGGCGGAGCGCGCTGTCGAGGTGCACGTGCAGCTCCGCCTTGGGCAGGCGGACGAGCAGCTCACGTGTCAGCATCGGCGTCCTCGGCTCCTCGGCGGGCGCGCACGACGACGCGCAGAATGCTGCCCGCCGCGAGCGGGGCCTCGAGCGAGACCTCGATGCCGCGTGCATCGGTGACCAGCGCGGTGCCGTCGGCCGCGCGCCGCTCGAGCGCGGGATCGTGGGCGCGGATCGCTCCTCGGACATCGGTGCCGGGCGGTACTTCCACCGGCGAGGCGTTGACGAACACGCAGATGGACGCGCTCACGGTCGGGCCGAGCGAAAGCCGGCGGGAGCTGACGCCTCCACCGGCTGGGGCAGCCGGCGCAGGTAAGCCGCCACAGCCTCGACGTCGAGCAGCCCCACGCGCTCGGAGCGCAGATTCGCGAGCGCCGCCAGCCCGTCGGCGCCGGCGGCGCTGGCTTCGTCGGTAGCCAGCGTGTACTCCGCCTCCCGGCGCAGCTTGCGGCCGCCCTGGAGCACGACCCCGCGAACCCGGCGGCCGGCGCGTGCGCGCGGGTCGTAGCGCACCTGGGCGCCGGCCAGGTGTACGCTCGGTCCGGCCGGGTCGGCCAGCACCGCCTCGAGCAACGAGGTGAGCTGCGCCCCGGTGAGCCAGAGCCGAACCAGGTTGCTCCGGGACGGCTCGACCGCCGACAGCTCCGCGTAGGTCACGGTTCCCGCCGGGAGATCGGCCCGGATCGATCCGGTGCGGATCAGCCCCAGGTCGGTCCGGAGCGCGTTCCGCCGCGCCTCGGCGAGGAGTGCGCCGAGCGGAAACTGGTTTCCCGCCCGCACCAGCGGCTGCTTCAGCCGCGCGAGCGGGCGCGTGAGCAGCGAGTCGTCCCTGCGCTCGTAGCGCTCGAGCGCGGCGCGGAACGCGGCGCTGCCTCCCGCCCGCGTCGAGTCGACCGGCGCCACGGCGAGTCGGAGATCGAGGCCGCCGGCCGGCGTCTTCACGAGGTCCGCCACCCCGATCGCGCGGCCGCCGCTCCCGCTCCCGAGGATAGGGATCCCCGCCACCCGGGTGGTCATGGCCTGAGGTACATTCCCCGCGACGATGAGCCCCACGCCCCGCCCTCCGAGCTCTTCCGCCAGCCGCACGACTTCGCCGGTGCAGGCCACGCCTTCACAGCTTCCGCCCACGTCCGCGAGCAGGATCGTGAAGGCCGGCCGTCGCGCCGCGATCTGGCCCAGTACGTCGTGCAGCGCGAGCTCGCCCTCTCCGAAACGAAGCCCGCGGGTGCGCTCGGCGTCGAGGAGGCGCTTCGTCCCGGGTGCGACGTAGCCGATCACCGCGACCGGCATCCCGCCCACGTCGACCATGCGCCAGGGCACGACCCAGTCAGGTCGATGGCCAGTGGCGGAGTCGACGAGGTTGGCGGCCAGCAACGAGTAGGGCGCCGCGCTCAGGCGCTCGCGCAGCGTGTCGGCGGACCAGTCGAAGTCGTGCTCGCCGAGGGCGGCGGCGGCGTAGCCCAGGTGGCCCAGCAGCTCCATGCCCGCCCGGCCGCGCGTTTCGTTCCCGATCGGCGTTCCTCCGGTAGCGTCGCCGGCGTCCAGGCGGAGCTGGGCGCAGGCGCAAGCGTCTCCCAGGCTGTCGAGCGCGGCCGCGAGTCGTCCGGCGCCCGGCACGAAGCCGCCCCGCAGGTCGCCCGTGGTGAGGACGCGGAGGAGGACGGTGTCACGCGCCCCCTGCGGGAGCGGCCGTGCGGCAAGGCCGAACAGGCTGCGCACCGCCCGGTCGGCGACTTCGGGGACGATCCGCCATTCGCCGCCGGCGAAGCGGGCCGGATCGATCGGACTCCGGCTCCGTACCGCCTCGAGCAGGAGCTCGGGAATCGACTCGCCCTTGTCGTACACCACGGGCGCGCCGCGCAGCATCGCGTAGCCGCCGGCACCCGTCTGCCGCCGGCTGTCGAGCGCCAGGGTGAAGCTGTCGGCCGGCTGCACCGGGCGGCCGCGGACCGCGAGGCGTTGGATCCGGTCACCCACGGACCGCCGGGGATCCACGTCGTACTGCGCGCCGGATACGATGTCGGCATCGTATCCGGGCACGGAATCGTTGAGCCCGATGCGACCGGCCGGGTCCACCTGGAACGAGCGCGCGCTCCATTCCAGGTAGGCCTTGAGCTGGGCACCGCTCAGCCGGACGGCGCGGAGCGTGTTGTCGAAGGGGTAGAGCGCGAGGACCTGCGCCACCCGGATCGTGTCCGCGTCGAACCCGGCGCGGAGGTCGGAGACCGCGGTGGCCGAGAGGTCGGCGCCGGTTTGGCGGCGCTGCACATCGTTGATGAAGTTGACGAGGGGATCCGGCGCTGCGCGGACCGCTGCAGCGCGCATCGGCGCGAGCGCCAGACCGACCGGCGTGCGTACCCAGTCGCGGACGGAGTCCCGCGCCGCCGCGAGCCGCCGGACGAGCAGCGGCGCGGGAACGATCTCCCTGGTCGAGATCTGATCGGCGCGCATCCGGCGCACCCGCCAGCGCCCGTCGTCGCGCGCGAGATCCACGTGCACCACCGCGACGCTGGCACCAGATGGCCGTGGCTGGACGAAGTGGACGCCGGCGATCACCGAGTCGCGCATCTCGCGCCGCGAGTGCCCCACCACCACGATGTCGGGCCGCACCGGCGGCCGGGCCAGCGTGGCCGCCGCGTGCTCCTCCCCGATGCCCGTGGTGTCATACGACGCCCGTCCATCCATCCCCGAGTGCACCAGCGCGACGGTGAGGTCGGCGTCTCGGCGCATCGCCGCGAAGATGGGCGCGGCCGCGGACGGGATCCGCGTGATGCGGGCGTGTCCGGCCAGTTGAATCCCGTCCCAGACCATCGTGCCCGGCGTGGTGAAGCCCGTGATCCCGATCCGCACGCCCCCGCGCCGCACCACGCGGTAGAGCGCGAACAGCAGCGAGTCGCCGGACGCGGCGTAGACATTGGCGCTTACATAGGGAAACCGCGCGTCGGCCACGGCGCGCCGGAGAAACGAAAGCCCGCGGTCGAAATCATGGTCGCCCGGCGTGGCCACATCGTACCCCGTCAGATTCATCGCCTCGACGATCGGATGCGGCGTGGTGGGCGCGACGCGGGCGAAGTAGGTGGCGAACGCGTCGCCCTGCAGCATGTCTCCCGCATCCATCACCACCACCTGCCCGGGGTACCGCGCCCGGAGCGAATCCACCACCGTCGCCACACGGACCAGCCCCCCGGCGAACGGGCGGTCGGCCAGGTAGTCCCAATCGGTGGCATGCCCGTCCACGTCAGTGGTGGCCACGAGCACCACGTGCGCCGTATCCTGGAGCGGAGCGGCGGCAAGCACGAGCGCGGTGAGGAGGGGGAGCATCGGGGGGAAATATGGGGGTTCGGGCGGGTGCTGTCATCTTCGGGAAGGAGGGAAGGACGGAAGGCGGTGCTGGCCCACGGCTGTTCGCTCGAGTGCGGCCTTCCGGCCTTCCGTCCTTCCGTATATTCGTTCCCACCCCCGGACGCGAGTCCCCTCATGACGCACCGCATCCTCGTCGTGGACGACGAGCCCGACATCACGGCGCTCGTCGCCTACCATCTGTCCAGGGCAGGCTTCCGCGTCTCGACCGCGCACAACGGGCCCGACGCGCTCACGGCCGCACGCGAGGAGCGGCCCGACCTGATCATCCTCGACCTGATGCTCCCGGGCCTCTCCGGGCACGAGGTGCTGGCCGAGCTGCGCCAGCGGGACGAGACCCGCGACGTGGGCGTCATCCTCCTGACCGCTCGGCGGGAGGAGCCCGACCGCATCCGCGGGCTCACTCTCGGCGCCGACGACTATCTCACCAAGCCATTCTCCCCACAGGAGCTCGCGCTCCGGGTCCGCAACCTGCTCCGTCGCCTGGCCGCGCCACCCGTGGCCGCGGGCTCGACGCTGACCGCCGGACCGATCGCGATCGACCGCTCGGCCCACCGCGCGAGCGTGAAGGGCAACGAGCTCAGCCTCACCGCCACCGAATACAAGCTCCTCCTCACCCTGGTCGAGCGCCGGGGCCGGGTGCAGACGCGCCCGCAGCTCCTCGAGACCGTCTGGGACGCGCAGCCGGACATCCAGACCCGCACGGTGGACATGCACGTCCAGCGGCTCCGCACCAAACTGGGCGAAGCGGGCCGGCTGATCGAGACCGTCCGGGGGTTTGGGTACCGGTTCCGGAGCACCGATCGGACCCGCGCCCGGTGAGCTTCGCGAAGCGGCTGGTGCTCGGGACCGTCCTCATTCTGATCGTGGCCGTAGCGGTGCTCCTCTGGGGGTCGGAGCGCTCCCTCAGGCGTGATCTCGAGGGCGACATCGCACGCAGCCTCGAGAACGAAGCGCGGCTGATCGGCGCCGCGCTGCCCGCGGACTCACTCGGCTGGGACGCGGCGGTGCACCGTCTGGCGCTCCAGAACCGGCACCGCATCACGCTGGTCGACCGGAGCGGCGGGGTGCGCGCCGACAGCGACTTCCCTCCCGGTCCGCTGCCGCCGCTCAAGAGCCATGCCGGCCGCCCGGAGGTGCGTGCGGCGCTGGACAGCGGGGTCGGCGTCGCGACCCGCCGGAGCGAGACGGTCGGCCGGCTGTTGATGTACGTCGCGGTGCCCGGCGGGCCGGGGGCCGTGCGGGTGGCGGCCGACCTGTCGCAGGTGGACGGCGTTGTGGGGCGGGCGCAGCGCGCGGTTGCCGGCGCGGCGCTCGTGGCGTTGCTCGTGGGCGCCGTGCTCGCGCTCGTCGCCGCGCGCTCGATTGCGCGGCCGCTCACCGGGATCGCGGCGGCTGCGCGGGCCATCGCGTCGGGCGACGCGCCTCGCTTTCCCCGCTCGGGCGTCCCCGAGATCGAGGTCCTCGTCCGTGCGCTGCGGGAGATGCACCAGCAGCTCGGCGACCGCTTCGATGAGCTGCGGCGCGAGCAGGCCGAGTCGGCGGCGCTGGTCGAGTCCATGGTCGAGGGGGTCATCGCGGCCGACGGGCGAGGCCGCATCGTCACCGCCAACGCCGCCGCTCGGCGGCTGCTCGGCTACGGCGCGTCCGCTCCGCTCCCCGGCCTGGCGGAGCTCTTCCGGCTCAAGGCCGCGCGCGAGATCACCGACGCCGTCCTGCGCGGGCAGTCGGTGGAGGACCGCCAGCTCGAGCTGGACGGCCGCGTGCTCCTGGTGAACGCCCGACCGCTGCCCGCCGGCGGTGCCGTGCTGGTGCTCCACGACCTCTCCGACGTCCGCCGGCTGGAAGCGGTGCGGCGGGACTTCGTGGCTAACGTCTCCCACGAGCTCAAGACGCCGCTCACGTCGATCTCCGGCTACGCGGAAACCCTCCTGGGCGACGCCACCGGCGCGGAGACGTCACGCCGCTTTCTCGAAACCATCTTGGGCAACGCCCGGCGGATGCAGCGCCTGGTGGACGATCTGCTCGACCTCTCGCGCATCGAGTCGGGCCGCTGGCAGCCCACGTCGAGCGAGGTCGACGTCGCCTCGGCGGCCGAGGAAGTGTGGGCGGCGCTGGCCAGAAGCGCCGACGCGCATGAGGTCTCCCTCGTGTTGGACGTGGAGCCCGGAGCCGGGACCATCGAGGCCGACCCGGACGCGGTGCGCCAGGTGCTCACCAACCTGATGGACAACTCCCTTCGCTACACGCCCGCGGGGGGCCGGATCACCTGCCTGACGCGCCGGGTCGAGGGCGGCGTGGCCGTGAGCGTCCGGGACAGCGGCACCGGGATTACGCGGGAGCACCTGCCCCGCATCTTCGAGCGGTTCTACCGGTCCGATCCGTCGCGCTCCCGCGCGGAGGGTGGCACCGGCCTGGGCCTCGCCATCGTGAAGCATCTCGTCGAGGCCCACGGCGGCCGGGTGAGCGCCGAGAGCGAGTGGGGCAGCGGCACGACCATCACCTGCGTCTTCCCCGACCCGCCGATTTGATTTCATCTCCGCGCACCGCTCTCCCATCTTCGCCATACCCGCCGGACACCTCACCATCAGCGCTTTACCAGTTCGTTACGCTCGCGGGGGCTGTCCGTGACCGGCCGCCGCGTTCTTCCCTTCGTTCGCCTGCTGACGGAATGCAACGCACACGACCGAAAGGAAGCGCATGCGATCGCTGGCTCGGAGCTGCCTGGGACTGACGACCTTCGCCGCGGTGGCCGGCTTCGGCACCGCAGGGGCCCAGACCACCTACCCGAACGTCAAGGTGACCGGGCGTCTGCAGGAGCAGTTCTACTGGTTCGGAAACGAGGACTACGCGGCGAGCGTCGGGCCGGAGAGCAACGTCTTCACCCGGCGCGCCCGCATCGAGGTCCGGGGCAATATCTCGGAGAACGTCATGGTCTACATCCAGCCATCGTTCGAGGGCGGCCGGAATCTCGCCGGCGTGGCCACCACCTGCACCTCGACGGCGGTGCCCGCCGGTGGCGGTACGCCGGCCATCACCTGCCGGACCACCGGTCGCAGCGGCATCCGCCTGCGTGACGCCTGGATCGACGTGCGGTTCGCGAAGGAAGGCGCGCCGGGCACCTTCTTCCTGCGCGCCGGCCAGGAGAAGCGCCCCTACAGCCGGTACGAGCTGACGTCGTCCACCAACTTGCCGTCCATCGAGCGCGGCGCCGGCCAGGGCTTGCGGCCCCTTGCCTCCAACGACCTGTTCGCGGGCGCGGGCTTCCTGTCGCACGACGTCGGCGCCAGCCTCCGCTACGAGTACAAGCTCAACGATCTCCAGCTCGTGACCCTCAAGGTCGGCGCGTACAACGGCCAGGGGGAGAGTCTCAACGACGTGAACGACAAGAAGAGCTTCGGCGCCCGGGCTACGGCGGCCCTGACGCCGAAGCTCGACGTCGGCGCCTCGTGGTTCGCGCATGACGGCATCGTCACCGGGGGCGGCGCGCCGGACTCGGCGTTCACCGACTACGCCTTCGACATCGACGCCCAGTACGGCAAGCCGGGCGACGAGGGGCTTTTCGTCCTGGGCGAGTACCTCCACGGCAACGACGCCACCAGCGCCAAGCGCACGATGCAGGGCATCCAGGGCCTCGCAGCCTACAACTACCGGCTGAAGAGCCCGACCTCCTGGCTCTATGCCATCGAGCCGGCCTTCCGCCTGGACGTGGCCGATCCGAACACTGACGCAGACGACGACAAGGTGACCACCCTGACCGCAGTGCTCGGGTTCTACCTGTCGAGCAAGGCCCAGCTCCGCGTGGGCTACGAGCGGCAGAGTTTTCAGGGCACCGACGTGCCCAGCATCAGCGGCGTGCGCAGCGCGCTGACGGTGAACTTCTAACCCAACCAGTCGAGGAGCACACCATGCCGGGACGCACGTTGCTCGCCGCCCTCGCCGCCCTCGCCACCGTCGCCGCGGGCGGCCGCGGCGACCCGCCCCCCCCGGCGAACGGGGCGACCGCCTCGAAGCCAGGCACCGCCCTCACCGGCGCCGGCGCCACGTTCCCCAATCCGATCTACTCGAAGTGGTTCGATGCGTACGCGAAGGAGACGGGCGTCCGCATCAACTATCAGTCAATCGGCTCCGGCGGGGGCATCCGCCAGTTCACCGAAGGGACCGTGGACTTCGGCGCCACCGATGGTCCCATGACCGATGAGCAGATCGTGGCCGCCAGGGGCGACGTGCTCCACGTCCCCACGGTACTGGGCGCGGTCGTGGCAACCTACAACCTGCCGGAGCTGGGAAAACAGGCGCTCCGCTTCGACGGACCGACCCTGGCCGACATCTTCCTCGGCCGGCTCACCCGGTGGAACGACCCGCGCATCGCCGCGCTCAATCCGGGAGTCGCGCTCCCCGCCGCCGACATCCTGGTGGTCCACCGCTCCGACGGCTCTGGCACGACCTATATCTTCACCGACTTCCTGTCCAAGGTCTCCCCCGAGTGGAAGACCCGGGTGGGGCACGCCACTTCGGTCGAATGGCCGGTCGGCCTGGGCGGCAAGGGCAACGAGGGCATGACCCAGCAGGTGAAGCAGTCCGAGGGCGCCATCGGCTACGTCGAGCTGATCTACGCGATCTCGAACGGGCTACCGGCGGCCGAGATCCGGAACCCGGCGGGACAGTTCGTCGCGCCGACGCTCAAGTCGGTGAGTGCCGCGGCGGAGGGCGCGCAGTTCGGCGCCGACACCGATTTCCGCGTGTCGATCACCAATGCGGAGGGCACCGGGGCTTATCCGATCTCCTCCTTCACCTGGCTCCTGGTCCACCGGCAGCATCCGCAAGGGCCCAAGGCACAGGCCCTCCGCGCCTTCCTCGCGTGGATGCTCGAGCCCTCCGCACAGCGCATGGCAGCGGAGCTGCACTACGCTCCATTACCGGTCCGGGTGATCGAGCTGATCCAGGCCAGGCTCCGGGCCTCGTGACCGTTCCGTTACACGGTCGTGACAGCCTCCCGGCCGGCGCGGGGTAGACTCCCGGCATGACTGCCCTGCCCGAGCGCGCTGTCACGCCGACCGCGGCCGGCTCGGGTACACCCTTGCTCGAGCGCGGCAGCGGCGGCGACCGGATCTTCCAGACGGTGCTGACGCTGGGCGCCGTCACCATTCCGGTGCTGCTCGGCTTCCTCGTCTTGGAGTTGTGGACCGGCGCCCGGCTCGCCATCGGGAAGTTCGGCCTCGGCTTCGTTACCAGCAGCACCTGGGACCCGGTGGCCGAGCAGTTCGGGGCCCTCCCGCTCATCTTCGGGACCCTGCTCTCCTCACTCGTCGCCCTGGTCATCGCGGTGCCGCTGTCGCTCGGCGTCGCCATCTATCTCACCGAGTTCGCGCCGAAGGTCATCCGCGAGCCGGTCGCGTTCCTCATCGGCCTCCTGGCCGCCATCCCGAGCGTCGTCTACGGGCTCTGGGGGATCTTCGTCCTCATCCCAATCCTCCGGACCAGCGTCTTCCCCCTGCTCCGCGACACGCTCGGCTTCCTGCCGCTCTTCCAGGGTCCGATCTACGGTCCCTCCATGCTCGCGGCCGGCATCATCCTCGCCATCATGGTGATGCCCTACATCATGTCCGTCTCGCGCGAAGTGCTGCTGGCCGTCCCCGACACCCAGCGCGAGGCGGCGCTGGCGCTCGGCGCCACCCGGTGGGAGACGGTCGTCACGACGGTCGTGCCGTACGCCCGCTCGGGCATCATCGGCGCCGTCATTCTCGGGCTGGGCCGCGCGCTCGGCGAGACGATGGCGGTCACCATGCTGATCGGCAACCGGCACGAAATCGCCGCGTCCCTCTTCGCGCCAGGCTACACGATGTCCGCGGCGATCGCGAACGAATTCTCCGAGGCCGTCGGCGACATGCATCTGTCGGCGCTGGCCTACGTCGCCTTCCTGCTGTTCGTGGTGACGGTGCTGGTCAACGCGGGCGCGCGGCTCCTCATCTGGCGCGTGTCGCGAGGCTCCGCCGCCGGGGGGAAGGCACTGTGAATAGCAACCTCCTCCGCCGCGGGTTCAGCAACCTGATGGTCGGGCTGATGATCGGCGCCGTGCTCGTGGCGCTGCTGCCGCTGGTCTTCATCCTGCTCGACCTGGTGCTCAAGGGCGCCGGCAGCCTCTCGCTCGAGTTCTTCACCCGGACGCCGGCCCCCGCCGGGGAGAGCGGCGGCGGCGTGGCCCACGCCATCGTCGGCACCCTGCTCATCGTCGGCACCGCGAGCCTGATCGGCTTGCCCCTCGGAATCGCGGCCGGGATCTACTGCGCCGAGTATCCGGCCAGCCGGCTCACCGCGATTACCCGGTTCGTGGCCGACGTGCTCAACGGCACGCCCTCGATCGTGGTCGGCGTCTTTGCCTGGGCGTGGATCGTGGCGACCCAGAGGCACTTTTCGGCACTCGCTGGGAGCGCGGCGCTGGCCATGCTCACGATCCCGATGGTGCTCCGCACCACGGAGGAGATGATCAAGCTCGTGCCCAACTCCCTCCGCGAGGCCGCGCTCGCGCTCGGGTACCCGCGCTGGCGCGCCAGCCTCGGCATCGTGGTGCGGACGACCCTGCCCGGCATCGTCACCGGCAGCCTTCTCGCGGTCGCCCGCGTCGCCGGGGAGACAGCGCCGCTGCTGTTCACCGCGCTGGGCAGCCAGTACCTGAGCTTCGACCTGAACCAGCCGATGGCGGCGCTGCCGCTCACCGTGTTCACCTACGCCACCGGCCCGTACGAGGAGTGGCACCGCTACGCATGGGCCGCGGCGCTGGTGCTGATCCTCGTCGTGTTCGTGTTGAGCCTCGGCGCACGACTGGCCACCCGCCGGAGGTTCGAGCTCAATGGCTGAGCCCGCGCTGAAGGCGGCGACCGCGGCGCCGGGACGCCCGGACCCCACGCCTGCCGGCGGTCCGTCCGCATTCCACGTGGAGACCGACGAGCTCACCGCCATGTACGGCGCCTTCGCCGCGGTGAAGAGCGTGTCGCTCGGCTTCGTGCCCAACCGGGTGCACGCGCTCATCGGACCCTCGGGGTGCGGTAAATCCACTTTTCTCCGCAGCCTCAACCGGATGCACGAGCTCTCCGAGGGTGGCCGGATTACCGGCCGCGTCTTGCTCGACGGCCGGGACATCTATGCGCCGCGGGTGAACGCGATGCAGCTCCGTCGCCGGGTCGGCATGGTGTTCCAGCGCCCGACGCCCTTCCCTACGATGTCGGTCTACGACAACGTGGCGGCGGGGCTCCGCGTGCACGGCCGGCTCTCCCGCGCGGACCTGGACGGCATCGTCGAGCGATCGCTGCGCCAGGCAGCGCTGTGGGACGAGGTGAAGGACCGCCTGCACGCCAGCGCCCTGGCGCTCTCCGGCGGCCAGCAGCAGCGGCTCTGCCTGGCCCGGACCATCGCGCCGTCGCCCGAAGTCGTGCTGCTCGACGAGCCGACCGCCTCGCTCGACCCGCAGGCCACCCAGCGCATCGAGGAGCTCCTCTTCGAGCTCAAGCGCGCGTTCACGATCATCATCGTGACCCACAACCTGCAGCAGGCCGCCCGGGTGTCGGACACGACCAGCTTCTTCTACCTGGGTACGATGGTCGAGACCGGCCCGACCCGGCAGATCTTCACCACGCCGCGGGACGAGCAGACCGAGGCCTACATCACGGGGAGGTTCGGATGACCACCAGCGCCACGCCGCGCGCGCACCCCGGCTTCATCGCCACGCCGCGGGCCAGCCTCACTCCGCGGCCGCCGGCCCGCACGCCCGGCCAGCGCGGCGCCCCGGCAGTGGACGTGCGCGACTTCAGCTTCGCCTACGGCAGCCGGCGGGTTCTCCGGCGACTCAGCTTCGGCATCGAGCGGAAGTCGGTCACCGCCATCATCGGCCCGTCCGGGTGCGGGAAGTCCACGTTCCTGCGCTCGATCAACCGGCTCAACGACCTCATCCCGGGCATCCGGCACGAGGGCGACATCATGGTCGAGGGCACCTCGGTCTTTTCGCCGAGCACGGACCTGGTGCGGCTGCGCCAGCAGGTGGGCATGGTCTTCCAGCGCCCGAACCCATTCCCGAAGTCGGTGTTCGACAACGTGGCCTACGGCCCCTCGCTCAACCTGCTGGTGGCCCGGCGGGACCTGCCCGACCTGGTCGAGCGCTGCCTCCGGCAGGCGGTACTGTGGGACGAGGTGAAGGACCGTCTGGACGAGCCGGGGACCGCACTCTCGGGCGGGCAGCAGCAGCGGCTCTGCATCGCGCGGGCGCTCGCCAACCGGCCCGAGGTGCTGCTGATGGACGAGCCCTGCTCCGCGCTCGATCCGGTCGCGACGCAACGGGTCGAGGAGCTGATCGTCGAGCTGAAGCGGGACTACACGATCGTCATCGTCACGCATAACATGCAGCAGGCGGCGCGGGTCTCGGACTTCACCGGCTTCTTCGACCGCGGCGAGCTGGTCGAGCTCGGCGAGACCGAGCGGGTCTTCACCAGTCCGGCCCACGAACGCACCGAAGCCTATATCACGGGGAGGTTCGGATGAGCCGCGACGTCCACCGCCATTTTCATGACGAGCTGAGCCACGTCAAGGTCCGCCTGCTCACGATGTCCGGCGAGGCGGAGGCGGCGCTCGGATTGGCCGTGGAGGCCCTGCTCGGACGGGACGCCGAGAAGGCCCGGCAGGTCATCGCGGGCGACCGGATCATCGACGGGATGGAGGTCGAGATCGAGGAGCAGTGCATCAGCCTCCTCGCGCTGCAGCAGCCGATGGCGCGCGACCTCCGGATGCTCACCTCGGCACTCAGGATTGCCAGCGACCTCGAGCGGGTGGGCGACCACGCGGTCAACATCGCCCAGAGCGCCGAGCGGCTGCTGCGGGCACGGCCAATCGCGCCGGAGCCCGAGCTGGTCGAGATGGCCCGGCTGGCGCGCGAGATGCTGTCGGACGCGCTCGAGGCGTTCATCCGCGGCGACCCCGTCGCGGGCCGCGACGTCTGCCTGCGGGACGACAAGGTGGATGCGCTGCACGGGTCGGTGTTCCGCATCCTGCTCACCCACATGATGGAGGACCCACACATGATCGGCGCCGGCATGGAGCTCTTCCTCGTGAGCCGGAACCTGGAGCGCGTGGCCGACCTGGCCACCAACATCGGCGAGGACGTGGTCTTTCTGGTGGAAGGCAAGTCGATCAAGCACCACGCCGAAGATCGCGGCGAGGCCCGGGTCGGCACCGGCACGTGATCGCCGCCCGAGACCGCGTCGCCGCCATCGACGTCGGCTCAAACTCCCTCCGCCTCCTGGTGGCGGAGTACGACCCCGCGTCGGGCCTCTCGATCGTCGACGAGATGAAGGAGCAGCCCCGGCTGGCGGCGGGGCTCGCTGCCAGCGGTCGGCTCGATGAGGCCGCGATCGAGCGGGCCATGGTGGCGCTGGCCCGGATGCGTGAGGTGTGCCAGCGGCGCGGCGTCACCCGCATCGCCGCCGTGGCCACCGCCGCGGTCCGCGAGGCCGCGAACGGCGGCACGTTCGTCCGCCGGGTGCGGCGCGAGCTCGAGATCCCGCTCCGCGTGATCGATGCCGAAACCGAGGCGGCGCTCTCCTACCGCTCCGTCGCGCACCATTTCCCCATGACCGGGGAGCGGACGCTCGTCGCCGACATCGGCGGCGGGAGCCTCGAGCTGATCGGCGCTGTCGAGGGACTGGTCGAGCTCACCGCCTCCCTCCCCCTCGGCGCCGTCCGCCTGACGGAGCTCTACCTGCCCGGCCGCCGGTCCCCGCATCGGGAGCTCGCCCGGCTCCGCGCCCACGTCCGGCGGCAGCTCACGCGGCGGATCCCGCGTCGCGCCTGGGCGGCCGCGACGGTCATCGGCTCCGGTGGCACGTTCACCAGCCTCGCGCGCATGGTGCAGGTACGCCGCGGGCTTCCCGCGGGAGACGCGGTGCACGGCGTGGCGGTGACCGCCGCGGAGCTCGAGCGGCTGCTCGAGTGGCTGGCGGGCCGCACTCCGGGCCAGCGGCGGCAGGTGCCCGGCCTCGCCCCCGAGCGGGCCGACATCATACTTGCCGGACTGGCGGTGACGGCGGAGCTGCTCGAGCGGGTGCGCGCGCGCACGCTGACGGTGAGCGCGTTCGGTCTGCGCGAGGGGCTGCTGCTGGAGATGGCGGGCGCGAAGGCGCTCGGCGCGCCCGATCCGCTCCGGCTGTTCCGCGAGTTCGCCGAGCGCTGCCAGAGTGACCGGCGGCACGTCGAGCAGGTCCGCGATCTCGCGCTGCAGCTCTTCGACCAGCTCAGGGACGAGCTGGGCTGCGCACCCGAGGAGCGGCTGCTGCTGGAGGCGGCCGGCCTGCTGCACGACGTGGGACAGTTGGTGAGCTACCGGAAGCATCACAAGCACAGCTTCCAACTCATCACCCACGCGGAACGTCTCGGCCTGGCGCCGCGGGAACGGACGCTCGTGGCGCTCATCAGCCGCTACCACCGGCGGGCCGGCCCCAGGAAGAAGCACCCGCAGCTCGCGGCGCTCCCGTCGGCGGATCGGGCGGTGGTGCGCCGGCTGAGCGGGCTCCTCCGCGTGGCGGACGGCCTGGACCGGGGCCATACCGCCGCCGTCGCAACCGTCGCCATCTCGCTTACGCGCGACGCGCTCGTGGTCCGGGTCGCGCCGCGTCTCGCCGGGGCCGACCTCGACCTCGAGCGATGGGGCGCCGCCCGGAAGGCGGATGTGCTGGCAAAGCTGCTGAAGCGGAAAGTGGAAATCGTGCCCCTGGCAGCCGCTATCGCAGGAGCTCCTCGATCGTCGGCGCCGAAGGCCCCAGCCACTCGGCCATCGCCGCCGTAGCCGAGGTGCCGATGCGGTCGGCCCCCGCCGCCAGCATATCGAGGGCCGCCTCCTTTGTGCGAATCCCTCCCGAAGCCTTCACCCCGAACCCGGGCCCGACAGCCCGGCGCATAAGCGCCACAGCGGCCGCCGTCGCGCCGCCGGCGGGGTGAAAGCCGGTCGAGGTCTTCACGAAGGTGGCGCCCGCGGCCACGGCTGCCTCGCACGCCGCCGTGATCTCGCGCGGCTCGAGCGCGGCCGTCTCCAGGATGACCTTGACCGGTGCCGCGCCGGCGGCGCCGACCACCGCCCCGATGTCTCCCTCCACGTGGCGCCAGTCTCCGCCCCTGAGGTGCCCCAGCGCGATGACCATGTCGATCTCCGACGCACCGTCCGCTACGGCGCGGTGGGTCTCGCAGGCCTTGGCCGCGGCAGCGGAGGCGCCGAGCGGGAAGGCCACGACGGTCGCCACGCGAACCGGGCTGCCCGCGAGCTGCTCCGCACAGAACGCGGTCCAGGCGCCGTTGACACAGACCGCCTTGACGCCGTAGCGGCGTGCCTCGTCACACAGTACCTCGATCTCTGCGCGGGTGGCCTCGGGCTTGAGCAGCGTGTGATCGACGAACGACCCCAGTCCGTGGCACCCGGCGTGGGCCGTGAGCCAGGGGGGCAAGCCCGCGTCAGGCATACTGGGCCAGCGCGCGGTGCTTCCGGACGAGATCGCGGTCCTTGAATATGGAGATGAGCAGCGCGCCCGCGACGAAGCCGCCGACGTGCGCCCAGAACGCCACGCCGCCTTCGCCCTGGGCCATGCTCCCGCCGAAGAGCTGCAGCAGGAACCAGTACCCCAGCATCAGGTACGCGGGCACCGCGATCCGGGTGATGAAGACGAACAGAATGACCAGCATGTGCACGCGCACGCGGGGATAGAGAACGACGTACGCCCCCATCACGCCGCTGATCGCACCCGACGCACCGACCATGGGGACGATGCTGGCCGGACTGACGAACGTCTGCGTGGCAGCCGCGGCCACCCCGCAGAGCAGGTAGAAGCCCAGATACCGCCCGCGGCCCATCGAGTCTTCGACATTGTTGCCGAAGAGCCAGAGGAACCACATGTTGCCGATCAGGTGGAACCAGCCGCCGTGCAGGAACATCGAGGTGAGCGGCGTGTACCAGTGGCGCTCTACCCCCAGCACGCAGGTGGCGGTCGGGCTGAGCGGCACCGACGTCCCCGGGAGCACCCGTCCCAGAAATTCGGCCGGGATCAGGCCCAGCTCGCAAATCGACTGCGCCAGGCGCGGATCCGAGCCCATGCCCTGGATCAGCACCCACACAGCGACGTTGGCCCCGATCAGGAAAATCGTGATGATCGGGGTCGAAAGCGTCGGATTGTCGTCCCGGTAGGGAAACATGGGATCAATAATATAGAAGCGGGCGGAGGACCCGGTGGCCGCCGGCCTCCCGATCCTCCGCCCGCTGCCGCTGCACCCCGATCAGGCTAGAGTGCTCGGCGCCCCTGCAGGAGCTGCAGGATCGCGATCACGATCGCCACGATGAGCAAAACGTGAATGAATCCGCCCAACGTGTACGACGTAACCACCCCAAGCAGCCACAGCACCAGCAGGATCACGAAGATGGTCCACAGCATTGTCGCCTCCTCGGGTTAGCCCCTGAGTTCCGCTCACCGACCCTGCGATCATAGTCCGTCTGCCGTTCAGCCGTCGTGACCCGTGTCACGGGCGCTCGTTCCGGCCATTTTGGCAGCTTTCGCGGGTATGCCGCTTGCTCCCACGCCTGGCCGTCAGTCTCGTCCGGCAGCCCGGTGCGTCCGGCTCGAGCCCCCCTGTTTCTCAACTGGAGTCGACATGGCTTCGAAGATTATCGGTATCGACCTCGGCACGACCAACTCGGTCGTGGCCGTGATGGAGGGCGGCGACCCCGTCGTCATCCCCAACGCCGAAGGCGGACGAACCACCCCGTCCGTCGTCGCGTTCACGAAGGACGGTGAGCGGCTGGTTGGCCAGGTGGCCAAGCGCCAGGCCGTCACCAACCCCAAGCAGACCATCTTCTCGATCAAGCGCTTCATGGGCCGGCGGCTCAGCGAGATCTCCGAGGAGGCCAAGCGCGTTCCCTACCGCGTGGTAGAGGGCCAGAACGGGCTCGCCGCGGTCGAGATCGGCGGCAAGCGGTACACGCCGCCCGAGATTTCCGCCATGATCCTGCAGAAGATGAAGCAGACGGCCGAAGACTACCTCGGCCAGACGGTCGAGAAGGCCGTGATCACCGTACCCGCGTACTTCAACGACGCCCAGCGGCAGGCCACCAAGGACGCCGGCAAGATCGCCGGGCTCGACGTGCAGCGGATCATCAACGAGCCCACCGCGGCCGCCCTCGCCTACGGGCTCGACAAGAAGAAGGAAGAGAAGATCGCCGTCTTCGACCTTGGCGGTGGTACCTACGACATCTCGGTCCTCGAGCTGGCCGAAGGCGTGTTCGAGGTGAAGAGCACCAACGGCGACACCCACCTGGGCGGCGACGACTACGACCAGCGCCTTATCGACTGGCTTGTGGCCGAGTTCAATAAGGATCAGGGATTCGACCTCTCCAAGGATCCCACGGCGCTCCAGAGCCTGAAGGTAGGAGCCGAGAAGGCCAAGATGGAGCTGTCGAGCACCAACCA
>JAICLE010000091.1 GCA_025927545.1 Gemmatimonadales bacterium
CCCCTCACTCCTGCCGAACAAACCAGCCAGGAAGTAGGCAACCGATGCGAGCAGGTTCGATTTCAACATGAGCGTCACCCCCCTTCGAGAATACAACCCTCGGGAAGTGGCAAGCCTCGCTATGGCCCACCAGACGCTCCGCTCGATCAATTGTCCGCTAGTCTCCGCTATACTGACCTCACGAAGACCGGGATCCCCGTACCTTGTGTCCTTTCCTGAGTGGGTTGGCGTGCACGCACGTACCGCCCCCGCCCCCGACTACCCTCCTGATGCAACGGGCGCACCCACGGTGCGCCCACGACATTCGCGTCTCTGATGATCCCACGGGACCGCGCCCCGAGCCCGGCCCCCACGTACACTTGTCGCCGAGATCGCCGCGGCCTAGGTCGGCCTGCGCGCCTCGGTCCAGCGGTTGGTCGCATCCAGCACCGCGAACACCGCTGCCCGCTCCCCGCTCTCCTTGATCTCCGAGGTCCCCGTCATCAGGGTCATCTCCCGCCCGCCGAGTCCCTGGACGGCCACGAAGGCGAACTCGCGATCGAATCCTTCCACGATTTTGGCGCCCTCGAGCGCAATCGACGACTCCGCCAGCAGCCGATCGAGCACCGTCACCGCCGCCTTGGCTGCCGCCTCGACCCGGCTCCGCGGCGTGTCGCTCGACTCCTCCTCCGCCGACTCGGTCTGGCCGCGATAGGAGAGCGTCACCGTGATCGAGATCCGGTGCGGCCGACGGCCCGGCGCCACCGCCAGGTTCTCGAACAGCACAGTCCGCTGCAGCACCTTGTCGCGCACCGACTCACGCTCCAGCGCCTCGATGGGCCGGACCTCCGCGGTCTGGGCGATGCTGATCTTCCGGTGATCCACCTTCAGGCCGAGCTGCGCCAGCAGCGCGCTCTCGATGTTGCGCACCAGTTGCTTGGGCTGAAGCCCCGCCTGCGCGAGGATGTGGACCTCGCTGACCTCGCCCAGCGGCGTCGTTACGACCCGCGCGCTCAGGATGCCTTCCAGGCTGGTCAGCAGGTTCTCCGCTCGCCGGACGCCCCAGGGATCGGGCACCCCTTCATTGGGACCGGAAGGTCGCCCCGGCGCGGCCGGAGTGGTCGACGATCTTGGACTGAATCCTGTCACGATGCGTATCCTTGCACGTGCTGCGATGGGTTGCCTATGCTCACACTGCTCCCCCGTTTCATGCGACGGCGTTCCGCCCCGCGGCCTTGGCGCGGTAGAGCGCCCGGTCGGCGGAGACCAGCAGGTCGCCCTCGGACGGCTGGCGCGGGTCGAACTCGGCGAGCCCGATGCTCACCGTGATGAGACCGGCCGGATACCCGAGCCGCCGCCCGACGCCCTCGATCCCCGCCCGGAGCGCCTCCGCCACCCGCGCGCCGCCCTGCAGATCGGTGCGGGTGAGGATCACCACGAACTCGTCGCCCCCGTAGCGCGCCGCCACGTCCGAAGCACGGACCGCATTCCGGATCTCTCCCGCCACGGCCCGCAGGATATCGTTCCCCGCCTCGTGGCCGAACTGGTCGTTCACTTCCTTGAATCGGTCGAGATCGAGGAACAGCACCGCGAACCCTTCGCTGCTCCGCTTTCCGCGCTCCACCTCGAACACCAGCCGATCGCGCAGGACCCGGTAGGTAGAAAGCCCCGTCATCGTGTCCACCGCCGCCGCGCGCTGGGCGTCGTCGGCGCGCCGCTCCTGATAAGGCGTGCACTGCCGCATCGACGCCCGCCCCAGCGCGGCGGCCTCCGCAAAGGCCTGACAGGTGTGGAAGCCGCAGGCCCGGCAGTCCCAAGGACGCCCGTTCGGCCCCCGCCCGATCTGCTCCAGGATCGCGGCCACCGCCTCCGGATCCGGCACCAGCCGCCTCGGCTTGATGGCGAACGTGGCCCCAATGCTGGCGACTACCGCCCCGTCCACCACCGGCTGCCGGCTGCGTGGCGGCTCCGTGGCTGCCAGCAGCTCCCGCCGCCAGTAGAGCTCCTCCTGGGGGCCCGACAGCGGATGGTCAAGCGCGCCCTCGGTGCTCAGGATGTCGACGAACCCGAGATCCAGCCGATCCACCGACACCGCCCGAGCTACCGCCGGGAGCGCATCCAGGCCGCGGATCTTGCGGAACCGCCGGCTCGAGTGGCGAGCCTCCTCGAGGAGCGCCAGCGGCAGTCCGCCCGCCGCGCTCAGGTGCCGCCGCCGCTCCTCCGGCACGCGCTGGAAGAACGTGGGCTGCGAGCGCACGTCCACCCCGCGAATGCGGAAAAGCTGATCCAGATCGCCGTACGTGATTGCCGCGTCGAGATCGGGACTGTTGACCGGCGGGCAGATGCCCGCGTACGCGATCTTGAGCCCCGGACCGTGCTGCGCTCGCAGGTATCGGGCCTCCGCCACCGCCGGCAGCGTCACCGGCGCCAGATATGGCAGCAGCTCGGGATACTGAGCCCGGACCGTCTCCACCACGACCGGGTCGGTCGAGCGGATCAGGGTACCCCAGGGCTCCTCTTCCCACAGCTTAAGGTATTCGGCGGCAACGAGTTCGTCGCCGATGACGCCCCGGGTTACGGCCCGAAAGCCCGCCTCGTAGCAGGCGTTGATCAACTGCTCGGGAGTGGCCGGATAGAAGTGGGTAACAGACTCGGGGCTCAGAATGAGGGCCCCGTCGGCCTGCGCCGCAATCGCAAGGGCGCGACCGATCTCGCCGTTTACCTTGACCGCCCCGTGGGGACAAGCGGGGAGACACTGGCCGCAGCGGATACAGGCCTCGTCGACCACCTGCAACAGCAAAGGCTCGTCCCCCGCCACCGCGATGGCGTCGGTCGGGCAGACGCGGACGCATGCGAGGCATGCGACACAAAGCTCGGCGTCGATGACGAAGTTCAAATGGCCTGACCCGGTCAGGTCTGGGGGGACCTTGGCAATTTGACGGGCGACTTGACACCTGTCAAGAGCTAAGTACCTGCAAAACAATGATACAGTAGAACTTAGGCGCCATGACAAAATCGGCGCTGGTGGGCTAAATCATTCCAGATGATAGGCTTTGATTTTGCGGTAGAGCGTCCGCTCGCCGATCCCCAGCACTTCGGCCGCGCGGCGGCGGTTCCCCCGATGCTCCCGGAGTGCCGCGTCGATGGCCGCCCGCTCCACCTCTGCCATCGTCATTCCCGGCCGGTAGATCACCGGCTGCGCCCCGTCCCGCTCATCGCCGTCCGGCAGGACGTCAGCCACCGTTGAATGGTCGGCCAGCTCGATGACCTGGACCCGCTGCGGATGCTCGTCCAGCCGCCGTCGCAGCTCTTCGACCTGCAGCTTGAGCTCCAGCAGGCTGCGGAGGATGAACTCGAACTCGTGGCCCCCCGGGTCCCGCCCCTGCACCTGAACCCGGACCGGCAGCAGGGTGCCCGGGCCGTCCAGCACGTCCGCCGGGATATCGGCCGCCCGGATCTCCGCGCCTGGCGCCAGCACCACCATCGATTCGATCAGGTTTCGGAGCTGGCGGACGTTGCCGGGCCAGGGCGCCGTCACCAGGCGTTGCATGGCCTCCGGCGCGATGCCGCGGAAGGTGCGGTCGTGCGCGCGCGCGAATTCGCGGATGAATCGGCGGACCAGCAGCGGGATGTCTTCCCGCCGCTCGCGCAGCGGCGGGAGATAGATGTTGAGAACGTTGAGCCGGTAGTACAGATCGTCGCGGAAGTCGCCGAGGGCCACGGCGTCGCGGAGCGACCGGTTGGTGGCGGCGAGCACCCGCACGTTCACCTTGATGGGCTGCGTACCGCCGACCCGAAAGAATGTCCGGCTCTCCAGCACCCGCAGCAGCTTGACCTGCGTGGAGGACGGGATCTCGCCGATCTCGTCCAGGAAGATGGTGCCCTCGTCCGCCAGCTCGAAGCGGCCCAGCCGCCGCTCGGCGGCGCCGGTGAACGAGCCCTTCTCGTGGCCGAACAGCTCGCTCTCGAGCAGCGTCTCCGGCAGCGCCGCGCAGTTGACCGCGACGAACGGCTTGCCCCGCCGGGGCGACAGGTCGTGGATGCCCTTGGCCACCAGCTCCTTGCCCGTGCCGCTCTCACCCTGGATCAGCACCGTGCTCGAGACCGGCGCCATCTGCTCGATCTTGACCAGCAGCTCCTGGATGGGCGCGCTCTCACCGATGATGCCGGTGCGCTGCTGAAGCCCGCGCCGATCGATCAGCCGGCGCGCCGTGGCCACGGCGTCGTCGGGCGCCACCGGCTTCATCATCGTCTCGGTCACGCCCAGCCGGCCCACGCGTTCCGCGCGCTCGGAATCGGTCGGCTCGAGCAGGGCGAGGGTCGAGATCTCGTTATCGCGAGCCAGCGCGGCGAGCTGAAGGGCGTGCGGCTCGTGAACCGCCCCGGTGAGAATCACCAGCTCGGGGCTTTCACGGCGGACCGTGCCGCGAGGATCGTCCAGCGAGGAGAACATGGCCGTCGAGAACCCGGCCGCCTCGAACGCCGCGTTGAGCGGCACGGCGGTCGAGAGATCGTCCATGGTGATGAGGATGCGCGCGGCCATGGGGGGAAAGTAACAAGTCGTGAGTCGTGAGTCGTCGACTTGCGACTTACGACTTACGACCTCCCATGCCCCGTCCGCTCCCCTCGAACCAGCTCCACCGCGTGCTCGACCAGGTCCTCGAGCACGGCGAGCCCGTCGCGCACGCCACCGGGGCTGCCCGGGAGGTTCACGATGAGGGTGCGGCCACGCACGCCGGCGAGACCGCGCGAGAGCGCGGCACGCGGGAAGCGGGGATAGACCGCCATCCGAAGCGCCTCGGCCAGGCCGGGCGCTTCCTTGTCGAGCACGGCCCGGGTGGCCTCCGGCGTCACGTCGCGGGAGGTGAGACCGGTGCCGCCGGTAGTGAGCACCAGATCGGCCAGGTCCCCGTCGGCCCAGGCGGCGAGGACGCCCGCGATGCGCGCGGTATCATCGGGCACGATGGCCCGTTCGGCCAGGTCATAGCCGCGCGCCTCCGCCCAGGCGGCGATCGCGTCCCCCGAAGAGTCGGCCCGCTCGCCCCGGCTGCCGGCGTCGGAGATGGTAAGGACCCCTAGTCGCACCACTACCTCTTGAGACTCCCCCCGGTCCAGAACGGCAGCTTCGCCACCTCCGCGGCCAGCCGCTCGCCGCGGCATTCGATATCGATGCGGGTGCCGGGCCTGGCGGCGGCTACGGGCACATAGGTGGTGCCGATGCCGACGCCGAGCGATGGGCTCACGGTGCCGCTTCGCACGATGTCCACATCGCGGCCCTGGTGATGCACTCGATAGCCACGGCGGGGGAAGCCGCGACCCTCGAGCCGGAACCCCACGAGGCGGCGGGTGACCCCGCGCTGCTTCTGCGAGCGGAGCGCCGCGTCACCGGTAAACGGCGCGCCCTTGTCCAGCTTCACGATCCAGCCGAGGCCGGCCTCCAGCGGCGTGACAGTGTCATCGATGTCGTTCCCGTAGAGGGCGTAGCCCATTTCAAGCCGGAGCGTATCGCGGGCGCCGAGACCAACCGGCTGCGCCCCGGACGTCGTGATGGCGTCCCACAGGGCGACCGTATCGCGCTCGCGGCAATAGAGCTCGAACCCATCCTCGCCGGTGTAGCCGGTGCGTGAGATGAAGCACTGCGCGCCCGCGACCTTCCCGACCAGAAAGTGATAGTAGCGGATGGTGTCGAGGGGCACGTCGGTCAGGGGCTGGAGCAGCGCCTCCGCCCCGGGCCCCTGCACGGCCAGGAGCCCGACTTCCGGCGAGATGTCCTTCAGCCGGATGTTGATGCCGCCCTTCTGGGCCACGATGTGCTCCCAGGCGCGGGCGGTGTTCGAGGCGTTGACCACGATCATCAGCTTGTCGTCGAACCGATAGACCGTACAGTCGTCGATGAACGTGCCCTCGGGGGTGAGCAGCGCCGAGTACTGCACGCCGCCCGGCTCGAGGGCCGACACGTCGTTGCTGGTGATCCGGTTGACGAAGGCGTTGCGGTCGGGACCCGTGACCTCGAACTCGCCCATGTGCGAGACGTCGAAGACGCCGACGCCCGTCCGCACCGCCCGATGCTCGGCCAGGATTCCGGAGGGATACTGCACCGGCATCTCCCAGCCGGCGAACGGCACCATCTTCGCGCCCAGCGCGAGATGCCGGGCGTGGAGCGGCGTGGCCTTCATCACTGCCAGCCGCCCATCAGCGTCGCCATCAGCGCCTTCTGCACGTGCAGCCGGTTCTCCGCCTCGTCCCATACGCGGGACCGCGGGCCCTCGAACACTTCCTCGGAGACCTCCTCGCCGCGGTGCGCGGGGAGGCAGTGCAGGAAGATGGCCGACGGATCGGCGAGGCGCATGAGTGCCGCATCCACGATGTAGCCCTGGAACGCGCGCGCTCGCACCTCCTGCTCCTGCTCCTGCCCCATGGAGGCCCACACGTCCGTGGTGACCACCTGGGCGCCCCGCGCCGCCTCGCAGGGGTCGGTGGTGAGCGTGATTCTGGTCTTCGCCTGATTCCGCGCCAGGATCCGGGCGTCAGGTCCGTATCCGTCGGGGCAGGCCAGGCGCAGCTCGAAGCCCAGGCTCCCCGCCGCGTTGATCCAGCTATTGGCCATGTTGTTCCCGTCGCCCACCCAGGCCACGACCTTGCCGTCCCATGTGCCGAGGCTCTCCCGGACCGTGAGCAGATCGGCGAGCACCTGGCAGGGGTGCAGCAGATCGGTGAGGCCATTGATGACCGGGATCGAGGCGTAGCTCGCCAGCTCCTCGACGTCGGCATGGTCGAAGGTGCGGATCATGATGCCGTCGAGATAGCGGGACAGCACCCGCGCGGTGTCGCGGATCGGCTCGCCTCGCCCGAGCTGGATGTCGCGGGATGAAAGGAAGAGGGCGTGTCCACCAAGCTGGTACGCGCCCACTTCGAAGGAGACTCGCGTACGGGTGGAGCTCTTGGCGAAGATGAGGCCGAGCGTCCGGCCGGCGAGCGGCGTGTCGGTGTAGCCTGGCCGCTTCATCCGGGCGGCCAGATCGAAAAGGGCGAGAAGCTCGGGCCGGGTGAAGTCGGGAATCGTGAGGAAGTGCCGCGTGGATGTCATGGGCCGGGGCGTGGGAGCCGGGGTGTGTCGAGGTCGCGGGATTCTACTCTGCCGGTAGACGGCGCACCAGCCCCGCGAAGCGGCGGTCCCGCCGAAGTCCAGCGAGCCGTGGATCGAGCAGCAGCGCGATCACCGCGGGGTCGTGCTGGTCCAGCGCCCGCTCCAGCTCGGCAAACGCGGCCCGGCGCTCCCCGAGTGCCGCATGGACGAGCGCGAGCGCGTAGGGGGAGACCCAGACGGAATCCCGCGGCGCCTGCATGCTCGCGAGCAGGGCGCGGGCGGTATCGGGCCGTTCCGCGAGCGCGTGCAGCCGGGCCAGCTCGGCGAGCACGTCGAGCCGACCGGGCGATGCCGCGAGCTCTTCCGAGAGCGTGGTGAAGGCGCTCGCGCTGTCGGCCGCGATCTCGACCAGCAACGGCAGGTGCCGATCGTTGGCGAGGAGCGCACTGTCGATCGGCACGCCGGCGAGCGTACTCGCGGCCAGGGTGTCCGCACCGGCCATCGCGTAGTGCCAGGCGAGGTGCAGAAGGCCGCCCGGATCGAGTGGGCTGCGGGAGATCGTCTCCGCGCTGGCGGCGAGGGAGCTGTCGACCAGGTGCTGCGCCAGAAACAGATGGGACCGCCAGTGCGCGGGCGCCGGGTCATCAGGGTCGAGCGCGGCGGCGCGGCGGAGATCGTCGCCTGCCGGGGCCCAGGCCCGGTCGTAGGTCAGCCGCACGATGCCTCGGGCCAGCAGCGCCTGCGCACTGCGGCCGTCGAGCGCCAGCGCGCGCTCGGCCGCGGCGCGAGCCGCCTCCGCGGGGTCCCGGGGTGTGCGGGTGTCCGCCAGCAGCTCGCCAACGTAGGCCTCCGCCAGGCCGGCCCACGCCGGCGCGAAGGTGGAGTCGAGCCGCACGGCCTCGGAGAACCCGGCCACGGCACGCTCGGGATCGCGCGCCGCGCGGCCAAGCAGGTAGGCTCGATAGGCGCTGTCGCTGGTGGCGGCGCCGGCGAGGGGCTGGGGCGACAGCCGCAGCGTCGCCACGATGCTCCGCGCGATGCTGTCACGCACCGCCAGCAGGTCGGCCACCGGCTGGTCGAACGTCTCGGACCAGAGGTCGAAGCCCCGGTCCACGCTGAGCAGCCGGGTGGTGAGCCGGAGGCGGTCACCGGTGACGCGGAGGTTGCCCTCGAGCACCGAGCCGACGCCGAGGCGCCGGCCGATCGTTCGCGGGTCGGCCGCGCCACGCGCCGCCACGCGGGCGGAGCCGGGATCGGCGACGCGGAGGCCGGGGACGCGACCCAGCACGTCTACCAGGTCGGCGGCGAGCACCGCGCCCAGCGCGTCCACGGCGGTGTCGGGCCCGGGATTCTGAAAGGGGCGGACGACCACGGAGCGGGGGCTCGGGGGCGTGGCGGGGGCGGCGGGGGCGACTGGAGCGGTGAACCGAAGCCAGAGGGTGAGAGCCAGCAGGGCGGCTACTGCACCGCTGAAGATTTTCCAGCGCGTCGGCAGGAGGGAGCTGGCGGTGCGTCGCAGGAGCGGCTCCGGGACGGGGCGGGCGGGTGGTTCGGCGGTAACCGGGGTAGCTTAGCCTCGGGGCTGGCCGCACTCCAGCCCCGCCCCGCTCTATCGGTAGCGGGCGCGGGCCCTAGCTTAGGATGATCCTGCTACCCAGGCATCACCATGCCGGATCTGCTGCACTCCGTCCGCGATGTTCTCGCTGCCCGCTACCGGGTGGAGCGGCCGCTCGGCCGGGGCGGAATGGCCACGGTGTTCCTGGCGGAGCGGGTGAGCGGCGGCGGGCCGATCGCGATCAAGGTGCTCCATCGCGAGCTCGCGACCGCGCTGGGGCCCGAACGGTTCCACCGCGAAATCGAGATCCTGCGCCGACTCCGCCATCCGCGCATCGTGCCGGTGCTCGACTCGGACGTGGCCGGCACCTACCTGTTCCTTGTCATGCCGTACGTGAATGGCGAGAACCTGCGGGCACGCATCGAGCGGGATGGCCAGTTGCCCGTGCGCTCGGCGCTGTCGATCGCGAGGGACATAGCGGAGGCCATCGACTACGCTCACCGCCACAACGTGCTGCACCGCGACATCAAGCCGGAGAATATTCTGCTCGAGGGAGACCGGGCGCTGGTCTGCGACTTCGGCCTGGCGCGCGCGATCGACCAGTCCACGACGGATTCGTCGTCCAACGGCCTGGTGGTGGGCACGCCCTCCTACATGAGTCCCGAGCAGGCCATGGCGCGGAAGGACATCGGCCCCGCTTCGGATGTGTACGCGCTGGGCTGCGTCGTGTACGAGATGCTGACGGGCGATCCTCCGTTCACCGGTCCCAGCGCGCAAGCCATCTTCGCCCGCCACGTCGCCGACGCGCCCCGGTCGATGCGAAGCGTGCGACCGGACCTGGCCGCGGAGCTGGAGCGGGCGGTGCTCTGCGCCCTCGCGAAGGACACCTGGGCGCGTCCGCGCAGCGCCGCGGCGTTCGCCGACTCGCTGGAGGCGGCCGAGCGGTCGTGACGCCGCCTGGCCGAACGGCGGCTACAGGATGTACCTGCGGAGGTCGTCGTCGTTCACGATCCGGGCCAGCCGCTCCCGCACGCCGTCGGCGTCGAATGCGATCCGCTTCTCGGGATAGTCAGGCAGCTCGAACAGCACCTCTTCCATCAGCGCCGACATGACCGTGTGGAGGCGCCGGGCGCCGATGTTTTCCATCCGGTCGTTCGCCATGAACGCCACCCGGGCGATCTCGGCGATCCCGTCCGTCGTGAACTCGAGCGTCGCGCCTTCCGCCGCCACCAGCGCCTGATACTGTTTCGTGAGCGCGTTCTCCGGCTCGGTCATGATGCGGATGAAATCGTCCTCGGTGAGCGGCAGCAGCTCGACCCGGATGGGGAAGCGGCCCTGGAGCTCCGGGATCAGGTCGGAAGGCTTGGAGACGTGGAACGCACCGGCGGCGATGAAGAGGATGTGGTCGCTCCGGACGTAGCCATAGCGGGTCTGGACGGTGGAGCCCTCGACGATCGGGAGCAGGTCGCGCTGGACCCCTTCGCGGGATACGTCGGGGCCGCCGGCCTGGCCGCGATCGCCGGCGATCTTGTCGATCTCGTCGATGAAGATGATGCCGTGGTTTTCCACCCGGTCGAGCGCCTCGTTCACCACGTCGTCCATGTCCACCAGCTTCTTCAGCTCCTCGTCCACCAGCACGCGTCGGGCCTCGGGCACCTTGACTGTCCGCCGCTTGGTGCGCTTCGGCAGCATCTCCTGCAGCATCTCGGTGAAGTTGAAGTCGGTGCCTTCCATTCCCTGCGGCGGCTGCATCATCTCCATCATGGGGAAGCTCTGGGGGGTAACCTCGATCTCCACCTCGCGGTCGTCCAGGCGCCCATCCGCGAGCATTTCGCGCAGCTTCTCCCGCGAGCGCTGCCGCCGCTCCTCTTCGGGCGAGGCGGGGCGCTCGGCCTTGGCCTGCCCTCCGGAGCCGACGACGAACACGGAGCTCCGCTCCGACTTCTCGGGCCGGTCCACCCGCTCCGTGGTGACGGACGGCGGCGGCGGCAGCAGCAGATCGAGCAGCCGCTCGTCGGCCCGCTGCTCCGCCTGCGGATAGACCTCGTCCTCGCGCTCGGTGCGGACCATGTTGATGGCGGCGTCCACCAGGTCACGCACCATCGACTCCGCGTCCCGGCCGACATAGCCCACCTCGGTGAACTTCGACGCCTCCACCTTGATGAACGGCGCGCCGCTCAGCCGAGCGAGGCGGCGTGCCACCTCCGTCTTTCCGACACCGGTGGGTCCGATCATGATGATGTTGTATGGAGTGATCTCGTCCCGGATGTCGTCGGGCGCCTGCGCGCGGCGCCAGCGGTTGCGGACGGCGATGGCCACGGCCTTCTTCGCGGCTTCCTGCCCCACGATGTAGCGGTTGAGTTCCGCGACGATCTGGCGCGGCGGCATCTCTTCGAGCCAGGGGACGGGAACGGCGGGTTCGGTCGCGATGTCTGGAGCGGTCATGGAGGGTAGGCGGTGAGAGGTGAGCGGTAAGAGGTAAGAGGTGAGCGGTAAGAGGTGGACAGTGGAGCTGAGCCTGGATCGGAGTCGCCTCTCACCTCTTACCGCTCACCTCTTACCGCCTATCACGTCGCCGGCAGCTCGAGGATGGTGATGTGCCGGTTGGTGAAGACGCAGATGTCGGCGGCGATCTCGAGCGAGCGCTGGGCGATGTCGCGGGCGCTCAGGCCATCCACGGGAAGCAGCGCACGTGCGGCGGCCAGGGCATAATTGCCACCGGAGCCCACCGCCACGATGCCGTCGTCGGGCTCGATGAGCTCGCCCGACCCGCTCAGGAGGAAGCTGTGCTCGAGATCGGCGACGACGAGCAGGGCCTCCAGGCGGCGGAGGATCCGGTCGCTCCGCCAGTCCTTGGCCAGCTCGACGGCAGCGCGCGGCAGGTTGGAGGGATAGCGGTCGAGCTTCTCCTCGAATTTTTCGTACAGGGTGAGCGCGTCCGCCACCGACCCGGCGAACCCCGCGAGCACCTTCCCGCCCTTGAGGGCGCGCACCTTGGTGGACCGGGATTTCATCACGGTCTCGCCGATGCTGACCTGGCCATCGCCGCCGAGGGCCACGCGCCCGCCCTTGCGGACGGCGAGAATGGTGGTGCCGTGGAACTGGGTCACGCGATATCCGCTCCGATCGTAACGGTGAGCGGTGAGCAGGAAGCGGTGGCTCCGCTCGCGGCTGCTCGCCTCGTCCACCGCGTCTTGTCCCGCGTACCGCTCACCACTACCGCCGTCCCCTACGCCCTCGGGTGCGCCTGATTGTACACCTTTTTCAGCCGCTCCACGCTCGTGTGGGTGTAGATCTGGGTGGTGCTGAGCGAGGCGTGGCCCAGGAGCTCCTGTACGGCCCGAAGATCGGCGCCGGCATCCAGCATGTGGGTGGCAAAGGTGTGCCGGAGCGAGTGCACCCGGAGGTTGTCTCCGCCGATGGCGTCGAACATGGCGTGCACCGCCCGCTGGACGCCGCGGGGCCCGAGCCGGCGGCCCAGGCGGCTCACGAAGACCGCCCGCCGGTCTCCGCCTCGCCGTGCGGCGACCGGCTCCCGGAGGTTAAGATAGCGCCGCAGGGCGAGCACCGCCCGCGAGCCGACGGGCACGATGCGCTCCTTGCGGCCCTTGCCGCGCACCTTGGCCTGGTCCGCCAGGAGGTCGAGGTCTTCCAGGTTCATCCCGCTGAGCTCCGACAGGCGGATGCCGGTGGAGTAGAAGAGCTCGAGAATCGCCAGATCGCGCGTGGCCGCGAACTCGTCACCGCCCGCGCGCGCCTCGGCCCACTCGAACAGCACCCGGGTCTGGTCCCGGTCCATGTAGGTCGGGAGCCGCTTGTCCAGCTTCGGCACCCGCGCTGCACGGGCGATGTTGTTGGGGACGCCGTGGTTCTCCTGCAGATACCGGTACAGGCTCCGCACCGCCGAGAGCGCGCGCGCCGCCGAGCGCTTGGAGAGCCCGCGGCGCTGCAGGTCGCCGAGGAAGCCGCGGAGTCCGAGGCGGTCCACCGTCTCCCATCTCCACTGGCCGGCGTAGTGCCGGTCGCAGAACTCGGTGAACGCCTCGAGATCGCGGCCGTATGCCTTCACCGTGTGGGGCGAGTGGCCGCGCTCCTTTTCGAGGTGCGTCAGGAACTCGGCCACTACGGGGTGCGCCGGCATGGATCGCTGGCCTTTCACCACGAAGGCACGAAGGGCACGAAGGGGGCTTGGGAAACGGAGGACCTGCGGGCGCGGAGCCACCACCAAGTTGTTGGTGTTGTCCGGGTCCAAGGGGCCCTCCCCGCTCGGGACCCCTTAGTGTCCTTCGTGCCCTTCGTGCCTTCGTGGTGAA
>JAICLE010000121.1 GCA_025927545.1 Gemmatimonadales bacterium
CATGGCGAGCCGGTTGTTGCTGTCCGTGCCGATGGCCAGGCGGCCCCCCGCCGCGTGCGCCCGCGAGAGCCGTGGGATGCCGTCTCCCAGGTTCGCTTCGGTGAGCGGGCAGAGGCAGGCGCTGCCGCCCGACGCCAGAAAGCGCTGCAGGTCATCGTCCGAGGTGTGGGTACAGTGCACCGCGGTGATCGGCTGCCCCTCGACCGCGTCCAGGATCAGGGCCATCGGGGTCCGTCCGTAGGCGGCGAGCGACTCCTCGATCTCGCGGCGCTGCTCCTCGACGTGCAGGTGCACCGGCAGCCCCCGGCGGCACGCCTCGCCATGGAGCAGGCGAATTTCAGCGGGGCTAGCCGCGCGGATGCTGTGCGGCGCGATTCCGAGTGTCTGGGTGTCCGGCGCCAGCAGGCCTGCAAGCCGGTCCACCTGGCGCCAGAACCGGTCCGGCGACGGGGTCGCGAAGCGGCGCTGTGCGCCCTCCAGCGGGCGACCCGGCGCGCCCGTGGCGTAATAGCTGTAGAGCAGCACGAGGCGAATGCCCGCGTCGGTTGCGGCCTCGATCACGGCGTCGTCCAGCGCGAAGTCGCCCTCGCGCTCGTGGTGCAGGTAGTGAAACTCGCCGACGGTCGTGATGCCCGCGTCGCGCATCTCGGCAAAGGCACGGGCAGAGAGCCGGCGCATGGTGTCGCGGTCGAGCGAATCCACCAGCGCGTACATCGCCTCGCGCCAGCTCCAGAAGCTTCCGGCGCCCGCCGGAAATGCTTCGCCCCGGCCACGGAGACCGCGCTGGAACGCGTGCGAGTGCGCATCCACAAACCCGGGGAGGAGTGCCACGCGGGCCAGCCGGATCGGGTCCGGGCGCTCGAGCGTACCCACCTCCGCGATGCGCCCCTGCGCATCCACGAGGACCTGCACATGCGGCGCGAACTCCGCGCCGGTCCAGGTCAGCTCCGCCTCGAGCACCCGACTCATGCCCGCACGCAATTCCGGTCGATCAGCTCGTCCAGCACCTCGCCCGCGCGGCGGAACTCCGCCACCGGAAGAAACTCGTTCGGCCGGTGCGCCACCTCGATGCTGCCGGGTCCGAACAGCACACAGGAAAAGCCGGCGCGCTGGAGCCACCCGGCGTCGGTGGCGAACATGACGCTATGCGAGCCGCGCTGCCCGACCAGCTCGCACAGCGTGCGGTGGATCGGGGCATCGACGCCGGCGATCATCGCCGGGCTCTCGCTGATCTGCTCGAGCGTGAACGGCTCATCAATCGCCGCGCGGACCGCGCGGGTCACGCGCTCCACCATCGCCGAGGCCTGCATCCCGGGGAGGAGCCGGATGCCGAGCTGCATCTCGCAGTGGTCGGGGATCACGTTGACCGCGCTGCCGCCCGAGACGGTGCCCACGTTGAGCGCGGCGAACGGCACGTCAGGGAATTCCTCGGCGTGGGGCGGACGCTCCGCTTCCAGCTCACGCCGGAGAGCCGAGAGCGCCACGATGGCGCGCGCCGCGGGCTCGATGGCGCTCCGGCCCAGATGCGGATAACCCGAGTGCGCCGCCTGACCCCGGACGTCGAGTCGGAGGCGGAGCATCCCCTTGTGCGCGCGGACGACGCGGAGGCTGGTCGGCTCGCCGATGACGACGTCCCGCGGCAGCCGTGCCGCCCCCGGGAAGGTCTCGGCGAAATGCCGGGCGCCGAGCGTCCCCACTTCTTCGTCGTAGGTGAACACCAGAGAGAGCTGGCGGTGGAAGGCGGCGCTGGGGGCGGCCAGCCGGTTGGCGGCGAGCGCCAGAAAGCCCTTCATGTCGGCGGTGCCGCGGCCCACGTAGCGGTCGCCCGCGTCGGCCATGCTGAACGGGTCCGAGCGCCACTCGGGCTCCGCCGCGGGCACCACGTCCATGTGGCCCGAAAGGACGAGGCCGGCTCGGTCCTCGTGCTCGGGCCCCGCGCTCACGGCCAGGTTGGTCTTGGCGCCATCCGGGGAGAGGTGCCGCACGATGCGCACCCCCGGGCGCTCGAGATAATCGCACAGGAAATCGGCCAGCGGCAAGTTGCTCGCGGAGCTGGTCGTGTCGAAGCCGACGAGCCGGGCCAGCAGCGCGCGATCATCCAGCCGGGGCCGCGGATGCGTCAGGTCCCCGCCTCCGTGGAGAGCCGTGCCAGCCGGCCGCGCACCTCGCGGACGCCCGGCTGGAGCTCGGGGTCGGCGTCCTTCCACAGCTCGACAAAGCGGCGGTAGCGCTCGGCGGCCTTCGCCCGATCGCCCTTGGCCTCGTAGAGCTCGCCGGAGCGCTTGAGCGCGGGCGCGAGCTCGAATGCATCGAGATTGAAGCGGCGGAGCCCGGGCGTGGTGACGCCCCGATCGTAGAGCGTAATGGCCGAGTCGGTCTGTCCCGCCTGGTCCGCCATCCGGGCCATGTCGAAGAAGCCGCACGCGTTGCATTCACCGAAGACATCGCGCCAGGAGCGGTAGGCGGCGGCGGCCTCCGCGGGGCGGTGCTCCGCCTCCGCCAGCGCGCCCGCGGCCAGGGGCGCCATGCGGTTCCCCCGACGCAGGCCTTCCGGGACCGAGGCTTCGAACTCACGGGTCAGGCGCCGGGCCAGCTCGGGATTTCCGAGTTTGGCGTACGCCATGATCAGGACCGGGTATGGCCGGTCCAGCACCGGAATCTGGGCAAGCGGATGCCGGGCGAGCGCCGCGTTGAGCGTTGCCAAGCCGGAATCGGCGCGACCGCGGAAGTCGAGGTCCAGAAGTCCGAGCTCCGCGGCACCCGCCAGGTACTCGCCGAACGCGCCTCGCCGCTCGTTTTCGTCCATGTTGGCGCGCAGGTATCGCTCGGCGTCCCGGAGCTTGCCGGTGAGGCGGCTCACATGGGCCAGCTCGAGGCTCGTGTTGACCTGCCAGCCGAAACTCGCCGACTGGGCCGCGCGGAGCTCGGTCAGCAGGCGGACGCCCGCCGCGTAGTCACCGCGTGCCATGGCGACGAGGGCCCGATCTTCGAGCAGGAAGGGACTCGCCGGGGCCGCGGCGGCGTAGCGGGTCAGCGTGGCCGCGGCCGCGTCGAAGTGTCCCTGCGCAACCTGGGCCTGGAGCGCGTTCTCGAAGAAGGCAGCGTTGTGCCCGAGGTCCATCGCCCGAACGGCCAGGCTCTCTCCCGCTGCCCACTGCCGCGTCGACTGCAGCGCGACGGAGAGATTATTGAGCGCCACCGTGTTGTCGGGGTCCACCGCCAGCGCCGCGCGGTAGGCCGCGGCGGTTTTCGCGGGATCGTACGTCACCCACTGGTAGTAGTACCCCGCGGTGAGGTCGCCTTCGAGCTCGGGCAGCCGGTCCCGGTGGGCAAAGGCGCGTGAGGCGGCGGCCACCTGGGCGGCGTCGTTGCCGCCCATGTTGCCGAAGATGACGGCCAGCTTCCGGTAGGCCATCGCGAAGCCGGTATCGAGGGTGACGGCCTCCTGCAGCAGCGGCACGGCCGCCTCGGGCTTGCCCTCCTCTTCCAGCCGGAGCGCCTCGGAATACTTCCGAAGCGCGGTCAGTGACCCGGTGGTCACCTGCTCGAGCGGCGCATTCCCGCGAATCGAGACGAGCGACTCGCCGACGCGTTCGCGGAGCCGCTTCGACAATCGATCGATCGCGCCGAGCAGCTCGTCCTCGCCCCGCGCCGTTTCGCGCGACGCTGTCAGCACGCGGCCGTCGGAGGCGTTGATGAGGCTGGCGGACAGCACGTAGCCCTTGCCCACGGGATCGATCTGTCCACTCACCACGCCCTTGATGCCCTCCCGCTGCGCCAGCTCGCGCGCGAGCGCGATGGGCAGAGCCGAGCTGCCGGGCCGCTCCATCCGCCGGAGCGCATCGCCAATGGCGGAGGCGTCGATCAGCCGGACCGTAGGCGACTGACTCAGGTCCACCCGGAGCGCCTCGGTCAGCGACGGGCCGAGCGTCGAGTCCGCGCTCCGGTTCTCGAAGTCGGCGAGTACCAGCGGCTCGCGATCCTTCAGTACCCCCGAGGCGACCAGTGTGCCCACGGGTCCCACGCCCATCACACGCATGACGGTGTAGCCGGCCGCCACGAGGGCCAGGCAGGCGAAGCCGAGGGCGCCGCCGAGGAGCGCACGCCGCCAGGTGAACAGCCGCGCGAGGCCGCCGGCCGGGATCGGTACCCGCAGCCCCGTCGTCCGTGCGACGGCGCGCTCGCGCTCGCGGAGGCCGGTTATCAGCATGACCGGGAGCCCGGCCAGCAGGAGCGCGACGGCGCCGTAGAGCACCCAGTCGGGCAGCCCGAGGCGCTGAACCGCGGTCCACACGATCCCGATCACGATGAGCGAGGCCAGGGCAAAGAGCGCCACGACCCGGGCCGGATGCCCCCGCCGGATCGCCTTCTCCGTGCCGGTGGAGATGACGGTGGCCGCCGTGACCGGCGCCGTCCCGCCGCTCGGCGTGCTCATCGCGTCGAGTTGCGGCAGGACCTCGGCCGCGCTCTGCCACCGGTCGGCCGGCCGCTTCTCGAGGCAGCGCATGACGACGGCGTTGAGTGCGGGCGGGATGGTCCTGCGGTGCTGCGCCACCGGCTCCGGCGCCTGGGTGATCTGCGCGGCCAGCATCGCCTGGGCCGTCGGTGCGGTGAACGGCGGGCGGCCCGCCAGCATCTCATAGGCAAGCGCACCCACGGCGTAGATGTCGGCCCGATGGTCAACGTGGGGATCGGCCACGGCCTGCTCGGGCGCCATGTAGGCCGGCGTGCCGAGCGCCACGCCGAGCGACGTGAGCGACGAGCCACCGCTGGACGCGCTCACCGCCTTGGCCACACCGAAGTCGGTGACCACGGCGTGGCCTTCGGACAGCAGGATGTTGTCCGGCTTGATGTCCCGGTGCACGACGCCGTTCCGGTGCGCGTACGCCAGCGCGTCGACCACCTCGCGGAGCACGCGCACGGCGTCCACCACCGGGAGCTCGCCCTCGCGCGCGAGCTTGATCCGGAGCGACTCGCCCGAGATGAACGGCATGACATAGTAGAGGAGATCGCCGGAGGCGCCGGCGGTGAGGAGCGGCACGATGTGCGGGTGCTGCAGCCGGGCGGCGAGCTGGATCTCGCGCTCGAACCGCTCGACGTTGACGGCGGCGCCCATCTCCGGCGGCAGCAGCTTGATGACGACCTGTCGCCCCAGCCGGGTCTCCTCGGCCAGGAAGACGCGGCTCATCCCGCCGCCGCCCAGCTCCCTCAGGATGCGGTACTGCGCACCGACCGCGGCCTGGAGCCGTTGCTGGAGATCGATCGTCTGCTCCTGAGGGGGCACGCTCTAAACTAACTCAGTCCCACCAGCTCCGCCCAGCCATCGGGGTTCACGCTCGCGCCGCCCACCAGCACGCCATCCAGCTCCGGCCGGGCGAGGAGCGCCGGCACGTTGCCGGGATTGACGCTGCCGCCGTAGAGGATCCGGATCCGAGCCGGCACGCCGCGGCGGGCGATGGTGAAACGGATGAGCTCGTGAACCTGCGCGGCATCATCCGGGGTGGCGGTCCGCCCGGTCCCGATCGCCCACACCGGCTCGTAGGCCACGACCAGCCGCCCCCAATCGTCGGCGGCCACCCGCTCGAGCAGTGGCGCGAGCTGCCGGAGGATGACCGCCTCGGTGCGCCCGCCTTCACGCTCCGCCAGCGTCTCCCCCACGCACACGAGCGGCGTCAATCCCGCGTTGAGCGCGGCCGCGGTCTTCCGGGCCACCTGATCGTCGGTCTCGCCGAACAGGTGGCGCCGCTCCGAGTGGCCGACGAGCACCGCCGTGGCGCCAGCCTCCTGCACCATGGGAAGCGACACTTCGCCGGTGAACGCTCCCTTCATCTCCCAGTGAATATTCTGTGCGCCCACCACGATGTCGGGGCGCGCCCGAACTGCCTCGCTCACGGCGGCGAGCGACACCGCCGGCGGGAAGAACCACAGGCTCCGGCCTTCCAGCGGCGAGGTGATCTCCAGGAACCGCTCGAGAAAGCGGCACGCCGCGGCGGGGCCGAGGTTCATCTTCCAGTTGGCGGCGTAGATGACCGGGCGGATGGCCATCGGCTCAGGCCTCGTCGAGCGCGGCGACGCCGGGCAGCGGTTTGCCCTCGAGGAACTCGAGCGACGCCCCGCCGCCGGTGGAGACGTGGCTGATCCGGTCGGTGAGCCCCGCCTGCGCCACCGCGGCCGCGGAGTCGCCGCCGCCGATCACGGTGGTGGCACCGCCGGCCGTGGCAGCGGCCATGGCGTGCGCCACGGCCAGCGTCCCGTGGTCGAACGGCGGGGTCTCGAACACTCCCATCGGCCCGTTCCACACGACCGTCCCGGCGCCGCGGATCCGTTCGGCGAACGCGTGTTCGGTGGCAGGATCGATGTCGTACATCGCCCACCCGGGCGGGATGGCGTCGCGGCGCACCGCCCGCGTCTCCGCGCCCGGCTCGAGCCGCTGCGCGATCACCGCGCCGCCGGGGAGCACGAGCTTGTCACCGGCCTTGGCCATCAGCTGACGAGCCATGTCGAGCCGGTCCTCCTCCACCAGGGACGTGCCGGTCTCGAGACCCATGGCGCGGAAGAAGGTGCAGGCCATCGCGCCGCCGAGCAGGATGGCGTCCACCCGCGGCAGCAGCGCCTCGATCAGGTCGATCTTGCCGCTGATCTTGGCGCCGCCCAGCACGGCCACGAACGGGCGCGCCGGGTGATGGAGGGCTTCGCCGAGATAGCGGAGCTCCTGCTGCATGAGGAAGCCCGAGACCGCGGGCTTGAGAATGCGCGCCACGGCTTCCGTGCTGGCGTGGGCGCGGTGGGCCGAGCCGAAGGCATCGTTCACGTAGAAGTCGCCCAGCGCCGCGAACCGCTCGGCGAGGGCCGGATCGTTCCGCTCCTCGCCGGGGTAGAACCGGGTGTTCTCTCCGAGAGCAACGCCGCCCCGCGGGAGCCTGCGGGTGGCCGTGGCCGCCGCCTCGGACGCCGGATCCGGGAGAAATACGACCGGCGCGCCGAGCAGCCGCTCGAGCTCCCGCACGACCGGCTGCATTGAGTACCTGGGGTCGGGGCCGCTCTTGGGCCGGCCGAGATGCGAGAGCAGCACGACGCGCGCTCCGCGATCGCGAAGGTACTTGATGGTCGGCAGCGCCGCACGGATGCGCGTGGCGTCGGTGACGACGCCGTCCTTGATCGGGCAATTGAAGTCCACCCGGACGAGCGCCCGCTTCCCCTCGATCGCCGCGGGGTCGAGCGACTCCAGCGTCCGCTTCACAGACGCTGGCCCACGTAGCGGAGCAGGTCCACGCAGCGGGCGGAGTAGCCCATCTCGTTGTCGTACCAACTGGTGATGTTGACCAGCGTCCCGGCGACGACGTTGGTCGAGAGGGCGTCGATGGTGCTCGATTGCAGCGAGCCGACGTAGTCCACCGAGACGAGCGGCTCGTCGCTCACCGCGAGCAGGCCCTTGAGCGGCCCGCTCCTGGCCGCTTCGCGGAACGCCGTGTTCACCTCGTCGGCGGAGGTGGCCCGCTCGACCGTGCAGGTGAGCGCGACCACCGACACGTCCGGCGTCGGCACGCGGAGCGAGACGCCGTCGATCTTTCCCTTCACCTGCGGGAGCACGAGCGCCGTGGCCTTGGCCGCGCCGGTGGTGGTGGGGATGATCGAGACCGCCGCCGCCCGCGCGCGCCGCAGGTCCTTGTGCGGCAGGTCGAGGATCTGCTGGTCGTTGGTGTAGGAGTGGACCGTCGTCATGAAGCCGTTCACGAAGCCGAACCGGTCGAGGATGACCTTGACGATGGGCACCAGACAGTTCGTGGTGCAGCTCGCGTTGGAGATGATATCGTGCCTGGCCGGATCGTACGACTCGTGATTGACGCCGTAGACCACGGTGATATCCTCGTTCTTGCCCGGGGCGGAGATGATCACCTTCCTGGCCCCGCCCTCCAGGTGGAGCGCCGCCTGGCTCCGCTCGGTGAACCGCCCGGTGGACTCGAGCACCACGTCGACACCCAATTCCTTCCAGGGGAGCTTGGCGGGGTCCTTTTCCGCCAGCACGCGCATGGCATCCCCGGCGACGATGATGGCGTCCTTTTCCGCCACCACGTCGCCCGGGAAGCGCCCGTGCACCGAGTCGTACTTGAGCAGATGGGCGAGCGTCGCCGTGCTGGTGATGTCGTTCACCGCGACGAAATCGATCTCCTTGGCCCCCATGGCCTGCGCGGCCCGGACCACGTTGCGGCCGATGCGGCCGAAGCCGTTGATGCCCACTCGAATAGCCATCATCTCTCCGTCGTTGGGTTCTCTATGCCGGCGCTACCGGCGGCTCGGCCCGGGCAAAGGTGACCGCGTCCACGCTCGCGGCACCCGCGCGGCCGAGCGCCGCGCCCGCCTCCGCGAGGGTGGCGCCGGTGGTAAAGACATCATCCACGAGCACGCACGCCAGTCCGCCCACCGGCCGTGCCTCGAACGCGCCGGCCACGTTGGCCTGCCGGCCCTCGGGCGTCAATGCCGTCTGGGTGCGGGTCTCGCGCCGACGCGCCAGCAGGTCGGCGCGCACTGGCCGCCCGATCAGTTCGCCCAGCGCGGCGGCCATGAGCTCG
>JAICLE010000125.1 GCA_025927545.1 Gemmatimonadales bacterium
AGCTCGAGAGCACCGACCAGGAGATCGCCCTCGCGCAAGCGCGCGAGCAGGCCGCCAACGCGTCGCAACGGGTCGAGCGCCAACGTGCCCTCGCGAACGCGGGTGTGGTCACGCGCGCGGACTCCGAGCAGGTGGAGTTCGAGGACCGCGCCGCCCAACTGGCGGTTAGGAAGGCGCAGCGGGACTACGACCTCACCCGGATCATCGCGCCGTTCGCCGGAGTGGTCACTGCACGCATGGCCCGGGTGCAGCGGCTGGTGAACGCGGGCGATTCGCTGTTCCGCGTCACCGCGCTCGCCCCGGTGCTGGCCACGGTGCACGTCCCCGAGGGCGCCGCGGTCGGGCTCCGGGTCGGCGCCGAGGCCCGCGTGCTCGCTGCGGGCGGCGCGACGGCTCGGGCGCGCGTGGTGCGCGCGTCCCCGGTGCTCGACGCCGCCAGCGGGACCCGCGAACTGGTGCTGCAGCTCGTGTCCGGCACGTCGCTCACGCCCGGCAGCAGCGTCACGGTCCAGCTCGGCGCCGAGCGGCGGCGGGTCCTGGCGATCCCGCGCGCGGCGGTGGCCCGGGACGGCTACGCCCTGGTGCAGGAGAATGGCCGGACGACGCTCCGAGCCGTCAGCCTGGGCAGCGACCTCGACGGCGACCGGGTCGAGGTGCTGAGCGGCATCGCGGCGGGCGAGAAGGTGGTGAAGGCGGCACCGTGAGCGCCGCACCCAAGCTTCGGAATGACCTCACGCTGGTGGAGCAGACCTACCGCGGCGAGCAGAGCTTCATCCTGAAGGACCCCCGGACCCGCAAGTATTTCCGGTTCCGTCCCGTCGAGGTCAATGTCATTCAGCGGTTCGACGGCACCCGCAGCGCCGCGGAGATCGCGGAGGAGCTGGTCGCGTCCGGGCTCCGCGTGTCAGCCGGGGCAGTGGAGGGGTTCGCCGGCAAGCTCAAGACCATGGGGCTGCTCGAGCGCACCCTGGGCGAGCGTTCCGTGCTCATGATGGAGCGGCTCCGGGCGCAGCGCCGGCAGCGGCTCGCCACCGGGCCCTTCAAGGGCGACATCCTGCGGCTCCGCTGGTCGGTGGGCGACCCTGACCATTTCATGGACCGCACCATCCCGTACATACGCTGGATGTTCACCCGCGGCTTTCTCGTCGCTTCGGTGTTCCTGTTCGCCGTCTATCTGCTGATCATCGCCCTGAAGTGGCCCGAGCTCACCACCGCGTTCGGCAATCTCTATCATTTCCGCTATTCCGCGTGGGAGCTGTTCGTCCTGTGGTCCACCGCCACCGTCATCATCGTGGTCCACGAGCTGGGGCACGGCTACACCTGCAAGCACTTCGGCGGTCAGGTTCACGAGATCGGCGCGATGCTGCTCTACTTCGAGCCGGCGTTCTTCTGCAACGTGAACGATGCGTGGACCTTCCCCGAGCTCAAGGCGCGGCTCTGGGTGACGGCGGCGGGGTCATGGATCCAGCTCGTGGCCGCGAGTCTGGCCGCGATCGTCTGGTGGGCAACCGATCCGAACACGCTGATCTCGCACATCGCGCTCTCCGCGGTGCTCATCGGCGGGGTCACGACGGTCGTCATGAACGCCAACCCGCTGATTCCGCTCGACGGCTACTTCGCGCTCAGCGACTACCTCGAGGTGCCCAACCTCCGGCAGCGCGCCTTCGCCCACCTCGGCTGGCTGGTGAAGACGCGGGTGTTCCGGCTCGATCTCCCCGCTCCGGCGGCCGACGAGCGGGAGCAGCGGATCTTCCTCATCTACGGCGTGCTGGGAGCGTGGTACATCAGCTCGATCATGCTCGTGGTGGCCGGCACGGTGTACGGCTGGCTGGACCGCGCCCTCGGCCTCGCGGGCGCGGTGCTGTTCGCGCTCGGCGTCTGGGTGATGGGCCGGCAGACGATCCGGAGCGCGGCCCGGACCGCCGCCGGCGGCCTGCGCGACCTCCGGGCACGCGTCGCGACGCAGCCCCTCCGGAACCGCATTCTGGCCGGCGCGGCGGGACTGATCGTGCTGGGCGCGGTCGTGCCACGGCCGATTACGGTGACGGGGCCGTTCGCCCTCGCCCCGGCACTCTCGCTGCCGCTCACCGCGCCTGACAGCGGAATCGTGTCCGAGGTTTACGTGCGCCAAGGCACCCGGGTGGAGGCCGGCATGCCGCTGGTCGAGCTGCGGGATCTCGACATGGAGCGCGCCGCGCTCGCCGCCACCCGGCGGGTGGACTCGCTGATGGCGCGCGAGGCGCAGGCGCGCGCGGCCGGACAGACGGCGGAGGTGGGGCGGCTCGCGGCCGAACGCGCCACCGACGCCGCGCGGCTCGACGGGATGATCGTGCAGCAGCAGGCCCTGACCGTACGAGCCCTGGCCCCAGGGGTGGTGACCACCGGACGGCCGGAGGAGCTCGGGGGCCAGTGGGTGAGCCTCGGGCAGCCGCTGGTGGAACTGGGGCAGCCCGACTCGCTGGAGGTGCGCATCGCACTCACCGGCGCGGGTGCGACCCGGGTAGGAACCGGGCAACGGGCCCGACTGGTGTTCCACGCGGACGGCCGGACGATGGACGAACGGGTGACGGGGGTCGCGCAGTTGTCGGCCGCGGGGTCCGGGGCGGTCGAGGCGCGAATCGGGATGGGCGGGCAGACGCGCTGGCGGCCGGGGATGACGGGCGAGGCAAGCGTTACGATCCGGCGCTCCAACGTCTGGGGCGCGCTGTGGTGGGGAATCCGGAAACGGGTCAGGACGGATCTGCTCCTGTAGGGGAAGGATGGAAGGTTGGAACGATGGAAAGGGGTGCGAGCGCCGGCACCGGCGCCCCCTTCCGTACTTCCGTCCTTCCAACCTTCCGTCCTCCGTCGTCCTCCTTGCGCCATCGCGTCCGTGCTGCAACCATTCGAGAGTCACCCACAAGGATCGGTTCCATCCGCCGCGACATGCTGGCCCTGGTCCGCCAGGCGTTCGAGGGGCGGTATCAGGTCGAGCGCGAGATCGGCAAGGGCGGGAATGCCCGGATCTTTCTGGCTCGAGAGCCGGGAGGCCGTCAGGTCGCGCTCAAGATCCTGCATCCCGAGCTGCTGGTCAGCGTCGCGGCCGACCGGTTCCTGCGTGAGATCAAGCTGGCCTCACAACTGGACCATCCGCACATCGCCCACCTGCTCGATTCGGGTGAGCGCGATTGGCTGGTCTATTACGTCATGACGTTCGTCGAGGGCGCCACGCTCCGGGAGTTCCTGACGACCCGGCGGGCGCTCTCCGTCGCCGATACGCTCCGCCTGGCCGACGACCTGCTCGACGCGCTCGAGCACGCGCACGAGCATGGGATCATCCACCGGGACGTGAAGCCGGAGAACGTGGTGGTTTCGCCGCAGGGAGCGGTGCTGCTCGACTTCGGCATCGCGCGGGCAGTCTGGGCCTCGGGCAGCGATCGGCTGACGCGGTCGGGGATCGCGGTCGGCACCTCGACCTACATGAGTCCGGAGCAGATCACGGCGCTCAAGGAGATCGACCTCCGGAGCGACATTTATTCGCTCGCCTGCGTGCTCTTCGAGTGCCTGGCCGGTCAGCCGCCGTTCGTGCACCGGAACGAGGCGGTCGTGCTGCAGATGCATCTCAATCAGGCGGCGCCCGACCTCCGGACCATTCAGCCCGGCATCCCTCCCGAGCTGGCGGCGGGGATCGGGCGCGCGCTGGCCAAGGCGCCCGAGGACCGGTGGCAGACGGCGGCGGCGATGCGGGACGCGCTCGCGGCCGTGATGGTGAGCTGAGCCGCTCCACCGCGGTGCCGGCCGTGTCACGTGCCCGGGGCCGGCTCCGCACAACCAACCTGGGTCACCAACCCCTGCGTCGGCCACAGTACTGACGAAACCCCGCTTTGCTACGGGATCTCCTGCCGTTCACGGTGCCCGCGCCACCAGGAAGCGGAGGGGTGGCCCCGGCAGGAGCCGCCCCTTTCACCTTCGAAGGACGAGAGCATCAGGATCGTGCTGGCCCCCGGCCGCACGCCCGGCTTTATTTCACGCTTCGCTCCAGCATCTCGAGGCATTTCGTTGACCAACCCGCTCGACCGGCTTCGTACTGCGCTCGGGGAGCGCTACGCCGTCGAACGCCAGATCGGCGAAGGCGGGATGGCGACGGTGTACCTCGCCCGCGATCTGAAGCACGAGCGCCAGGTCGCCATCAAGGTGCTCCGGCCCGAGCTCTCCGTCTCGCTCGGCGGCGACCGGTTCCTCCGCGAGATCCGGGTCGCCGCCACCCTCCAGCACCCCAACATCCTGGCGCTCTACGACTCGGGCGAAGCCGAGGGGCTGCTCTACTACGTCATGCCGTTCGTCGAGGGAGAGTCGCTCCGCGACCGGCTGACCAAGGAGCAGCAGCTCCCGCTGCACGACGCGCTCCAGATCACCCGCGAGGCCGCCGAAGCGCTGCAGTACGCGCATGAGCACGGCATCATCCATCGCGACATCAAGCCCGAGAACATCCTCCTCATGGGTGGGCACGCCCTGGTGGCGGATTTCGGGATCGCGCGGGCGGTAGAAGCGAGCGGGGAGAAGCTGACCCAGACGGGCATGGCCGTCGGCACCCCGCACTACATGAGCCCCGAGCAGGCCCTCGGCAGCGACCATGTGGATGCCCGGAGCGATGTCTACAGCCTGGGCTGCGTGCTGTACGAGCTGCTGATCGGCCAGCCGCCATTTACCGGCCCCAATTCGATGGCCATCATGGCCCGGCACTCCATGGAAGTGGTGCCGAGTCTCCAGGTGGTGCGGGCGTCGGTCCCCGACGAGGTCGAAGACGCGGCAATGCAGGCGCTGGAGAAGACCCCGGCGGACCGGTACCAGACGATGAAGGAGTTCGCCGAGGCGCTGGCGGAGGCCGAGGCGGACGTGGCGATGGCGCGAACGGCGCAACGGCGGGCGTCGACGGCCGCGCGCCGGGCGTCGGGTGCGGTCAGCGGCGCGCGCCGCCGGACCAGCTCGCGCGAGGTACCCGTCACGCAGCGACGCACCCCCGTGGAGCTGGCGGCAGCCGCGTTCCGTGAGGGCGGGGCGAAGTTCTGGTCGTTTGCGGCGGGGGGGCTGCTGCTCCTCGCGGGGCTCGGCTTCGGGGGCTGGAAGCTGATGCACAAGGAGGGCGCGGCGGGCGGCGCTGGCGGGAACGGGGGGCTCGACCCCACGCACATCGCCGTCATGTACTTCGAGCCCCGGGGGGGCTCCGACTCGCTGGGTTACCTCGCGGACGGTCTCACGGAAGCGCTGATTCACGAGCTCAGCGAGGTGTCGCAACTCCAGGTCGTGTCCCGGAACGGCGTGCTACCGTACAAGAAGACCGCGGTGGCACCCGACAGCATCGCGCGCGCGCTGCGGGTGGGAACGCTGGTGGAGGGGACCGTGGCGCAGGCGGACAACCGGCTGCGGGTCGACGTGTCGCTCATCGATCCCACGACCGGCAAGGAGATCGGGAGCAAGCTGCTGGAGCGCCCGCGGGAGGAGCTCTTCGCGCTGCAGGACGATCTGGCCAAGGAGGTCTCGATCTTCCTCCGCCAGCAGCTCGGCCAGGAGATCACGCTGCGCGAAAGCCGCCAGGGGACGACCAGCACCAAGGCCTGGGAGCTGCTCCAGCGCGCCGAGCAGACGAGCAAGGACGTCGATCCGCTGCTGGCATCGGGCGATACCGCCGCGGCGGGACGGCGGCTGCTCGCGGCGGACTCGATCCTGGGGGCCGCGGAAGCAGCGGACCCCAAGTGGAGCGCGCCGGCGGTCATGCGCGGCTGGCTCGACTACCGGCAGACCGACCTCGTGTCCGGGCTGGACAAGAACGTCTACGGCAAGTGGCTCGGCGAGGGCCTCAAGCACGCGAATCATGCGCTGGACCTCAAGCCCAACGACCCGGACGGGCTCGAGCTTCGGGGCACCCTTCGTTATTGGCGGTACCTCATCAACCTCGAGCCGGACCCGACCGCCGCCGCCAAGCTGCTGGCCGATGCCCAGCAGGATCTCCAGGGCGCGGTCAATGGCAACCCGAACGCCGCGGTGGCCTGGACCTGGTTGAGCCACCTGCTGATGAACCAGTCGCAGACGTCCGAGGCCAAGCTGGCGGCCATGAAAGCGTACGAGGCCGACCCATATCTTTCCACGGTGCGGGTAACCATCTGGCGCCTGTTCCAGGCATCGCTCGACCTGGAGGATGCGGCCGAGTCCACCCGCTGGTGCCAGGAGGGACAGCGCCGCTTTCCCGAGTACCACCGGTTCACCGAGTGCCAGCTCTGGCTGTACGCGCTCAAGGGGGTGAAGCCGGACGTGCCCAAGGCCTGGGCGCTGCTCGACCAGTACGTCAAGCTGGCCCCCGCCAGCAGCCGGGAGTTCATCCGGCATCAGGGACAGATGCTGGTGGCGATGGCCATCGCGCGGGCCGGCCTGACCGACAGTGCGCGCGCCGTGGCGGTGCGGGCGCGGGCGGACGCGACGGTGGACCCCACGCGGGACCTGGCTCAGGTCGAGGCTGCGGCCCGGCTGATCATGGGCGACAAGGACGAGGCCCTCCGGCTCCTGGCCACCTATGTGGCGGCCAACCCGCAGAGCCGGGCCTCGATGGCAAAGGATCAGACCTGGTGGTTCCAGGACCTCAGGAGCGATCCGCGCTGGCGGTCGCTGCTCGGGATTCCGGCGGCCACTTCCTGAGAGCTTGCGCTCATTCACGTGTTCGGAGCGACGCTTCCGTCGCGGGCACGCCATCTTCCGCGCTCAGTGCACGTTCTTGCACGCACCGGAGTACCAGGGCCCAAGCGGTTGTGCGCCCGCCGTGTACCGCTCCGTCGATGGGAGAATATCGCCTATCGACAGGGGACGCATTCGGTGCTATATGTAATGCTTCCTGAGCACTCGCACTCCGCTCGGGACCTACATTCTCCCAGGAGCGTGAATCATGGCTCGCCGGCTCTTCGGCCTCGCAGCCGCTGTCGCGGTGGTGGTCTCCGCGGCGGCGTGCAACGAGACGCCGCCTTCCGCGCCGCAGGAAGGCCCCTCGTTCGGCAAGGCGCCCTCCCCCAACGCCTGCCTCTTCACTGGCAACCCGAGCCTCTCCAACTCGGCCGGCTCGTACTTCCAGACCAGCGATGATCGCAAGGCGGCCAGCGGCTTCATCGCGGCCATGCAGGACGGCTACGGAGTGAGCGGTCCCGCGGGAGCCAGGGACGCGGGGTATTCGCTGCTCGCGCTGGCAGGCCAAGCCTCGCGAGACGCGGGACGCGCCGGGCCGATCGACGTCGGCGAGACGATGGTCAAGCAGGCCGTCAACTGCATGTACGACACGAAGAATCCCCCCGATCCGACCGATTTCACGAACTGGCCGAATGACGCGCAGTACGATTTCAGCGCGGCGCTCGACGCTCCACACGGAGGCGCCTTCTACGTGCGCGGCGGGAGTGCGGATGATGCCAGCGCGCCGCCGGTCGGCAACATCGCCTCACTGAACACACTCACCGATCCCGCCGGCGGCAACGTCTCCGTCCTCGCTCCGCCGTCCGGCTCGGATTGGCCGACGGTGCTCGGGAACAAGCGTACCCTGGTCTACGGCCAGCCGGTCACCGACGGCTTCGACTGGAAGCTCATCGGGCGGAACACCCCGTTCTCGCCCTACGCTGTGGTGGCCCTGTGCCAGGGCGTCCACCCCGGCGTGGACTTTCTGGACGCGGACGTGGTTCACCAGGAGAGCGTGGGCACCATCGGCCTCAAGGAGTCGGAAGCGCTCTGCGGCACGCCGCCGCCAGTCGCGCTCTCGGGATGGAAGCATGAAGGCTTCGCGCTCGTGGGGCGGTTGGCCGTCTTCGCCGACCGGCTGCTGAGCCCGGAACCGCTGCACGCCGCGGTGGTCGTGGCCACCCGAACGATCGGCGGCTCGGCGAGCGGCGCCAAGTCCGACAAGTTCACCGCCCAGAATCTGCCGGCAGTGAATCTGAAGTTCACCAAGCAGCCCCCGGCAAACACCAAGGTCAACGCAGGGCGGTTCGGCGTCACGGTCAACGTGACTACACCGGACGGCGAGCCCGCTGGCGGCATCACGGTGCGGCTCTCGGTGACCAACAACAATGGCACCGGGACGCAGATCTTCGAGGTCACGCCGGCCGGGATTGCCGCAGGCTACACGGGTTGTAATCCG
>JAICLE010000087.1 GCA_025927545.1 Gemmatimonadales bacterium
AAGTGTTTCCGCTGGGCTCCCATGATGACACCTCCGATGCCCCAAGATGGGGCTCGTGAAGTGTCCACGAAACCGGGGCAACTTCAATCCCTCGCTCCGCTCGGGATGACAGTTGACGGTAGCTTGTTTGCGTCGTGCTGCCCGCGGTTCCGTCCTTCCGTCCTTCCGTCCTTCCGTCCTTCCGTCCTTCCGTCCTTCCGTCCTTCCGCCTACGGCAAATCCGCCACGACATACGCCATCACCGCCATCGCCGCCACACAGCGCGCCAGCTCGGCCGGGTCCAGCTTGTCGAGCATGTCGGCATCGCTGTGATGATACCAGAAGTAGCGCGAGCCGTCCACATCGAGCTCCATTGCCGGCACCCCGGCGGCCGCGAGCGGCTCGGTGTCGGCCGCGGGACTTCCGTCCACCCGCTCGAGGCCGGTGGCGCCGATCGGCTGCATCAGCGCCGCCACCTGCCGTATCACCGCGGCCGCCGAATCGGAGCCGCCCAGCACGTACCCGCGCGGGTTGAACACCCCATTATCGGATTCCATGGCCATGACGTGCCGACTCAGCTCGCCGGCATGGGCCTTTGCGTAGGCCTCGGCGCCCCGGCCGCCGTTCTCCTCGTTGGTCCAGAGCACCACCCGGACGGTGCGTCGCGGGCGGAGGCCCAACCGCTTCAGCAGCCGCACCGCCTCCCACGCGGCCACCGAGCCGCCGCCGTCGTCCATCGCGCCCTGCCCGACATCCCAGGAATCGATGTGCCCGCCAAGCACGACTACCTCATCCGGCTTCTCCCGGCCCACGATCTCCGCCACCACGTTGCGCGATGGCGCATCGGGAAGCGTGTGCGCGCCCATGCGGAGTGTCACCACCATCGGCTCGCCGCGGTCCTGGAGCCGGTGGAGCATCATCGCGTCTTCGACGCTCAGCGCTGCCGCGGGAATCCTGGCGGCCGTGGAGTCGTAGAGGGTGGCGCCCGTGTGAGGATTCCGCATCGAGAACGTGGCCACCGAGCGGATCAGGCACGCGACCGCGCCCGCGCGCGCCGCGGCGGAGGGGCCGTCGGTGCGAACGTGCCGCGTCGCCGTGTACTCGGTGAAGGGCACGTCGAGCAGCACGATTCTGCCCTTCGCCTCCGCGGCCCGCCGCGCGAGCTCCTCGAGCGAGCCCACCACGAGCACGGGCGCCGTGATCCCCCGCTCGGCGGTCCCGACGCTGCCGCCGAGGCCGAGCATCGCCAGCCGGGCTCGGCGAGGCCGCACCAGCTCGGCCGACTCCGCGCCCCGGACCCAGCGCGGCACCATGACCGGCTCGCCGCGGACGTTTTCCAGGCCGTCGGCCTTCATTGTCTGCAGCACCCAGTCGATCGCCGCCTCCAGACTCGCGGACCCGCTGAGCCGGGATCCGAAGGTGTCCACCAGCCGGCCGAGGCGACGGTAGGCGAAGCTGTCGGCGGTGGCACCTCGGATGAGGCTGTCGGCCGCGGCGCGGTACGCCGTGGCGATCCCGACCTGAGCCGAGACGCCGCCGGGGAGGGCAGCGGCGAGCAGCAGGGACAGCGCGATCGTCGAGCGGCGAACGGTCATGGGGCGCTCATCGTCAAGGGGGATCGAAGCGGGGAACCGGCCCGGGCGGCCGGTCATCCGGTCTATATTTCATCGGGTACGCCTGTGCCCGCTGGAAGACCCTCGCTGGAGGCTTCATGTCGAATCGAACTCTGGGCTCGCTCTTCGCGGCCCTGCTGCTCCTCACCACTAACGCGGCGGCGCAGGGCTCGACCGCCAAGAAGGAGCCCGTCGCGGACGGACGGACGCTCTCGCAGTGGGTCGCCGACCTCAACGCGCCGGCCCCCCAGACCCGGAACGCCGCGGCCTACGAGATATCGGGCATGGGCCCTGCGGCGGCCCCGGCCGTGCCGGCCCTGATCAAGGCGCTGGACGATCCGTCCGGGGCGGTGCGATTCCCCGTCACCGTCGCCCTCAGAGAGATCGGCCCGGCCGCGAGTGCCGCAGTGCCCCGGCTCAAGAAGATGATGGAGGAGGAAACCAACGACGAGCTGGCGTCAGCGGCCAAGCGCGCCATCCGGAGGATTCAGCCGGAGGCGCTGGCCGGACAGTAGCCGCCGCGGAGGGCCTGGTCCAGATCCTCGAGCAGGTCGTCCGCGTGCTCCAGCCCGATGGAGAGCCGCAGCAGCCCCGGCGGCGTGCGGCTCTCGGGTCCCTCCACTGATGCGCGGTGCTCGATCAGGCTCTCGGTCCCGCCGAGACTCGTCGCCCTGGTGAAGAGCCGCACCCGCCGCACCAGCTCGAGCGCCGCCGGTGCGCCCCCTTTCACCTGCACGGAAACCATTCCACCCGCCCCGTGCATCTGCCGGGCGGCCACGGCGTGGCCGGGATCGCCGCCGAGTCCGGGGTAGTGAACCACCTCCACCGCCTCGTGCGCCGCGAGAAACGCGGCCACCGCGGCGGCGTTTTCGCAGTGCCCCCGCATGCGCCAGGGCAGGCTCCGGATGCCCCGCATGAGGAGCCAGCAGTCGAACGCCGACGGCACCGCCCCGCCGAGCGTCTGGAGGGTGCGGAGCCGGGCCGTCCAGTCGTTCTCCGCCGCCGCGACGAGTGCGCCGCCGGTCAGGTCGCTGTGGCCGCCGAGGTACTTGGTGGTCGAATGCATCACCAGGTCGGTGCCGAGCTCGAGCGGACGCTGCAGCACCGGGGTGGCCCAGGTGTTGTCGCAGACTACCCGGGCGCCGGCCGCGCGCGCGATGGCCGCGACCCGGGCGATGTCGGTGACGGCGAGCGTCGGATTGGACGGTGTCTCGATCCAGACCAGCCGGGTCCGCGGCGTCACCGCCCGGGCCACGGCGTCCGGATCCGTCATGTCCACCAGCGTGCTCGCGAGTCCCCAGCCCGCCATGACGTCGCGGAGGAGCTTCGCCGTGCCGTAGTACGCATCCAGCGGCGCGACGACGTGGTCACCGGGGGCGAGCGATTGGAACACCGCGGCCGTAGCCGCCATCCCCGAGGCGAAGGCGAGCGCCGCGGCGCCCCCCTCCAGCGCCGCCAGCGCGATCTCCAGCTCCCGCCGGTTGGGATTGTCATTCCGGGCGTACAGGAAGCCGTGCGGCAAGGTGCCGTCAGGCTCGCGGGCGAACGTCGTGGACAGGTAGATGGGCGGCGAAACCGCCCCGGTGGCCGGGTCGGGCGAATGCCCGGCGTGGACCGCCAGCGTCTCGAGCCGCGTCACCGCTTGTCGGGCACGGCAGCCAGCCCGCTCTCGACCAGAGAATGGAGCACCCGGCGCACTGCCGCCACGCCGTCCAGGCGGAATCGCGCCCGCGTTGCACCGGGCCCCACCCGGACGGTGATGGCGTCTGACGGCAGCGCGCCAAAGAGGTCCTCGTCGGTGCGGTCGTCTCCGATCGCGAGGATGGCGGTGGCGGCCTGGCGCTCAGGCGTGAGGGGCGGCACGATCCGTCCCTTGTGGACCCCGTAGGGGCGGATCTCGATGACCCGGTTGCCCGCGAGGATCTCGACCGGCTGGTTGCTGAGGAGCTGGTTCAGGTGGAGCCGGAGCTCGTTGGCCCGGCGCGCGCCAGTTTCCTGGTCGGCCATGCGATAGTGCCAGGCGAGGGCGGCCGCCTTGATCTCCACCAGGGAGCCCGGCGTCCGCTGGGTGATCTCGCGCAGGATTGCCAGCACCGGCTCCCGCCAACTGCCGCCGAGCTCGGCCGCCGGCACCCACTGCCGTGTCTCCGGATCGCGCGAGACGAAGCCATGCTCGGCGTGCAGCCAGACCGGGAGCTCGCCCAGCCACTCCTCCAGCGTGTTCTGCGGGCGACCGCTTACCACGTGCACCTCGGTGTCGGGCCGGCCCGCGAGCGCGCGGAGCAGCGCCAGCAGCTCCCGGTCCGGGCGGGCGAGCTCGGGAGTCGGCGTGAATGGAACCAGGGTGCCGTCATAGTCCAGCAGCAGCAGGAGCGATTCGGTCTCCACCAGCCGCCACGCGAGCGCGCGGTGCACCGCGACGGAGCCCGCGGCGGGGCCGGAGCGTGGACCGGCCGGCGTGAGCTCGCTGAGCTGCTCGAGGAACGACGCCACCCAGCGGTGGACGTCGAACGTCTGCACCCGGGTCCTGAGCGGGGTGAGCCGTGCCCGACGCTCTTCCCGCGGCATCCCCAGCGCCCGGTAGAACACCTCCGCCGCGCCTTCCACGTCGTAGGGGTTGACCTGGAGCGCTTCGGGCAGCTCCCACGACGCGCCGGCGAACTCGCTCAGCACCAGCACGCCGTCGCCGTCCACGCGCGACGCGATGAACTCCTTGGCCACGAGGTTCATCCCGTCGCGCAGCGGCGTCACCAGCATCACGTCGGCCGCGCGGTAGAGCGCCACCAGCTCCGACTCCGAGAGGGCGCGGAAGATGTAGTGGACGGGCACCCAGCGCGGCGTGCCGAAGGCCCCGTTGATCCGGCCGACCAGGCCATCTACCAGCGCGCGGAAGTCCTGGTACGCACCAACGTTGGTACGCGAGGGCACCGCCACCTGCACCAGCCGCACCCGCTTCCGCAGCTCCGGGTGGATCTCGAGCATCCGCTCGTACGCCAGAAGCCGCCGGGGAATCCCCTTGGTATAGTCGAGCCGGTCCACCCCCACGAGAATTCGTGCGCTGCCATCGCCCCGGATGGTGCGAGCCTCGGCCTCGACGGCCGGGTCGGCGGCCATCGCCGCAAAGGAGGCGGCGTCCACTCCCATCGGAAAGACGCCGAGCCGCACCTCCCGGCCGGGTAGCTGCACCCGGTCGATCTCGACCGAGTGGCCCAGGATGTCGGTCAGCGAGGTGGCGAAGTGACGGAGGTAGGCCGGAGTGTGGAAGCCGACCAGGTCGGCGCCGAGCATTCCCTGCAGCAGTCGGTCACGGGCGGGAAGGGTGCGGAACAGCTCCTCGGACGGGAACGGGATATGGAGGAAGAAGCCGATCCTGGCGCCCGGAAGCCGGTCCCGGAGGAGACCGGGAAGGAGCAGGAGCTGGTAGTCGTGGACCCAGATCAGGTCGCCCGGTCGGTAGTGGGCGGCGACCACGTCGGCGAATGCCTCGTTCGCCTCGACGTAGCCCTCCCAGTGACTCACGTGCAGCGGCATCTGGTCGAGCAGATAATGAAACAGCGGCCAGAGAACGCCGTTGGAGAAGCCTTCGTAGAACTGGGTCACCTGGTCGGAGCTGAGCGGCACGTTCACCAGCCGCATGGCGGCGAGCTCCTCGTCCAGCCGCGCCTGCCGCTCCGCGTCCAGGTCGTCCGGCGCGCCCGACCATCCGATCCAGAGCCCATCCGATTGCTCGTGCGGCCGCATGAGCCCGGTCGCCAGCCCGCCCATGCTCCGCTGCACCTCGACCCCGGTTTCGGTCGCGGTGACGGTGATGGGCAGGCGGTTGGCGACGATGAGCAGGCGGGACATGGAATGTAAGGTAACGCTGGGGTGACGACTTAGAAGACGGAAGGACGGAAAGACGGAAGGGCACCGCACACCGGACCCGTGTGACCTCCTCTTCCCGCCCTTCCGTCCTTCCCCCCTATCTAGGCCACCGCTGATTACCCCGGTCGATGTCCGGAAACTCCCGCGCCGGATCGATCTCGATGCTTCGCACCGCCGGCTCCCTGGCCACCCGGACGGTCGTCCGCTTGGCCCCGCCGAGCCAGACGTCCACCGGGACGTTCAGGCTGTCCACCCGCCCATCCGCCCGGGTGACCGCCAGGTGAACCGGCATCGGGGCGCGGCCCCGGTTCGAGATCTCGACCTCGAGCGAGTCGCCCGCCGTGACGACGGTGTCGATGGCCTGGTCCAGACGCCAGGTCTCGAAGAACCAGGTCCGCCAGAACCAGGACAGGTCCCGACCGGAGACGTCCTCGAAGGTGGCGAAGAAGTCGTACGGCGACGGGTGCTTGTACCGCCAGCGCCGGCCGTACTCGACGAACGCCCGGTGGAACAGGTCGCGGCCGAGCACGCCGCGAAGCGCCACCAGCACTGTGGCCGGCTTGTAGTAGCTGGCCACGCCGTAGGAGGAGTAGTTGGGATAGCGGTCGCCGTGGTGCATCAACTCCACCTCGCCGCCCGTCTCGGCGAGGTCGAGGTAACCCTTCCGGTTCCGCTCCTCGTCGTCGAATCCCTTGAAGAAGGCGTCCATGGACTGCGACTGGTCGAACTGGGTGAGCCCCTCGTCCATCCAGGCAAACCGCTTCTCATCGGAGCCCACGATCATGGGAAACCACATGTGGCCGATCTCGTGCGTCGTCACCTCGTACATCCCGAGCGTGTCCCACTGGCCGCCGATGCAGGTCAGCATGGGATACTCCATCCCGCCGCAGGAGTTGGGACCGTCCACCGCGGTCATGTGCGAGTACGGATAGGGCCAGAGATACTTCGAGAAGAATTCGATCGAGTAGCGTGCGTCGCGCGCGCTCTGGTCCCAGTGGTTCACCGTCTGCTCCGGCCGGTAGAACGAGCCGATCACGGTGGTGTCGGGCCGGCCGTCGCCCGTGGCATCCCCGACCGCGGCGTTGGTGGCGTCCCAGAGATATCGGGCGGATGCGCCCCAGGCCACGTCGCGCACGCTGTCGGCGTGGAACCGCCAGGTGAGCTTGCCGCCCGTGCCGGCGGTCGTGGAGCGCCCGGCTTCGCGGTCGAGGTCGGTCACGACGTGCACGATGCCCGTGGCGGCCTTCGCCGAGTCCAGTCGCGCGCGGGTCTGGGCGCTCAGCACCTGGTCGGGATTCTGCAACGTGCCCGTGGCGGTCACCAGCCACCCGGCCGGCAGGGTCAGGCTCACGTCGTAGTTGCCGTATCCCATGTAGAACTCGGCCGTGCCGAGGTACTGGTCGATCTGCCAGCCGTTGACGTCGTCGTACACCGCCATCTGCGGGTACCAGTAGTTGATGAAGTACACCTCGCCGTCCTGGCCACCCCGCGGCGCGCCGTCGGGCGGCACCCGGAGCTTCCATTCGAAGGCGAGATCGGCCTTGCCGCCGGGCGCGATAGGCTTGGGCAGCCGGAGGCGCATGATCGTCCCGTCCACCTCGTAGCCGGGAGCCTCGCCGGCGCCGGCAGCCAGCTCCTTTCCCTCCGCGGCCACCCGGTCGAGCTCGATGCCCTCGACCGCCCAGGGCACGTTCGTGTTGTGGCGCGAGCCGGGGGCAAAGATGTTCTGCAGCAATTGCAGATAGACCGTCCCGAGGGTATCGGGCGACCGATTGTAGTAGGTGATGGCGCCCTTGCCGGTGAGCCGCTTCGACACCGGATTGAGCTCGGCCTCGAGCTTGTAGTCCGCCCACTGCTGCCAGTAGCGGGGGCCGGGCGCGCCGGTCGGGCTGCGGGTGCCGCGGCTCAGTGCCAAGTCGTAGCCCGCGAGGCTCGGGAGGGTCATGGCGCGCGGCGCGGCGGGGACGCCGCCGGGCCGTGCGGTGGCCGGCGTGGGAGCCGCGGGCGCGGTTCGGCCGCTGGAACAGGCCGAGAGGGTGCTGAGGAGAAGCAGGCTGGCGGCGAGCCTCACGCTCGCGAGCCTCACGCTGTGGGACGTCCTGGGACCGAACGCCATCGAGTACTCCGATCAGGGTGTTCGCCGGCCGGCCGGCTGGCCGGGCGCGCGGATGATGCCCTGACTACGGTCGAGTGGCAAGTCCAGGTTTCGCCGTGCCATGGGCGCACCACCGGAGCACCACCGGTCCGAGCAGTGCACCCGTGCCGGGCCGGAGCTCGAGCGGCGGATATGCCGGATTGAGCGACACCAGCAAGGCACCCCGCCGCGCCCCGACCGCCCCGCTCACCCGCTTCACCACATAGCCATGCTCCGGATGGTGCGCCACCGCCACCACGCCCGGAGGCACCGTGGCGTCCAGATCCACGAGCACGACGTCGTCGGAATGGAGCAGCGGGGTCATGCTGTCCCCCACCACGCGGAGCGCGACGTAGCGGCTCGGCGGCAGCTCCGGAGGGAGCGCCACCCAGGTGTCGCACGGCTCGTCGAACAGCTCGCGCCCGCTGCCCGCCGCCACGCCGAGCTCCGCGAGCGGCGCCGCCCGCGTGCCACGCGCGGCCGCGATCGCGCGCGCGAGCGGGCCTGCGGCGGTGGCGCGCACGGCCTCGGGAGCGTGCTCGACCCGGCGGACGCCGCGCCCCGAGGCGGCGACGCGTTCGATCACCTGCCGCGCGAAGCGCGCGCCGGCCGCCTCCCGGTCGGCAGCGGCGCGCCAGGCCCGAAATCCGGCCGCCGCCCGAACGAGCCGCGCATCCGCGGCTCCAACCTCCGGCCGGCCATCGATCCAGCGCCCGACCAGCCACGCGACGGTGTCACGCTCCCACTCGTTCCGGTCGATCATCGAGCCGGTGCCTCCGTCAGGCCCCGCAGATTGTCGAGCCGGGCAGCCGGCCCCGGCGACAGCGTGGCGCGCCCCAGAAAGGTGAGCAACTCCCGCCGCTCCTCGCCGTCGACCAGCTCGAGGTGCTGGAGCGCCGCGACCTGGAGGCGCTCACGGAGACGCTCGATGCGCTTGGCCGCGGCTTTCGGCGAGATGCCAAGCCAGCCGGCGATCTCGTGTCGTGGCACGCAGTGGCTCACCCAAACGGCGAGCAGCCGGTCTTCCTCGCCGAGTGGCTCCTCGAGGGCGGCGGCCAGGCGCTGCAGCGCCGGCGAGAGCGCCGAGGACTCCGGCGCCGAGATGGCCACGTGGTCATGGAGGGCCACTCGCGCGTCCTCCGCCGCGAGATCGGCCTCCTCGGCCAGCCGCCGGTCGGCGCGAGCGCGGGCGCGGGCGTCGTTGAGCACCCGGTTCCGGAGACTCCGCGCCAGGTAGGCCGGCAGCGACCGCGGCGGCGCCGCGTCCGTAGTGATGAGATGGACGGCGACGTCGGCCAGGCAATCGTCCACCAGCGCGTTCTGCTCGCCGGGGGCGATCCGCAGCCGGCGAGCCGCGAGCAGCAGCCCGGGGCGAAACCGGTGGAAGAACTCGCGGAGCGCGCGCTCGTCTTCGCACCGGAGCGCCGCCAGGAGGGCCTGGTCGCCCATCGCGGCGCGCCGCCCGGCCACCTCCCGCCACCTGGTCCGCTCCTGATCCACGCCACGCACCCCCCTCCCCTGGTCGATGACCGGACTCGTGCCGCTCCACGAGAGAGACACCGGGCGGCGACAGGCCGACCTCAGCCGCCCCGCCCGGCTCTCGCGGCATGGTCCTCCATCCGGCGCTGGATGAATCGGCGGAGCTCGTGCTGTACCTCGGCGAGCTCGCCCGGGGGAAGCCCGCGAGCCACGCGCGCCCGGAGGCCGTCGGCCCGCGCGGCGCTGAGGCCCGCCCGCTCGGCGGTGCCCAGGAGCTGCAGCACGTCAGGCTCGGCCGCCAGCCGCGCGCGCGCCCGGGTGGCCTTGGCCACCTCCTCGGCGCTCGGCCGAAGGCGCGACGCCGTGAAGCCCAGGTTTGCGAGCGCCCGTCCGATGGCCGAGGTCTCGGTGTTTTCGAGGCAGGCGACGGCGTTCACCTCGCCATCGCCCACCCGCTCGGCGGCCCAGCCGGTGGCGGCGGCCTCGCGGTCCTCGGCGGCGCGGTAGACGGCGGCGCGGAAGACGATCTCCCGCTCGTTGTGCTGGACGAGCTCGGTGAGGATGCGGCCGGTAGGGTAGCGCTCGTAGAAGAGCTCCACGCGGGCCGCGACCGGCGCATAGCTCTCAGGATCGAAGTCTGGGGTCGTTTTCGGCATGGACGGCAACGGGCGAGGGAGAACACGGTGGACCAGGCTGAATATACCGAATAAACGCCGAAGCAACAGCAACAATGTCGCCGGCCGGTGTCTTCCCCCTGTTCACGGCAGCTTCACACCCCGAACAGGAGGCCAACATGTGGTGGATCTTCGGTTTCGCCATCGCCGTGGTGATCGCGGCGGCGTTCGTGCTCACGCGGCGCCCGTCCCGGCGCACCACGATCGTGCTCGAGCGTGACTAAAGGCCCGGCGGCTGCAACCACCGGCGGCGGTGAGGCATCCTCTCAGACGAACCGGGATTTCGGTCCCGCCCTGCATCACGTCTCAGGAGACGCCCCCATGTCGCACGGATGGTTGCACCGCATGCGGTTCGGCAGCGCCGGACTCGCATTCATCGCCGGCCTGTTCTTCGCCGGTCTCCTTCACCTCCCGAACTTCTCTTCCGCCCAGCAGCGCGCCACCGGCCAGACCGCGGTGCCCGCCGTGACGGCGCCCCCGGCAGCCTCGGCCGCGCTCGCCAACCTGAGCGAGGCATTCGCCTCGGTGGCGGAGCACGTGAAGCCGAGCGTCGTGTTCATCAAATCGGGACACACCGAGCGGCCACAGGGTCCACGGATGCAGGTCCCGCCTGGGTTCGAGCAGTTCTTTCCCCAGCTGCCGCAGCAGGGCCCCGACTTCCAGGAGAGCGCGGGCTCCGGCTTCATCGTCTCCAAGGACGGCTACATCCTGACCAACGACCACGTCGTGGAGGGCTCGGACGAGGTCACGGTGCGGCTGCTCGACCGGCGCGAGTTCAAGGCCAAGGTGGTGGGGACGGACCCCTCGACCGATCTGGCGGTCCTCAAGATCGACGCCGAGAACCTCACCCCCGCTCCCCTGGGCGACAGCGACACCGCCCGGGTAGGCGAGTGGGTCCTGGCGGTGGGCAACCCGCTGGGCGAGAACCTGACGTTCACCGTCACGTCGGGCATCATCAGCGCGAAGGGCCGGACGCTCGCCCTGCCGAACTCGAGTGACCGGAGCATCCAGGACTTCATCCAGACCGACGCCGCCATCAATCCCGGCAATTCGGGCGGGCCCCTGGTGGCCATCAACGGCGCGGTGATCGGGGTGAACTCCGCCATCGCCAGCCAGACCGGCTTCTACTCCGGCTACGGCTTCGCCATCCCGATCAACCTCGCGCGCCGCGTCATGGACCAGATCATCGAGCACGGCCGGGTGCGCCGCTCGGCTCTTGGCGTCACCGTGCGCAACGTGTCGCCCAATGACGCGACCTACGTCGGCCTTCCGAACGTCCGCGGGGTCGTGGTCGAGGACTTCGCCAGCGAGAGCTCACCGGCTCGCAAGGCCGGGCTCCAGCCGGGTGACATCATCGTCTCGGTGGACGGCAAGCCGGTCGAATACGTCGGCCAGCTTCAGCAGGAGATCGCCTTCCGCCAGCCCGGCGAGACGGTGAAGCTCGATGTGGCGCGGAAGGGCGGGGTCCGGAAGACGCTCGAGGTCAGGCTGCAGGAGGTGCCGTCCTCCAAGGAGCTGGCCTCGAACGACAGCAGCGCGTCCAACGAGGACACCGGGAACGACTCGGCGGCCTCGCTCGGCAAGCTCGGGATCACCGTGGCACCGCTGGACCAGGACGACATCCAGCAGCTTCAGCTCGGCCCCGACCAGCGAGGCGTCCTCGTGACCGACGTGAAGGCGGGTGGCCCCTCGTACGGGGAGCTGGTGGACCCGGACCATGGCGGTCCCGATGTCATCCTCGAGATCGAAGGCACGCGCCTCCGCTCGCCGGCGGATCTCAGGCGGGCCATCGACGCGCAGAAGCCCGGCAGCATCGTAAGCCTCCGGGTCTACAACGCGCGCTCGCACCAGCGGCGGGTGGAGCGGATCAAGCTCGGGGAATAACGCAGGGGCACGGCCAGGCACGGGTGCGACGGAGGGACGGAGAGATTCCGTTCCTCCGTCTTCCTTTTCGGACACCCGCGGTCCCGATCGTGAGGCCTGTCACCGCTCCCCGACGCTCCGATCGCCATGCTCGGCAGTCAGCACCGATCGAGCACCTCTCAGGGGAGGGTCCCGTGGCAGTCAAGAAGAGCGCCGGACGCTGGTCCGGCACCAAGAAGGCAGGCAACCCCGCGGCCGGGAAGAAGACCGCCGAATCCCAGCGCAAGCTGCAGGACGAGGCCGAAGCCAAGCGGCGCCGCTCGCAGGGCGCGCAATCGAAGAAGCAGGGGGCGGTGCAGGCGGGGGAGCGCCGGCAGCCGGAGCCTCCCCTTCCGCGGCAGCACCAGGAGAAGCCGGGACTCGAGAGCGAGCTCGAGCCGCGGCCGAAGTACAAGGCTCCGCAATACCGCGGGTCGGGCAAGCTCGAGGGGATGGCGGCACTCGTGACCGGCGGAGATTCCGGCATCGGCCGCGCGGTCGCGGTGCTCTTCGCCCGCGAAGGCGCGGACGTGGCGATCGTCTATCTGAGCGAGGACGACGACGCGGAGGAGACCCGCCGCGCGGTGGAGGCCGAAGGACAGCGCGCGCTCCTCATTCCGGGCGACGTGACCCACTCGGACTTCTGCCGCGAGGCGGTGGAGAGCACGGTCCAGGAGTTCGGCGGGCTGGACATCCTGGTGAACAACGCGGCGTTCCAGGAGCACGCGGCGTCGCTCGAGGACATCACCGACGAGCAGCTCGATCGGACATTCCGCACCAACATCTTCGGCTATTTCTACATGGCGCGGGCCGCGCTGCCGCACCTCGGCGAGGGCGCATCGATCATCAATACCGGCTCGGTCACGGGACTCGAGGGCAGCAAGCAGCTCCTGGACTACTCGTCCACCAAAGGCGCCATCCACGCCTTTACCAAATCGCTGGCGCAGAACGTCGTGGACCGGGGAATCCGGGTGAATTGCGTGGCGCCGGGTCCGGTGTGGACGCCGCTCAACCCGGCGGACCAGAGCGCGGACAAGGTGGCGAAGTTCGGCGAGTCCGTGGCGATGAAGCGGCCCGCCCAACCCGAAGAACTGGCGCCGGCATACGTCTTCCTGGCCGCGCCCGTGTGCTCCAGCTACATCACCGGCGAGATCCTGCCGGTCCTGGGCGGCGGCGAGGGCGGCTGACGGCGTTCGACGCGCTCAGCGGAGCGTGACGCGCAGATCGTGCGCTGCGCGCTCCGCCGGCGAGGGCACGCTTACGACGGCCAGCGCCAGCGTGTCCAGCGAGGCCGCGCCGATTACCCCGAGCGACTGCCGGACCCCGTCCTTCCGCCGGAAGACCACGCCCGCCGACCGATCGAGTCCACGCTCCACCAGCGCAAGCACCCGCCCCAACTCCTCCCGGCTGCCGAAGATGCCAAGCGCCTCACCCACGCGGAGCAGCTCGGCGGCGGTCTCGTAGCCGAGCTGGCGCGCGAAAGGGCGATTGGCCTCGACCGGGCTGCCGTCCCGCCGCAGAAGGCACAGGCCCACGGGCGCGGCATCCGCCAGGGCGCGGAGCTGCCGCTCGGATTCGCGTAGTGCGTCCTCCACCCGCCGGCGCGCGGTCATGGCCTCGCGCAGGTCGGCGACCTGCTTCCGCAGGCCGATGACCTCGTTGATGAGGTCCTGCTTGGGGCGGTGTTGATCTCGCATGCAACG
>JAICLE010000120.1 GCA_025927545.1 Gemmatimonadales bacterium
GGGGCGGCGCGCCGGCGGAGTGATGCCGAGGCCGGGCCGCTACGGGCCGGCGGACGTCGAGTCCGCCGGCTCCTGCCTTCGAAACGCGCCGCCGATCAGCGCGCCGGTGACCCCTCCGATCACCGCTCCGACCGCTGCGGTTCCCAGCGCCGTGCCGAGGCAGCTCGTCTGGCTTTCGCTGAGATCGTGACACAGTCCGTACCCAAGCACGCCGAATCCCACGGCCCCGATGGCGCCTCCCAACAGCAGCCCCTGCTGCCAGTGGGTGGGCCGAATCTCCGTCGGCGCCGTGTCCGGCGCGAATCGCATCGGTGACGGGGGCCGCGCCGCGAAAAGCAGCGAGGGGCCGGGCCCACGCACGTCTCGTCCGACGGCCTGGGCGGCCGCGGGTAGTGTCGCGGCGAACAGCGCGAATACCACGAGCGCGAGACGAAGCACGGCTACCTCCCGGTCGTCGGTCATCCACCATGCGGCCCGAGCGCCGCATGCGCCCGAGCCCGCGTAGCGAACCGCAGCAGCCCACTCCCGAAGACGATCATCCAGAGCGGCAGCAGGTAGTTGTTGAGCGAAGCGACGGGCGCGACGACCGCGCTGACATTCCGGAACATGCCGATCAGCCCCACGGCGGCGGCGGCGGTGCCGAGATAGCCCATCCATCGGGGAAACCCGGCGCCGCGCTCGAGCATCGCGAGCGCGGAGAGCAGGAAGAAGAGGTTGACGCTGAGCTCGCCCAGAAATTCGCCGACGTAGTTGCCGAGGTAGCTGTTGAGCCCGGTGAACACGGCGGCGAGCGCCGTCCGCTCGGACGCGTCCGCGCCGGCCCAGGCCTGCGCCAGCATCCAGTGAATGCTGGGCCACCGGAGCAGGCCCAGCATCATGCTGAGGGCGGCCATGAAGGCGAACAGCATGCCGATCCGCGCGCTTCCCTCGCGCACGTGCCGGAGCGCGAGGAACGCCGCGACACCCGCCGGGATCCAGAGGATCGGGAGGAAGCCGTAGACCGCCCAGACGGCGCGGCCGGTGGCGCCCGTGGCGAGCAGCCTGGGCAGCACCTCCGCCGCGCTGCCATCGAGGATGGCCGGATAGTCGAACCGCGCCGCGAGAAAGGCAAAGACGCCGAGGAACGCCACCGCCGCGGCGATCAGGGCGAATCCGCCGGCCCGGATGCTTGTCGAACCACGCGGCTCTGCCGGGCCCGGGACGTGCATCAGCGTACGACGAACTGCGTGGACATGCCGTGCTCGTCATGCGGTCGCCCGTCGCGCTCGTCGCGCACGCGGCAGACGAGGCTGTAGCTGCCCGGCTGCAACAGCACATCGATGACCGCAGTGCCCCCGGCGGGGAGATCGGTGGTGCCGCCGGCGCCAGTCACCGGCGGCGGGCCATGCTGGGTATTCATCCAGGTGATGAAGTCGCGGGACGTCTTGCCCGGCGCAAGCAGAGACAGAATCACCTCGTGGCGCTGCGTGCCCGCGTTGTGCACCGCGATCCGGTGCCACCCGCGCGTGGGTGGGCGGGAGAAGCTGAATGCGTACTCGCGCAGTGTGAGCGTGAGATCGGCGGCCGGCAGTGGAGCGGGAGGCGTGTTCCCGGCCGTCACCGTGAGCGATTTCAGCATTCCCTTGGCGAAGTGGATCACCTGATCGGGACTCTTCACGTGACAGAAGGCGACGTAGCGGCCCGGCGTGAGCAGCACCGTAGCGACCGACTGTCCGCCGTGCGGCACCGCGTTGGGTCCGCCGGCCGCATGCATCCAGGCCGGGTGCGCCCCGCCGGCGCTGAGGGCGGCCAGAACGTCTCCGAGCCGCTTGCCCGGGTCCAGCCGGTAGAGCATCAGGTGATGGGGCTGCCGGCCCTCGTTTCGCAGGCGGAAGGTCGTGAGCCCGGCCGGCAGCGAGTCGGGGAGCGTGAAGGCGAACTCGTGGGTCACAACCGGGACCACGTGTGCGCCGATCGGCACGGCCGGTGGGGCCTGGCCCTCGACGGTCCTGCCGAAAGCGACCGGGGCGAGGGCCACGGCGAGAAGGCCCCGGCGTGCAGTCACCACCCGCGATCGCTCAGCCATGCCGCTTGAAGTATTGTACCTGCCGCTCGTGCTTCTCCGCCGCGGCCCGTGTTCTGAACGTGCCCAGATTGCGACGCTTGCCGGTCTTCGGGTCCTTCTTCCTGGAGTACAGCCGATACTGGCCGGAGGCCAACTTTCTGATCATGGGCGCGTTCCTTTCGGCCGTTTTGACGTCATGACGTTAGAACGTTAGGTTTGACACATGCCGACGCACAAGCGGGCCCCCAAGCGGGCCACCGTGTACTTCGATCCCGGCCTGCACAAGGCGCTGCGTGTAAAGGCCGCGGAAACCGAGCGTTCCCTGTCCGAGCTCGTAAACGCCGCGGTGCGCCAGAGTCTCGCCGAGGACAACGAAGATCTCGCCGCCTTTGAGGATCGCGCCGCCGAGCCCAGCCTCGCCTTCGCCGACGTCCTCAAAGACTTGAAGCGGCGTGGCAAACTATAGCCTGCGCATCAAGCCTTCGGCCGTGAAGGAGCTGGAGGCGCTTCCTCCGAAAGATCGCCGCAAGATCGTCACTCGCATTCACGGGCTCGCCTCGGACCCTCGGCCCCACGGCGGCGAGAAGCTCTCGGGCCTGGATCAGTATCGTGTCCGCCAGGGTAACTACCGGGTTGTGTATGAGGTTGAGGATGCGACCCGAGTGGTACTCATCGTGAAGGTCGGGCATCGCCGCGACGCCTACCGATAGAGCGGTGGTGGTCCGCTCCGCTCATCCGCGTGGCGGATCGAGCGAACGGTTTCACCCGCGGCCAATCGATAGCGATAGAACCGGGTATTGAGCCGCATGCGCGGAAAGTGCGTCGGCAACGCCTCCGGTGGAATCCGCGAAAACCCCGACTTTCTCATAGAAGCGATGTGCCGCCAGGAACTGCGCCGTCGTGCTAAGCAGCACGTCGCTCATCCCGGCCGCGGCGGCCCGCTCGCGGCAGGCGCGGAGCACGGTTGCCCTGACTCCCGGGACGAACTCGCGCACGAGGAACGGCATGGGTGCCGCGCCAGGCTTACCGCCCGCCGGCACCCGGCGGACGATAGTCCACGCCCTTCTTCACGGCGCCATCCATCTCCTCGGGCGTCACGAGCATCACGGTCCGGAGATGCGCCCCGCCGGACGCGCTCACGGCAACGCTCATGGCTGCGGCCGTGGTGACGTCCGGCAGGTCGGCGATGACGTACGCATCCGATTCCCCAAGCGCGAAGTAGAACGCCTCGAGCTTGCCGCCGACCTGCTCGGTGAGCCGCTGGATCGCCGCGCGACGAGCCGAGCCACCGTCCTTCTGAAGTCCCTGAACGCCCTGAACCGTGTAGGAAACCTGCCAGAGAAACTTCGGCATGTAGACCTCTCCTGGCCGCGGGAATGGAGTGCAGGTGGTGGGCACGCGGCGCCTCACCACTGCGAGCGGGATCGGGAACCGTCATCCCGAGCGGAACTGTCATCCCGAGCGGAGCGAGGGATCTTGCCCGGGAACGACCCGAGGGCGGCCTACCTCCCCAGCGTCACCCCCACCGACACCGGAACGAAGGCATCGGCCCCGGGTGCCTCGTCGAAGCGCCGCGTCACTCGGTGAGACCTCACCTCGGCGAACAGCCTGACCCGGCCCGGTGGCGGCAGCAAGCGAGAGTGCCAGGGCCTGGGCCGGCGCGATGCCCGCCTCCACAGTACGCCGAGCACCGAAAGAGCTCTTACCAGTGGAAGCACGCGATGGCCCCTCGGTTTCCCTCGCAGAGTATCAGGCCATATCCGCAATGTGTCAAACGCCGCCAGGCGTCACTGGACGCGCTCACCGGCGCCAGGCCGCCCGTCGCGTAAGGAGATACCCCGCCACCCACCAGTCGTAGGCCGCGCAGAACGCCCCGTACGCGAGTGGTATGTCGGTGAACGGCCGCGCGCCGCCTGCGCCGGCGCCGAGGTGCACCCGGATCTCGTGCGCCAGATCCCACCCGCCGTGGAGCGCGTAGCCCAATACGAGGAGCGCGGGGAACCGGAGGCCCAGGAGCCCCAGCACCACGAACACCGCCACCGCGTAAGCCTCGGGCCGAGGCGTCGATCCGTCCCCGAAGTACGCCACGAAGACCAGGTACATCGCGGCTATGGGAATGAGCAGCAGCGCGAAGAAGCGGTGCTCGATCCGCGGCGAGAACCACGCTCGAGTGATCGTCACCGTACCGGTGGCCGCCAGCACTCCGATGCCGACGTACCAAATCAGGATCGCCGCCAGACTCATGGCTGCCTCGCTGAGGTGACTGGTGGATCACGGTACGAGCGGCTTAAGACCGGCACAGGCCAGCGGGCGCCCAGTCGGTGGCCAGCGTCGATCGCGGTTGAGCCGCGTCCTGCAGGATGAGCACGAGAGACCGGCGCGGCCCCGAACCGGTGCCCGTCAGCATCATGGGCAGGCCCGCTGGAACACACCCGCCCCCCCCCGGCCCGCTGCACGAGTTTTCCTCGCGGCGTTTCGAGGCATTGTTCGCCCTCGAGCGTGTACCAGGCCTCCCCCCCGGATGCCGGTGGATCGGAGAGCGCATCCCTGGCCGGAACACGCCCTCCATGTAGACGGCTGCGTACGCATCGGCCTTGACGAGGGGGAGTGGTCCGACGGACGCGATTCGCTCGCCCGTGGCCGGCCGCCAGGCGGCCTCCGCGATGGCGAAGAGCCAGAGGCTCCCAAGGGATTCCACCACCGTGCTGCGCCGGGCGCGGGCCGTCTCAGCGGCGGCCCGGGTCGTGAAGGCGTCGATGTGCCAGTAGAACGACGAGTGTCCCGGCAACGGCCCCAGCTCCTCGCGGGCCGTGATGAAGCCGCCGAACTCCCGTCCGGCGCGTTCAGCGACGGGCTCACACCCCTTCGTCTGGGCCGTGGCGGCCTTCGGAACGAGCCAGGACAAGGCTGTCACCGCCGCAACGACGAGCACCGAGGTTTGGCGAGGATTGATGCTCATCGGGCAGCGACCTCCCGGTGGCGTTGGGCCCGAGTGCGCCCTCAAAGCCGATCCGATGCGAGTTCATCCCAGTCTTGTGCCTGGCTGCGGTTGCGCCAAGAGGCACAGGAGGATCCGACCCATCTGTTCGTACGCCACTGGGTCGCCTTCCAAATGTTTCTCGATGTTCCTCGGGATGCATGCCAAGCCCGCTGGGAGCGCCGGCCCATTCCGGCCTGTCGGCTGCATTTGCGGGGTGGGTGGCGCTACGCGAGCGCCAAAAAGGTCGCTTCCTCGTGTGCCTCGAACCGCTGACTCGCCTCGAAGCGCGCTCGCGGGAGCTGCTCGACCTGCTGCGTCGTGCAGTTACCGAGCCGGACCCAGACCACTTTCGGCGGGGCCCCGCGGGAGATGCTGAGCCGCTGAAAGTCCTCGTCTTTAGTGACCAGCAGGCAGCCATGCTCGGCCGCGAGCTGCCAGACGGTCCGGTCCGCGGCCCCCGAGCCGTGCAGCCGACGAATGTGCAGCGAATCTGGAAAGAGGTCGGTCAGCAAGTCCACCAACTGCTCCGACAGGTTCTCGTCGAAGAGCAGCCGCACCAATGTCTCAGGCGGCCGGAATGGTCAGTGTCCGAAGCTCGCGTTCGGCGGCGAACGCCAGACACGCCCGGATGTCCTCAGCGGTGAGCTGGGGAAACTGCCGCAGCAGCTCGTCTTGGGAGGTGCCCCCGGCGAGGTACGACAGCACGTCCCCGACGGTAAGGCGGGTGCCACGGACGCACGGCTTTCCGAAGCGGACTTCCGGGTTGATGACAATGCGGTCGAGGAGGGACATGGAATGAGTCTATGCTCCCGACGGAACCTGGGCAACTCCGGACGGCCGGGCGCCACCTAACCCACACCGGAAGTCGGCACCCGCCCCGCATCCGATTCCCGTGGCAGAGTATGAGGTCACATCCGTCCCTGTCGAACTACGCCGCGTAGCACGCAGCCCGGGGTGAGGGGGTCGGCCGAGCCACCCGAGCCGGCCCACAACGCAATCGCCGCCGATGGTCGCGACCATCGGCGGCGGTAACGCTCCTCCTCCTGCCCCCCGGCCTCATGCCGCCGGCCGAACCTTGCCGCCCGAGGGCGGCGGCGCCTCCGGCGCGACCTTCGCCGCCGGCCTCGGCGTCGCCAGGATGTTGCTGGCGCTCTCCCACGCCGCCAGCAGCTCGGCGTCCTGCATGAACCGGTAGCGGTTGAGGCCGTCCATCACATAGACGATCTGGACCACTTCGTCCGCCACCGCCCGCAGCTCGGCGCTCGCGCCGACGTGTGCCTGCCGCCCCCGGGTCCCGTGCTCCACGGCCGCGTCGAACTGGTCGAGCGCGCGGCTGAGATCGTCGAGCACGGTGTCCACCAGGCCATGCTTTTCCAGCAGCTCCTTGTGGTTCTGCGCCTCCGCGGCCATGCCGCGCGCCGCGGTCCGGAATGCCAGGTACGTGGTGGTCCCGGGCTTCAGCACGAACTTCTGCGCCAGGTCCGGATCCTCCCGTGCGGCGACCTTCGCCACCCGGGCCAGATGGGTCAGGTGCGCCTGCCGCATCGCGCGCCGCAGCTCGCGCTTCCGCGCCGTTGACCCGCGCACCTCGAGCAGCCCATCCCGTTGCCGCGAGGCGAGCTCGTCGGCGCGTCCCAGCAGCGCCTCGAGCCGAGTCAGGGCGGCGGTGTACCCGGCGCTCGCGTCCGGGTGGGTACGGCTGAAATCCAGCACGCGCGTACCCATCTCGATTCTCCGGCGTGACTTCGCGTTCATACGGTCCTCCCGCTTCGGCTGCCGGACGGCGGCCGGGCACCGCACCGACACTGGTCAACCTGATGACGACGCGACCGCACCGCCCCGACCGCGGCTCGGTCACGCCGCCGAGAGGCGAGGAGCGTGCCAATCGTTGCGCGACCGATGCGAACAGTCTCCGGACCGATATCGATGTGATCCGCCGCGACGCGAAGCCGGCCGAGCCCGATCGGGGTCCGTCCGCCGCCGCTGCGACGTGTGCCGCCGCGGACCGGTGGCGGCTGACCGCGCACGCTCGCCGGCTGCCCCAAACCCGGCTCGCATCAGTCTCGACCACTGGCCGGCCGCCGCCACCGCGGCGTCGGCGACGCCGCGCGTGCTCGCGGCCGCATCGAGTGCGGCTCCATCCTCTCGCGACGAACGCCCGGCCGGCGGCGATGCGATCGAGTCCAGGGTGCGTCGCCTTCGTGGCGGCGCCGATGCGCCGGCGGCTCGCGCCGATGCTCACGCCGAGGGACCCGACGCACGGGCGTTCCGCCCTACCGTGTCCGCGCCCGGCGTGATCGGATCGTCGGCCACGGCGCGCCGGGACTGTGCGCGACTGACACCGTTCGCGGACAGCGCGGGCGCGGAGGTGTCCCACGGAGTGGAAGGTGTGACGGCTGCCGCGCTCGACGCTCCACCGAAACGCCGCTGCAAGCGCTGGCACGCCCGATGCGCAAGGCCCGCCCACTCGCGAGTCTCAGCAGTCATGCGGACGTCACCGACTTTCCATCGGGAGGTTCAGCCATGTCTCGCCCATGCTCCGGCCTGCTCCTGCTGCTCGCCCTCGCGAGCCCGGGCGCCGCCCAGTCGCCGGGCACCGTCACCTGGGTGCTCGCCAGCGCCGACTCCACCATCTACGGTCACACCGACTACACCCCGACCACCACCCTCGTCCCCCGCACCGTGTACGACACGCTCCACGGCCTCGACAGCGTGCGCGTGGTGGACAGCGTGCGGGTGGCGCTCGAGCTCCGCGGTCTCGCCGCCGGCCTCAGCGCGTGGCCCAGCGGCTTCTACTGCGGCGGCCTCACGACCGGAGCGACACAGCAGCTCGACTCGCGCGCGGTGCTGGGCCGCATCCAGCTAGCCGCGGCGTGCGGCGTCCGGCTTGTCCTCGTCCCGCCCCGGCGGCGGCTCACCGTCAACGGCCAGCCGGACGGCGCCTTTTCGGTGGACAGCGCCAAGCGGTTCACCGACCGCTACGCCGCGGCGCTGCCCGCCGATACGCTCCGGAAGTACCGCGCGACCATCCTCGGCCTCAACCTCGCCGACGACTACACCTGCACCACGTGCTGGGGCGGAAAGGCAATCCGCCAGGTCCAGATCGCCGCGTGGGCGGCGTACGCCCGCACGAAGCTGCCCGGCCTCCCGCTCGGCGTGCGGGTGACGCCCGACTGGGTGCAGGCCTATCCCGCGCTCGCGCCGCTGATCGATTACGCCTGGGCGCAGTACCACACCCGGAAGGGCGATCAGCAGACGTACTACGACCGCGCGGCGAGCATCGCCGCCGCGCTCGGCCTCCGGGTGGTCATGGGCGTGAACGTGGAAGACTGCTACGGCGTGGGGACGAGCGCGTGCCGGCCGGAGGACCTGGTGCGCTTCGGGACTCTGGCGGTGAGCCATCCCGGGAGCTGCGCGTTCCTCAACTGGCGTTACGACGAGCACACCTGGGACGCGCCCGACGTCCGCGCGGCGTGGGACGGGCTCCTGGCGCTCGCGCGCGCACGGCCGGCAGCGGAGTGCCGGCGGGTGGAGGGCGCGGCGTAGGCGGATGAGCGCCGCGACGGGGGCATGACCTCACGCATGCGGTCGTCGCGGCACTCGGGTGGCCCGCTGTCCCACCCCAGCCTA
>JAICLE010000118.1 GCA_025927545.1 Gemmatimonadales bacterium
GGGAGCGACGGGTCGGCCACGGGCCGGTATGTGGTCTCCAGGGTGATCTTGCTGAACCCCGGACGGCTGGGGTCGGCCCACGCGACGACGCGCACCACGCCCGGGCCGACGCGCCGGTAGCTGCTGCGCCTGCCGCTTGCCGTATCGAACCAACTGGTCTCGAGCCACGCGTCGCGCAACTCGACGCGGGTCGGCCGAATCGAGTCTCGCTGGAGCGCCGCGGCCAGGAGGCGGGTCGCCTCCCGCGGCACCAGGCGAACTTCGGTCGTGGCGGCCTCGGGTACGGGCGGATAGGGCGGCCGGGTGGTCAGCGGCTGGCAGGCCATGAGCCCCGCCGCGACCAACCACCCCGCGCCAGCGGCACGCATGGCGTCAGTCCTGGTGCGGCGGTGTGCCGGGCGCGTGCGTGTGGGTGTGAGGGGCGGGCGCGGAATCCGGCGCGACGGTCGACTCGCTCGGCGTGGGCGCAGGCGCGGCGTGATCATGGTCCGGCTCGTCTGCTTCGCCCCCGTGGTGATGATGGCCTTCCGCTCGCTCGTGGATCTCGTCCTGCAGCACCTGGGTTGGGATCCCCGCCGCATGCTCGAAGACCATGCGCCCCCCCAGGGCGGCCGTCGCGATGAGCACGCCCAATCCGATCAGTGAGAGCGCGAGCGTGACGCCGCGCTCGGCCCCCCCCATCCGCTTCTCCCGCAATACCCGCCAGAGTGCCAGCAGCGCGAAGATGCCCAGCGTGATCAGCGCAAACGTCTCGTGGGTTTCCATGATCCGGTGCACCGCCTCGCCATGCGCGATGTGCTCCTCGGCCTGCAGCCCGGAGACGACCGCGAGGGCCCCGCCGACCGCGCCGGCCAGCATCGTGGCGAACCCGATGACCCGGAGCGCGGGCCGGCGCGCCAGGGCGCTCGCCAAGTCGAACAACACCGCCACCAGGAGCAGCGCGGCGGGCAGGTCGTTCAGCGCCGCGTGAAGCCGCGGCCAGTCGTAACCGAACATCGGGTCTCCTCAGAGGCCGGGGTCGATGGGAGCCGGGGGGTCGGACGCATAATCATAAAACCCCCGGCCCGATTTCCGGCCATGAAACCCGGCTGCCACCAGGCGCCTGAGGAGTGGCGGCGGGGCGTAGCGTGCCTCGCGGTACTCGTCAAACATGATCTCCGCGATCCGGTTCACCGTGTCGAGCCCCACGAAGTCCAGCAGCAGCAGGGGGCCCATCGGATGCCCGCAGCCGAGATGCATGCCCCGATCGATATCGGCTGCGGACGCTACACCCTGCTCCAGTGCCCGCACGGCATCCAGCAGAAACGGCACCAGCAACCGGTTTACCACGAACCCCGACCGATCGTGCGCCGCGATCGGCTCCTTCCCGAGCCGGCGCGCGAACCCCATGGCGCGCTCGAACACCTGGGGCGAGGTTGTGACCGCGCGCACGACCTCTACCAGGGGCATGAGCGGCACCGGGTTGAAGAAGTGGAGGCCGACAAAGCGGTCGGGGCGGAGGGTGGCGGCCGCCATGGCGCCGATCGAGAGGCTCGAGGTGTTGGACGCGAAGATCGTGTCGGCGGGGCAGAGGTCGTCCAGGGCGCGCCAGAGCTCGTTCTTGAGCCCGAGATCCTCGGTAATCGCCTCGATGATCAGGTCGCACTCGGCGAGGGCGCCAAGCTCGGTGGTGAAGGTGAGCCGCTCGAGGGCGCGTCGGCTCGAAACGGGGTCGAGCTTGCCCTTTTCGACCAGCTTGCCCAGCGACCGCTGGATCGCGTCCTCGCCACGCGCGAGAAGCCCGTCTTCGACGTCACGCACCAGCGTGCTGAATCCGGCCGTCGCGGCGGCCTGGGCGATGCCGCTCCCCATCAGTCCGCACCCCAGGACGCCCACGCGGGAGATTTCCGGCACGAGTGGCTCTCCAGTGCCGCCGATGTGGCGGCGGTAACCGGCTACCGCAGCGACCGCCGGATCTCCTCCGCGAGCATGCCGATCAGTCCCGTACGCCGGGGCAACCGGCGCTCGGCCGGTGGCCCGCCCTGTTCGAGCTGGTCCAGCGCGCGCTCGAGGCCGAGCTGGATTCTGGCCAGCGCCGGCCGATACTGGCGCGCCATCCCGTACCCCAGGCCCAGCGCGACCGGAATGGGGATGAGCATTACAGGGAGGAGCGCGCCCAGTACCGCCATCAGGCCGGCGCCCAGCACGCCCGCCCCCGCGAGCGCGGCCCCGCCCCCGACGTACTCCGCGCGCGCCCGGCGCGACTCGGCCACGAGCGTCACGTGACACCAGCCCGGCTCGAGCGCGAGGATCGTCGCCGACACCGTGTCCGATCGCGCGAGCATCATCGCCGCACTACCGCGGTTGAACGCCGCGGCGGAGCGGCGGAGCGCAGCAGGCATCCCGCCGAGCGGCTCCCAGGTGATCCGGCCGGGCTGACGGCGCTGCACGCAGAGCAGCTCCTTTTCCTCCATCCACGCCGCCAGCGCGCTCTCGACTTCTGCGACCGTCCCCGGGACGGCACGTTGGGCGGTGGCGCGCGCGGGACCCGCGATCCGCTCCCACGCTCCCGTCGGCTGGACGGTCACCAGCCGGGTGCGCTCCTCCAGCATTGCCTGCTGCAGGTAACGGCCTGGAATCCCGACCTCGCGGCCGAGCGCCAGCACCTGGTCGGGGGTCAGCTCCTCGCCCGGGCCGTGCTCCGCCGTCTGCAGTTCGGCCGCGCGCTGGATGATCCGCTCAAGCGCCGCCCGATCGAGCCGGGCCGGGGTGCCGTCGCTCATGCTATTCCTGCGGGGGCGTCCGGGCCGCGTCCAGCCGGAGTGAGGACATGAGAGCGGAGAGGTCGGCCGCAGGGAGCGCAGCGCCCGGCGCCTCCGCCCCGGACGCCAGGGCCGGCCGAGCCGACTGCGCCTGGGCCTGGGCCTGCAGGAAGGGCCGGAACAGCTCGATCGGTATCGGGAAGATCGTCGTGGAGTTGTTCTCCGCCGCGATCTCGGTGACCGTCTGGAGGTAACGGAGCTGGATGGCGCTCGGCTCGACGGCGAGATTCCGGGCGGCCTCCGCCAGTGTTTCCGACGCCTGGAGCTCCCCCTGGGCCGCGATGACCTTGGCCCGGCGCTCGCGCTCCGCCTCTGCCTGGCGGGCCATCGCCCGCTTCATCTGGTCGGGAAGGTCCACGTCCTTTACCTCGACCGCGGAGACCTCGATACCCCAGGCCTCGGTCCGTTCGTCGATGATCTTCTTGAGCACCGCGTTGATCTTTTCGCGATCGGACAGCAGCTCGTCGAGCTCCACCTCGCCCAGTACCGAGCGAAGCGTGGTCTGGGCGAGCTGGCTGGTGGCGTACATGTAGTCCTCGATCTCGATGATCGCCTTGGCCGGGTCCGAGACCCGCATGTAGAGCACGGCGTTGACCTTGACCGAGACGTTGTCACGGGTGATCACGTCCTGCGGCGGGATGTCCAGCGCCATGATGCGGAGCGAGACGCGCTTCTGCGCGGCGAAGCCGGCTGGCAGGAAAATCATTCCAGGCCCCTTGGTGCCCCAGTAGCGCCCGAGAAAGAAGGCCACCGCGCGCTCGTACTGCCGGATGACGCGCAGGCTCGCGAACGAGTAGAGGACGGCAGCGAGCAGGAGTGGCAGCAGCAGGTCCATGATTCGTTCCTCGATTCGTTTCTCAGGCGGCCAGGGCTTCGACCACGACGGCTGCACCCTGCCCGCCGCCGATGCAGGCGGCGGCCAGGCCGTACCGGCCGCGGCGGCGGCGCAGGGCGCAGAGCAGGTGCAGGATGAGGCGCGCTCCGGTCGCGCCGAGCGGGTGGCCCAGCGCCACGGCTCCGCCGTCCACGTTGGTGCGCTCGCGATTGAGCCCCAGCTCCTGCTCGACAGCCAGGTACTGGGCCGCGAACGCTTCGTTGATCTCGACCAGGTCCATGTCGGCCAGCGCGAGCCCCGCCGCGGCAAGCGCCCGGCGCGAGGCGGGAACCGGTCCGATGCCCATGATCGCCGGGTCCACGCCGGCGATCCCCCACGCAACCAGCCGACCGATCGGCCGAAGCGCGCGCTCCCGCGCGAAATCCTCACTCGCTACGACGAGCGCGGCCGCACCGTCGCAGATCCCCGAGGCGTTCCCGGCCGTGACGACGCCGTCCTTCCGGAAGTAGGGCGGCAGCTTGGCGAGCGCCTCGACCGTGGTGTCCGGACGCATGTGCTCGTCCGCCGCCCACGCCACCTCCTGGCGGGTCTTCGGGTCCTTGCGCATGACCGGGACGATCTCGTCGGCGAACGCACCTGCATCCCACCCGGCTTTCGCGAGCCGCTGGCTCCGGGCGGCGTAGCAGTCCACCGCCTCACGGCCGATCCGATACTGCTCGGCCAGCCGCTCCGCCGTCTCCGCCATGGAGAGTCCGCAGTACGAATCGCGCAGCGCCTCCCACAGGGTGTCCTCGAACGGGGCCGCCGGTCCCAGCCTGAGCCCCCAGCGCGCACCACGCACCACGTGCGGCGCCTGGCTCATCGACTCCGTGCCCCCGGCGAGCACCACGCGCGATTCGCCGAGCAGGATCTGCCGCGCGCCCTGGATGAGGGCTTCGAACCCCGAACCGCACAACCGGTTGACGGTGAGCGCGGGCGTCTCGACGGGCAGCCCGGCGCGCAACCCGACGTGACGGGCCAGATAGGGGGCGTCCGCGCTGGTCTGGAGGACGTTGCCGAAAACCACATGATCGACCGCGGCGTGCTCGAAGCCCGAGCGCTCCAGCGCCGCCCGCGCGGCGGCGGCGCCAAGATCGGTCGCGGACAGATCCCTCAGCGCGCCTCCGAACGCGCCGAAACCGGTGCGTGCACCCGAGAGGAAGACGAGGCCGAGGTCGCGGCCGGCCGAGGTCACGCGGGGGAACTCCGGGAGGGGGGACAGGCGCGGCACATTCTATGGTGAATATGCCCGCGCCGGAGACGCACTTCAAGCAAACCGGGCTCCCGGTCGGGCCTGACGGTCAGATGACCGTGCCGCTCATGACGACCGCGTTCTTGGGGATGATGACGATCCCGTCGCGGACGTAGTAGTTGGGACCATCGAGATAGGCCGGCTTGTCGTAGGGAGTGATGCGGACTTCGTCGCCGATCCGTGCGTTCTTGTCCACGATGGTGCGCTCGATCCAGGTGCCGTGACCGATCCCCATCATCGGCGCCCCCGGCACCGGAACCCGCTCGGGGCTGTCGTAATAGTCCTGGCCCATGATGAGGCTGTCTCGGATCGTGGCCCCGGCCTGGATCCGGCTGCGGATGCCGAGCAGTGAGTGGTCGATGAGGGCGTCGTTGATGATGCAGCCGTCGGCGATGACCGAGCGCTCGATCTGGCACTTGATGATTTTGGTCGCCGGGAGATAGCGCGCGTGGGTGAAGATCGGCGCGCTCGAGTCATAGAAGTTGAACCGCGGCAACGGCTCGCAGAGCTCGAGGTTGGCGTCGTAGAAGGCGCGGATCGTCCCGATGTCCTCCCAGTAGCCCTCGTGGGGAAAGGCGTGCACCCGCCCGGTCTGGATGAGGCGGGGGATGACGTGCTTCCCGAAGTCGACCTCGCTCCCGGCCAGTGCGTCGGCCAGCATGTCCCGGTCGAAGACGTAGATCCCCATCGAGGCCGGGAGCGCGTCGGGATAGCCGCGGAGAGTGGCCTGCACCGCGGGATCCTTCGGCTTTTCCACGAACCGCGTGATCCGACCGCTTTCCTCCACTTCCATGATGCCGAACGCGCCCGCCACCTCCGCGCGAACCGGCGTGGTCGCCACGGTCACCGCCGCCCCGCTGGCGACGTGGCGCTGGAGCAATGCCCGGCAGTCGAGCCGGAAGAGCTGGTCGCCCGAGAGGATGAGCACCAGGCGGTGGGGATAGGAATTGAGGTGGATCAGGTTCTGCCGCACGGCGTCGGCGGTGCCCTGATACCAGTCGGTGCGGCCGGGCCGCTGCTCGGCGGCGAGAATCTCCACGAACCCGGCGGAGAAGGTGTCGAACCGGTAGCTCTCCTGGATGTGCCGATGCAGCGAGCCGCTGTTGAACTGGGTGAGGAGGAAGATCCGGCGGAGGTCGGAGTTGAGACAGTTGCTGATGGGGATGTCCACCAGCCGGTATTTTCCCGCGAGCGGGACGGCGGGCTTGGCACGGTCCTTCGTGAGCGGGAAAAGGCGCGTTCCCGCGCCCCCGCCCATGATGACCGCGAGCACGTCCTGCGGCCGCAGCGTGGCATCCCAGGACATGGCCACCTCCTACCGTCCGTCCAGCGCCGTCCCGCAGTTCACGCAGTGGCGCCAGCCGACCTCCACCTCGCTGTGACACCGGGGGCACTCGGGGGGCGCCTGGCGCTGCCCGCAGTGGGGGCAGAATCGCGCCGGGCGGTCGGTGGGAAGCCCGCCCCCGCAGTGCAGGCACCGCGGCTCCCCGGAAGGTACCTCCACCGGAACCGCCATGTCGAAATCCGTTGCTGCGTCGATCAGGGACGAGTCGGGCGCGGGAAGGTCGAGGGCGGGCTCAGCGATGCCTGCGAGCGGCGGCGGCGCCGGTGGGGCATACGGCAGATCGGGATCGGGCACTGGCTCGAGGGCCTGGGCGAGCGGGGCAGACCGAAGGGACACGAGGACATTCTCGTACTGGTGCAGAACCGCGAGGTCCGGGCTGGGATTCCTGAGCTCCTCGGCGAACCGCGCGCGCACCTCTTCCGGCTCCGTGCGGGCAAGGCCGCCCTCGCCGGCGCACAGACGCAGGAGCACCAGTTCGTAGTCCTCGCTGCTCTCCAGCCCGAGTGCCCGGCGATGGGAGCGGTAGGGGATGATGGACTCGTGGATCGCCTCGAGCGGGAGCGGCTGGTGGAGGCGAGCCGGGTCCGTCGCCGCGAGGGTGACGACGAGCCGCCGGAAGAACCGCTCGAGATCGGTCACGGGCGAGCCGCCTGGACGCATGTCACGGGACCGGGTCCGCCAGCGGAAAGGCTTCGCCTGCGAGCACGCGCCGCTCGAGGGCCGCAAAGGCCTCGTCAGGATCGTAGGCCAGGTACGATCCCTTCTTCCGCCTGGCCTCCAGCCAGGGCTCGAACTCCGATTCCACCATCCCCTCCGACGTCCGCTGCTCCTTCGCCGCCAGGACCGCGAGATCGTTGGCGTACTCGTTCTTGGCGTGCCCCTGGTGGCCGCGCACCCAGGTCCACTGCACGTCGTGCAGCCGAGCGGAGGCGAGCAACGCCTTCCACAGCTCGAGGTTCTCGATCGGACCCTGCTTGCGGCTCCATCCCCGCGCCGCCCAGGCGGAGATCCACTCCCTCATGCCCTTCACCAGGTACTGCGAGTCGGAGACGATCAGGACCCCGAGCCGCGATCCCTTCTTGGCCAGGAGCTGCAGCGCCGCGATCGCGCCGCTCAGCGCCATGCGGTTGTTGGTCGTGGCGGGCGAGCTGATATAGAAGTCGCGCCGCTCGACCCGGCCCCGGCCGCTCCGCGCCTCGACCAGTCCACCGCTGCCGCCGGGGTTCTCGCCCTCGCGCCCGTTGCCCAGGCAGCTCTCGTCGAGGTGGAGGACGGCGACGCCGCTCATCCGACCACCTGAAAGCTGTCGATCTGATCCAGCCGGAACGTCAGCTCCTCGCCGGTCATCGGGAGCCGCCCGATCAGCACGTCGTGCCGGTCCTCGTTCGTGACCCGCAGGGCGACGACAACGTATTCGGTGCCGCGCCGCGAGAGCGCAACCCGCTGCCCCCGGCGGGCGGCGTGCTCGAGCTGGTCCATGCGGTCAGCGGTCCAGCGAAGGGGGGGCATCGGGCAGAGTGTCGGGAAGTGCGTCGAAAACGGGGCTCGAGCTCACGCGAAACTCCTCAGCACGCGAATGCGGCCCGCCGGGCCCGCGGTCACCCGTCCGATCACGGCGGCCGCCGGCGTCTGCTCGGCGCGCAGGGCAGTGAGCAGCGCCACCTCGTTCTCGCGCGGCACCGCCAGCAGCAGGCCGCCCGAGGTCTGGGCATCGACGCACAACACCCGGTCCGCCGGTGCCAGGTCGTCTGCCCACTCGACCTGCGCATCCGCCGCCATCAGGTTGCGCTGGGTGCCGCCCGGGACGACTCCGCGGTTGGCCAGATTCCACGCGTGCGGCAGGAGCGGCAGCGACTCGTACGCGATCTCGGCGCCGACGCCGCTCGCCGCGAGGATGTTGCTCAGGTGGCCGAGCAGTCCGAAGCCGGTCACGTCCGTCGCGGCGCTCACGCCCACGGCGAGCGCGGCCCGGGCGGCGCCGTCGTTGAGCGTGGTCATGGAGCGGACCGCGTCTGCCATCCCCGCCTCGATCAGGGCGTCGCGCTTGAGCGCGGTGGACAGGATACCGGTACCGAGCGGCTTGGTGAGGACGAGCACGTCGCCGGCGCAGGCGCCGGCATTGGTGAGCGCGCGATCGGGGTGGACCTCACCGATCACCACCAGCCCGAAGAGCGGCTCGAGCACGTCGATCGAGTGGCCGCCGAGCATGAGGCAGCCCGCGCGGCCGGTGACCTCCGCCGCCCCTGCGAGCACCTCGCCAAGGACGTCGAACGGCACCTTCTCCCGCGGCCAGCCCACGAGGTTGAGCGCGAAGAGCGGCGTTCCGCCCATCGCGTACACGTCACTCAGCGCGTTGGCCGCGGCGATCGCGCCCCAGGCGCGCGGGTCGTCCACGATGGGGGTGAAGAAGTCCGTGGTGGCCACCAGCGCCCGGTCGTCGCTCAGCCGGAAGACGGCCGCATCGTCGCGGGTCGTCGCATCGACCAGCACGCGGGGGTCGGCCACGCCCGGCAGGTGCCGCAGCACCTCGGCCAGGTCGACGGAGCCGAGCTTACAGGCGCAGCCC
>JAICLE010000076.1 GCA_025927545.1 Gemmatimonadales bacterium
AACATGTTTCTCGTGCTGAACAAGGAGACGGGGGAGCACGACGCGTCGCTCAAGCCGATGAATTGCCCGTCCCATTACCTGCTCTACGGGTCCAGGAAGCACTCCTATCGCGAGCTGCCCCTTCGCTACGTGACCTTCGACGTGCTGCACCGGAACGAGGTGACCGGCGCGCTCTCGGGGCTCACCCGCGTGCGCCAGTTCGCGCAGGACGACTGCCACGTTTTCCTGACCGACGGCCAGATCGTGGACGAGGTGAAGTTCCTCATGGACTTCATCCTGGGCTACTATCGCACGTTCGGCCTGGAGCCGAGCCTCAAGTTCGCCACCCGGCCGGAAACGCGGATCGGAGGCGACGAGCTGTGGGAGCGTGCGGAAGGCGCGCTCCGCGGCGCGCTCGAGGCCACCGGCATGGCCTACGAGCTCAAGCCCGGAGACGGAGCGTTCTACGGCCCCAAGATCGACTTCGACGTGACCGACTCGATCGGCAGGAGCTGGCAGCTCGGCACCATCCAGCTCGACTACAACGCACCCGAGCGGTTCGACCTCGTCTACGTCGGCGAGGACAACGCCGAGCATCGGCCGGTGGTGATCCACCGGGCCGTGAGCGGCTCGTTCGAGCGGTTCATCGCCATTCTTATCGAGCATTTCGCCGGCGCCTTCCCGGTCTGGCTGGCGCCGGAGCAGGTGCGGGTGATCCCCATCTCCGATGCGCAGGCCGAGGCGGCGCGCGGCATCACCGCGCGGCTCACCGCCGCCGGCATCCGGGCGCATCTCGACGACCGGAACGAGACGCTCAACTACCGCATCCGCGACGGCGAGGTCGCAAAGGTGCCGTATATGGCCGTCGTGGGCCAGCGCGAGGCGGAGAGCGACAGCGTGGCGCTCCGGGTCCGCGGCGCCGGACGGAAACAGGACGTCCTGCCGGTACCGACGTTTCTCGACCGGCTCACCCGCGAGGTGCGGACGCGTGCGCTCGCACCCTGAGCCTCGGGCTACCGGGGGCCCGAAACCCCGCCTATCTTGCCCTCGCCAACACTTGGACCCGAGGTGCACGTGAGCGATACGACAACGCCGGTCATCGTCTCCGCCGTCCGGACGCCGATCGGGCGCTACCTGGGCGGGCTGGCGTCCTTTCCCGCGCCCCGGCTTGGGGCCCAGGTGATCCGCGAGGCGGTCCGCCGGTCCGGCATCGACGACGCGGCCGTGGACGAGGTCATCATGGGGCAGGTGGTGCAGGGCGGGTCGGGGCAGGCTCCCGCTCGCCAGGCACAAATCCATGCCGGTCTTCCCGCCGCGATTCCCGCCCTCACGATCAATAAGGTCTGCGGGTCCGGTCTCAAGGCGGTCATGCTTGCCGCCCAGGCGATCAAGGCCGGCGATGCCGAGTGCGTGGTGGCCGGCGGCCAGGAGTCCATGTCGAGCGCGCCGCACTATGTGTACGGCATGCGCAGTGGCATCAAGGCCGGCAACCAGACCATGGTGGACGGCATGATCCACGACGGTCTGTGGGACTCGTTCGGCTGCTGCCATATGGGCGAATATGCCGAGTACACGGCCGAAAAGGCGGGCGTCTCGCGGGAAGACCAGGACCGCTTCGCCTACGAGAGCCATCGAAAGGCCATCGCCGCTATCGAAGCCGGGAAGTTCAAGGCCGAGATCCTGCCGGTGCAGGTGCCGGGAAAGGGCGGTGCCACGACTTTCTCCACCGACGAGGCGCCGCGGAAGGACACCAGTCCGGAGACGCTCGCCCGGCTCAAGCCCGTGTTCAAGCAGGACGGCGGGACGGTGACGGCGGGGAACGCGCCCGGGCTCAACGACGGGGCGAGCGCTCTCGTGGTGACGTCCGAGGCATTCGCGAAAGCGCACGGCCTTACCCCGATGGCCCGCATCACCGGCTACGCCACGGGCGGGGGCGAGCCGCGTGACCTCTTCTTCGCACCGGTCCTCGCGGTGAGGAGCCTCATGGACAAGACGGCCACCCGCATCGACCGGTACGATCTGATCGAGGCCAACGAGGCGTTCGCGGTGCAGGCGCTGGCCGATGGTCGCGAACTGGGCTGGGACTGGGACCGTGTGAATGTCCACGGCGGGGCGGTGGCGCTCGGGCATCCGATCGGGGCCAGCGGCGCCCGGGTGCTCACCACGCTGCTCTACGCCCTTCGCGACCGCGGCGGCTCAACCGGCCTTGCCACGCTCTGCCTGGGGGGCGGCAATGCCGTGGCCCTCAGCGTGGAGCTCGTCTGATGGGCGCCTCGCGTGAAGTGATTGCCGGGGTCGCGGCGCGCGCCGCAGCGCCCGTGCGGGTGCGCCCCGGCCGGCGGCTCCTCGAGATTGCGGTCGGCGCGGTCGTTGTGGCCGCCGCGGCGCAGGCAGCGGTACCCGTCCCGTTCAGTCCGGTCCCGATGACGCTCCAGCCGCTCGCGGTGCTCGTGGTCGGCGGTGTGCTGGGGGCGGCCGGCGGGGTGGCGACGCTCGTCACCTACCTGACTCTCGGGGTGCTCGGGCTGCCGGTGTTCGCCGGCGGATCGTCTGGCGTGATCCATCTGCTGGGACCCACCGGCGGCTACCTGCTCGCCTTCCCGGTCGCCGCCGGGGTGGCCGGCGCGCTGAGTCGTCCGGGCGCCGGCGTGCTCCGGGTCCTGCTGGCCTCCGCGCTCGGCATGGCCGTCATTCACCTGGGCGGCGTGGCGCAGCTCGCGCTGCTTGGCGGCGATCCCGCGCTCGCGTTCCGCGTCGGGTTCGTGCCGTTCCTCACCGGCGACCTGCTCAAGGTCGGCCTTGCAGCGGCCGTGGTGCTCGGCCTCGGGCCGGTCATCCGCCGGGTGCGTTGACCGACCCAACGCCGCGCCGGCGCCCGCGCCCGCTGCTGCGGGCCATCGGCGCCATCGTCTGCTTCTACCTGCTGGGCCTGCTCCTCGTCTCGCTGCTGCTGCTGCCCTTCGCGCGGGGGCTCACCGCCGGCGCGTCGCCGGCCGAGCTGGCGGCGCATCCGTCACCGCTTTTCGCGCTGGTGCAGGGCGCGGCGCTCCTCCTCGCGTTCGGGATGGCCACGTGGGTGGTCGGGGTCCGCGCCCTCCGGCTCGGCGCGTCGGATCTCCGCTGGCGCAGCCGCCTGGGCTGGGCCCGGGCGACGGGCGCCGGACTGGTCTTCGGGATCCTTCCTGCCGCGATCGCGATGACCCTCGGCGTCTTCACGGCCGGGGCGGGGTGGACGCACGATGGCGGCTCGCTGCAGCAGTGGGTGCTCCAGGTGGGAAAGACGGTCATGATTCTGGCGCCCGCAGCCATGGCGGAGGAGCTGATGTTCCGCGGGCTGCCGATGGTCGTGGCTGGCCGGGCGCTGGGCCGCGGCCGTGCGATCCTCCTGCTGTCGCTGCTCTTCGCCGTGGCTCACATCCGGAATCCCGAGGTCACTTCCGCCGGGCTCGCCAACATCGCGCTGGCCGGGATCTGGCTCTCGCTCGCATTCTTCAGTCCGGGCGGCATGTGGACCGCGTTCGGCGCGCACCTCGGCTGGAACGCCACCCTCGCCGCCCTGGCCGCGCCGGTGAGCGGGCTGCCGTTCGACATCCCCTACATCGACTACCGCATGGGGGCTCCCGCGTGGCTCACGGGCGGCGCGTTCGGGCCCGAAGGCGGCTTGCTCGGCACCCTCGCCCTCACCGTGACCGTAGTGCTCGCAGCCCAGTGGATCCGGCAGGAACCGACATGAGCCGCGCCGCGGTGATCGGCGCGGGAACGATGGGCAACGGGATCGCCCACGTGTTCGCGCAGCACGGATGGGAGGTGGCGCTGATCGACACGGCGCCGGCGGCGCTGGAGACGGCTGTGGCCACGATCCGGACCAATCTCGATCGCCAGGTGAAGAAGGGCACGCTGGCCCCCGAGGCGCCGGCGGAGGTGCTCGCGCGCATCACGCCGGCCACGGGGCTCGACTCGGCGGCCGGCGCCGCGCTCGTGGTGGAGGCCGCGAGCGAGAACCCCGCGGTCAAGTTCTCCGTGTTCGAGGAGCTCGATCGCGTGTGCGCGCCCGACGCGATCCTTGCCACGAATACGAGCTCGATCTCGATCACCGAGATCGCCGCGCGCACGCGCCGGCCGGGGCAGGTGATCGGGATGCACTTCATGAACCCCGTGCCTGTGATGCAACTGGTCGAGGTCATTCGCGGGTACGCCACGACCGACGCCACCACGCGCTCGGTCATGCAGACCGCCGCGGCGCTGGGCAAGACTCCCGTCGAGGTGAACGACTATCCGGGCTTCGTCGCCAACCGCGTCCTGATGCCGATGATCAACGAGGCGATCTTCTGTGTCATGGAGGGCGTGGCGGCGCCCGAGGCGATCGACACCGTCATGAAGCTGGGCATGGCGCACCCGATGGGCCCGCTCGCCCTGGCCGACTTCATCGGCCTCGACGTGTGCCTCGCCATTCTCGAGGTGCTGCAGACCGGCCTCGGTGACGACAAGTACCGGCCCTGCCCGCTGCTCCGGAAGATGGTGGCCGCCGGGTATCTTGGGAGGAAGAGTGGGCGGGGGTTCTATCAGTACCAGTCGTGAGTCGAAGGTCATGAGCTCGACTCGGCCAACCGGGGACTCGCGACCCACGACTCACGACTCACGACCAGACCGGAGCCCCATGGACCTCCTCGCCCAGATGCACGCGCTCGGCCATGAGCAGGTGCTGTTCGCTCACGATCCCGGCTGCGGATACTTCGGCATCATCGCCATTCACGACACGACGCTCGGGCCGGCCCTCGGCGGCACCCGGTTCTGGCAGTACGCCTCCACCGAGGACGCGATCACCGACGCGCTCCGGCTGGCCCGCGGGATGACCTACAAGTCGGCCGTCATGGGGATCAACCTGGGCGGCGGCAAGTCGGTCATCCTGGGTGACAACAAGCGGCCGGACCGGGAGGCGCTGTTCCGCGCTCACGGCCGCTTCATCGAGACGCTGGGCGGGCGCTACATCACCGCCGAGGATATCGGGACCAGCCCGGCGGACATGGAGTACATCAAGCTGGAGACGGACCACGTCGCCGGCCTCCTCGGCCTCTCCGGCGACCCGTCGCCGGTCACCGCCTTCGGCGTGTATGTCGGCATGAAGGCGGCCGCCCAGGCGCGCTGGGGGAGTGACCGGCTCGAGGGGAAGATCGTGGCGGTCCAGGGGTGCGGCCACGTGGCCACGCATCTCTGCCGCCATCTGCACGCGGACGGCGTGCAGCTCATCGTTACCGACATCGATGCCGAGAAGGTCAGGCGCGTGGTGGACGAGACTGGCGCCCGCTCGGTGGCGCCCGAGGCGATCTACGACCAGGCGGCCGACATCTACGCCCCCTGCGCTCTTGGCGCCACCGTCAACGACCAGACGCTGCCCCGGCTCAAGGTGGCGATCATCGCAGGCGCGGCCAACAACCAGCTCGCCGAGGACCGCCATGGCGACCTGCTCGAGCAGCGGGGCATTCTCTACGCCCCGGACTACGTCATCAACGGCGGCGGCGTCATCAACGTCTACGGCGAGCTCCATCGCTGGCCCCAGGAGCGCTCCAAGAAGAAGGCGGGCGAGATCTACGATACGCTGCTCCGAATCTTCGAGATCGCCCGGCGGGAGCGGATCCCCACTTACCGCGCGGCCGACCGGCTGGCCGAGGAGCGGATCTCGGCGGTGGCGGGCCTCGACCGCGTGTGGATGGGCGGCAGACGGTAGGCGGGCACGCCGGGTGCCCCCTCTCGCCCTCCCGCGAATTCTTATACATTAGATGCCGTCGCCCGAAGTCATTCCCATCGGATCGGACAACGCCGGCGGGCAACCTCGCAGTCGGCCAACCGCCGCCTCGTCAACATCTCGAGATGGAGCAGGAATGAGTCTGGATCACAACGCGCCCCTCCGTGAGGCCGATCCGCTGGTGGCGCGGCTTATCGATCGCGAGTTGCGCCGGCAGCAGGATGGCCTGGAGCTGATCGCCAGCGAGAACTTCGCCAGCCGGGCGGTCATCGACGCCATGGGCACCCCGCTCACCAACAAGTACGCCGAGGGCTACCCCGGCCGGCGGTACTACGGTGGATGTGAGGTCGTGGACGAGATCGAGCAGCTCGCCATCGACCGGCTGAAGCAGATCTTCGGGGCGGAGCACGCCAACGTGCAGCCCCACTCGGGCGCGCAGGCCAACTTCGCGGCCTTCATGGCGGTCATCAAGCCGGGCGCCACGATCATGGGAATGTCGCTGCCGCATGGGGGCCATCTCACCCACGGCGCGCCGGTGAGCCACAGCGGCGTGATCTGGCGGGCAGTGCACTACGGTGTGAATCCGGCCACCGGGTTGATCGACTACGACGCCGTCCGCCGCCTGGCGCTGCAGCAGCAGCCGGCACTCGTCATCGCGGGCGGCAGCGCGTACGCGCGGATCATCGACTTCGCCGCGTTCCGCTCGATCGCCGACGAAGTGGGCGCGATCTTCCTGGTGGACATGGCCCACTTCGCCGGGCTGGTGGCGGGGGGCGTGTATCCCTCGCCGGTACCGCACGCGCAGATCGTCACCAGCACCACGCACAAGACGCTCCGGGGCCCCCGGGCCGGCCTCATCCTTTCGACCGCCGAGCACGCCAAGGCCGTCGACAAGTCGGTCTTCCCCGGCACGCAGGGCGGGCCGCTGGAACACGTGATCGCGGCCAAGGCGGTGGCGTTCGGCGAGGCGCTCACCCCGGACTTCCGCACCTACGCGCGCCTGGTGGTGGAGAACGCGCGGGTGCTGGCCGAGGAGCTGATCGAGCGCGGGTTCGACATCGTATCCGGCGGCACCGACTCGCACCTCATGCTGGTGGATCTGCGGCCCAAGGGGTTGACGGGCAAGGTGGCCGAGAAGACTCTGGATCAGGCGGGCATCACGGTCAACAAGAACACCATTCCCGACGATCCGCAGTCCCCGTTCGTGACCAGCGGGATCCGGCTCGGTACGCCGGCGCTCACCACGCGTGGCATGGGCCCCGCGGAAATGAGCCGGGTGGCCGAGTTGATCGACCGTGCTCTCACCCACCCCGACGAGGGCAACCTCGGCCGGGTGAAGCAGGAGGTCCGGGAGCTGACCTCCTCGTTCCCGCTCTACCGGTCGGGGAAAGCCGCCGGCCGGGTGCGCCGGACGGCCGAGCTCCCGGAGCCGATGCCCGCGTGAACGATCTGCAGTTCGCCGACGACGTGCTCGCGCGCATCCGGGCGCGGGGAGCGGTCTACCACGAGCGCAGCTTCCTGTTCGTGCTCGCCGCGATCGAGTATCTGCAGTCGAACCTGGACGCCCGGCGCCATGTGAACGGCGCCGAGCTGGCGTGGGCGTGCCGGGACTTTGCCCGGGCGCAGTTCGGCCTGCTCGCGCCCCATGTGCTGGCGCACTGGGGGGTCACGCGCACCCAGGATTTCGGCCGCATCGTCTTCACGCTGGTGGAGGTGGGCCTCCTGGTCACCCAGCCGGGCGACCAGGAGGGGGACTTCGAGGGGGTCTTCGACTTCGCTGACGCCTTCGGGGATGTTTACGAGTGGTCGGGCGTGCGCGGCGTCTGACCGGGGCAGGGGTCCGTCACGGGGGGCACATGGACAAGACCGAATGGCCGGCATGCCAGAAGTGCTCGCAGGGTACCCTCATTCCCCTCTCCGATTACGGACGCGAAGGCGCGCCGATCACCTACAAGGCCTGGGTCTGCACCAACCCCGAATGCGGGTTCAACCTCCGCATCGACAACGGCGAAATCTCCTTCGGTCGGGCGATCGGGCAGAGCTACAAGTGAACTGGGGTAAGAGGTGAGCGGTAAGAGGTGAGAGGTGAGTCCACTTTTCATCTCTCACCTCTCACCTCTTACGGCTCACCTCTCACCGCGTCCCCCCCATGCCCCCCATCCTCTCCCCCCACCAGTCCGCCCTCTGGGATGCGAATGCTGTTGCGGGCGGGATGGCGCTCGCGACGCTGATGGAGTGCGCCGGCCGCGCCACGGCGGCGGTGCTCGCGGCGCACTACGCTCACCGGCTGCGCGAGGGCGTGCTCGTGGCCGCCGGCCCCGGGCACAACGGCGGCGACGGCTGGGTGCTGGCGCGTGCGCTGCATCGGGCCGAGGTGCCGGTGTGGGTCGCCTCGTCGCCGGGACCCGGCGCGGAGCTCCGCGAGGCGATGGCGGCGCGCGCTCGCGCGGAGGGCGTTCGCGAGGTCCCGCCGGACGGACCCTGGCCCGGCGTGGGACTCGTCGTCGACGCGCTGCTGGGGACCGGCGCACGCGGCGCGCCCCGTCCCCCGATGGCGGCGTTGCTCGATCGCATCCTCGACCTCGAGCTGCCGGTGGTCGCGATCGATGGACCCACGGGTGTGGATCTGGAGACGGGCACCGTGCACGGTCCCGCCCGGGCGGACCTCACGATCACATTCGGCGGGGCACGCCGGGGACAACTGCTCGCGCGCGACGAGATCGGCACGCTCGTCGTGGTGGACATCGGCCACCCGCCGCCCGATCCTGCGTGGCCGTGGCTGGTGACGGATCAGCAGGCAGCGGAGTGGCTCCGCCGGCTTCGAAGCGCGGATCATAAAGGCGTCCGCGGCCGCCTCGTCATCGTGGGCGGTGGAGACGGCATGACGGGCGCCGCCCGGATGGCCGGCCGGGCCGCCTTCGGCGCCGGCGCCGGCCTGGTGCACGTGGTCGCGCCGCCGGGATCCGTGGCCGCGCTGATCCAGGCGGAGCCCGACCTGCAGACCTTCGCGCAGTCGTTCGACGAGGCGCCGACGGCGGCGCTCCTCGAGCTGGTTGGCCGGGCGGACGCCGTGATCATCGGTCCGGGTCTCGGCCGCGAGCCGGGCCGCCGCGCCTTCGTTACCCACCTGGCGCGCGCCGCCTCGGCACTCGTGCTGGATGCCGACGCGCTCGTTGCCTTCCACGGTGCCGCCGGCGAACTCGCCGAGCTGGCCGCCCAGCGGATCGTGGTTCTCACCCCTCACCCGGGCGAGTTTCGCACCCTGTTCCCGGACCTGGCGCCGATGCGGGAGCTCGATCCGTGGGGCGCCGCTGCCGCTGCCGCCGAGCGTTCCGGGGCGACCGTGCTGCTCAAGGGAGTGCCCACCGTGATCGCCGGGTCGGAGCGCGCGCCCCTCACGGTGGCGGCAGGGAACCCGGGGCTCGCCACCGGCGGCAGCGGTGACGTGCTGAGCGGCCTGGTGGGGGCGTCGCTCGCGCAGAAGCTCCAGCCCGGGACCGCCGCCGCCCTCGGCGCGCAGGCCCTCGGCCGCGCGGCCGATCTTGCTGCGCGCCGGACCGCCGCACGCACCCTCCGCCCGATGGACGTGGTCGCCGCCCTGCCTGATCTCTGGCGCGAGTGGGACCTGCTCCGGGTGGCACCGCCGCCGCCCCGGCCGCCGGTGCTGTTCGAGCTGCCACGGCCTCAGACGGTCTGACGGCTCGCGGTGATCCCGGTCGAGGCGGCCGCGTCGGCGGCCGGGTAGATTCTTCCCCATGCGCCCGCTCGTTCCCGCTCTCGTGCTCGCTTCAGCGCTCGCCGGCATTGCGCGTCCCGGCGGCGCGCAGTCGCCCACCCGTGACTGGCGCCCCGAAGACCGCGCGGTGATCGGCGACTTCAGCCACATCACCGCCGTGGCCACGGCAATCGACCGCGTCTACGTCACCTCGACCAGCGCGGCGCTCATCTGGAACCCGCAGTTCCGGCAGTGGCGCGGGCCGTACGACCCGCCCGATCCCGCGCTCCTCGCCCGGGTGTTCGCCGGCCTCGTTGATCCGCTCGACAACTCGCTCTGGCTGGCCCGGCCCGAGGGCTGGGTCCACTTCCAGCCCGAGCTCCAGCTCTGGGATCAGGGGCCGGTGCCGGAGGGCGTGCAGATGATCGCCTTCGACGGGGACGACCCCACCACCGGACTCTATCTCCGGACGCGCAGTGGCTGGCTCCTGCTGCCGCGCGGCGGACTGATCGCGTCGCCCGCGCGCTCGCCGGCGCACCCGACCACACCCGCGCGGATCGACGACGTGCTCCGCAGCAATCCGACGCTCCAGACCAACGCCGCCCGGATTCTCATGGACCCCCGTCTCAACCAGGCCCGCTTCACCGCCGCGGCGCGCTCGGTCGACAACCTCGGCTGGTACATCGGGACCTGGGGCGTGGGCTTGTTGTATCTGCCCGACGGCGCCGCGCTGCCGGACCGGCTCTCGTATGGGCTGCGGTCACCGGTCGTGGGCGCGGTCTTCGGCTGGCCCGGCGGCGTCTGGGCGGCCACGGACCGCACGACGCAGACCGACGCCACGCTCACGTTCGTGGACAGCGCGCTCGACGCGTTCCGCACGCTCGAAGGGCTGCCGGCGTCGGGGCTGCCGTTCACCCAGGTGCGGAAGCTCGTCGGTCAGGGCACCGCGCTCTGGGCCGCCACGGACCAGGGTCTGGCCCGGATCGCCACGGGCGACGGTCGCGTAGAGCTGCTCGACGAGGCGCGCGGCCTGCCGGACGGCCGCGTGTACGCTGTCGTCGCCCGTCAGGGCCGCATCTCCGCGGGCACCGGACGCGGCCTGGTGCGGGTGACCGATTCGCTCCGGATCGAGCGACTGGCGCCGCGCTTCGCCGATGCCGTCCTCGCCGTGTTCCCGACGGGCGATTCGGTCTGGGTCGGCACCCAGCGCGGACTCCTGCTCGCGCTGCCCGGCCAGCCCGACGTAGTGCGCCCCCCGGCACTCGCCTCGCCCTCGCTGCAGGCGCCCGTCGTAGCACTCGGCTCGCTGGGCGACACGGTCGTGGCGCTCACCCGGGACGAGATGCTCTGGCGCGATCCGGGCAGCGGTGCCTGGACCCTCGGCCCCAACCTCAGCGGACTCCTCGGCGGGCTCGTCGCGTTCACTGCCGACGGGCCGGGGTTCTGGGTCGCGGGCGACCGCGGCGTGGCCTTCGCGCGGCTCACGACGCCGCCGATCCGTCCGCTGCGCGAAGGGGACCTGCCCGGGAACAGCAACGATCTGGCGGTGGACCGGGAGTACCTCTGGGTGGCCACCGACGGCGGCCTCGTGCGCTTCCGGCTCGACGCCATCCGGCCGTGACCCGGCTCGGGCCCGGGCGCGAGTTCGATCGCGTGCGCCGCATCGCGGCCGCGCTGGGCGCCGGCGCCATGGACCTGAGCGACGACGCCGCCCTGCTCCCCGCGGCCGGCCCCACGCTGGTCGCGAGTACCGACGTGAGCGTGGAAGGGATCCACTTCCGCCTGGAGTGGCTCACGCTGGAGGAGATCGGGTGGCGGGCTACGGCGGCGGCGCTCTCCGACCTGGCCGCCGAAGGCGCCGGCGCCGACGCCGTGCTCGTCGCGCTCACGGTGCCGGCGGCCGCCGGCGATGACGACGTCGTCGCGGTGATGGCCGGCGCGGGCGCGGCGGCGCTCGATGCCCGCGCGCGGGTCTCGGGCGGCGATCTGTCGGGCGGCCCCGCCTGGAGTATCGCGGTCACGGCGCTCGGCTGGACGAGTGCGCCCGTTACCCGGGCCGGCGCGCGAGCCGGCGACGCGCTCTGGGTCACCGGCCGGCTCGGCGCCCCGCGCGCGGCGCTGGAGGCGTGGCGGCGCGGCGAGTCGCCCGCGGAGGAGGCGCGCCGCGCCTTTGCCCGGCCGGTGCCGCGTCTCGCCGCGGGCCGATGGCTCGCGCGCCACGGCGCCCGCGCGATGATCGACCTGAGCGATGGCCTCGGCGCCGACGCGGCACACCTGGCGGCGGCGTCCGGCGTCGCTCTGGCGCTCGAGCTCGACCTGGTGCCGGTGGCGCCCGCCGCGGTGGCGGAGAGCCGCCAACTCTGTATCGCACCCGAGCAGTTCGCGGCGGAGGGCGGCGAGGAGTACGAGCTTCTCGTCGCCTTGCCTGAGGGCTTCACCGCGGAGGACGCCTTGGCCTTCGAGCGCGCCTGCGGCATCGAGCTCACGCGGGTCGGCCGGGCGCGGGAAGGCGCGGGCGTGCACGCGCGGCTCGCGGGCTCGCCGGTCGCCCTCTCCGGCTTCGACCATTTCGCGGCCGTCCGTCGTTGACGGCTTCGGAGGCGGTTACTAGGTTGCCGCTTCCCTTCACCCGAGCGACCATGAGCACCATCATCGAAGTCCATGCCCGCGAGATTCTCGACAGCCGCGGCAATCCCACGGTCGAAGCCGACGTGGTGCTCTCGAGCGGCGCCCAGGGGCGCGCGGCCGTGCCGAGCGGCGCGTCCACCGGCGAGCACGAGGCGGTCGAGCTGCGCGATGGTGACACGCGCCGCTACCTGGGCAAGGGCGTGCTCGAGGCGGTGCGGAACGTCAACGAGGTGCTCGGGCCCCGGCTCGAGGGCATGTCGGCCGAGGATCAGATCGCGATCGACGCCGAGATGATGGACGCCGACGGGACGCCGAACAAGGGCAAGCTGGGGGCCAACGCCATCCTCAGCGTCTCGCTCGCCGTGGCGCGCGCATCGGCGCAGGATTACGGGCTCCCGCTTTACCGCTATCTCGGCGGGCCGATGGCGCGGGTGCTACCGGTCCCGATGATGAATATCCTGAACGGCGGCGCGCACGCATCGAACAACGTGGACGCGCAGGAGTTCATGGTCGTGCCGATCGGCGCCGAAACCTTTCCCGAGGGGCTGCGCATCGGGGTCGAGGTGTTCCATAGCCTGAAGAAAGTGCTGGGCAAGATGGGACTCTCGACCGCGGTGGGCGACGAGGGCGGGTTCGCCCCGATGCTGCCGTCGAACGAGGCGGCGCTCGATGTCGTGATGCAGGCTATCGAGAGCGCGGGCTACGAGCCGGGACGCGATGTCGCCATCGCGGTGGACGTGGCGGCTTCGGAGCTGTTCCAGGATGGCGAGTACGTCTTCAAGAAGGGCGACGGGAGCCGCCGCTCCGCGGAGGCGATGGTGGAGCTCTATGCCGGCTGGGTGGACCGGTACCCGATCGTCAGCATCGAGGATGGGCTGGCCGAAAACGACTGGGCCGGATGGGCGCTGCTGACGGAGCGGCTGCACGAGCGGGTCCAGCTCGTGGGCGACGACCTGTTCGTCACCAACGTCGACCGGCTCGGCCGGGGCATCGAGGAGGGTGTGGCCAACGCGGTGCTGGTGAAGGTGAACCAGATCGGCACGCTCACCGAGACGCTGCAGTGCATCGAGCTCGCCAAGGGGAGCGCGTACGGCGTCGTCATTTCCCACCGCTCGGGCGAGACGGAGGACACCTTCATCGCCGACCTCGCGGTGGCCACCGGCGCGGGGCAGATCAAGACCGGGAGCGCCAGCCGCACCGACCGCACGGCCAAGTACAACCAGTTGCTTCGGATCGCCGAGGAGCTGGGCGACGTGGCGCACTACCCCGGGCGGGATCTCTACCCGCTGTGACCGGTGCCCGCTGGGCGGCGTTGGCGGCGCTCGTGTTCCTGCTCTATTTCGCCGTGCAGGGTGGCGAGTACGGCACGACCGACCTGCTGGCGCTCCGGCGGCAGGAAGCGGGTGAGCGGGCTCAGGTGGAGCGGCTCAAGCTGGTGGTCGATTCGCTCCAGCGCGCCGCGGTGGCCATCGAGCGCGACCCGCGCACCCAGGAGCGCGTGGCGCGGGAGCGGTTCGGCATGATCCGCCGCGGGGAGTTGCTGTACCGGCTGGTGCCGGCGGACACGGCGGGGGAGTAGCTTGAGTTTCACCACCGGGCGCGGTAGAATGCTCGCCCGGACCAGGGCAGGGTAGCTCAGCTGGTTAGAGCACGGCACTCATAATGCCGGGGTCGCGGGTTCGAGTCCCGCCCCTGCTATCGGCGGAAGCTCCGCACTCAGTGAGAGTTGCGGAGCTTCGTTCATCTGGCGTCTCAGATGCAGATCGGGCCTGGTAGTGAGCCGTACAAGCTGGCATATCAAGCTTCCGCTGCTCACCGGAGCACCCGACACTCGGACCCGGCGGGACAGTCGCTGAGGGCATGTCGATGACAGGACCCGACGAGCATGTCAGGCTCGCACCCCATACGACATTGGGGCTGGGTGGCCCGGCCCGCTGGTTCTGGTCCGTGACCAGCGGCCAGATGCTGATCGAGGCGCTCCGCTGGGCCCGCGACGCCGCGGTCCCGCTCTGGGTCCTGGGCGGCGGCAGCAATGTGATCGTTCCCGACGAGGGTCTCGACGGGCTGGTGGTGAAAGTGGCGCTGCCCGGCGTCAGGATCGACCCCGTGGCGGCCGACGGTACGGTGCTGGTCCACGTCGGTGCGGGCGAGTCCTGGGATGCGCTCGTCTCCGCCGTCGTAGCGGCAGGACTCCAGGGACTCGAGTGCCTGTCCGGCATCCCCGGCTACGCCGGCGCGACCCCCATTCAGAACGTCGGCGCTTACGGGCAGGAGGTGGCCGATACCATCATTGCCGTGCACGCGCTCGACCGTGCAACGCTGGCACCGCTCGGATTCGCCGCGGCGGAGTGCGCATTCGGCTATCGCACGAGCCGCTTCAAGGCCGCGGATCGCGACCGCTTCATCGTTACCGAAGTCACCTTCCGGCTTCGCATCCACGCACCGCCGGCGCTCCGCTACCCCGAGCTTCGGCGCGCGGTCGAGGCACTCCCTGGCTATTCCTCGCTCCCGCAGGGCGACGCGCTCCGCGCCGTCCGTGCCGCGGTCCTCGCGCTCCGCCGCCGAAAGAGCATGGTCGTGGACGCGGCCGACCCGAATTCACGTTCGGTCGGGTCGTTCTTCATGAACCCGGTGCTCGATGCTGCGGCCGTTGAACGGCTTCGCCGGCGCTGGAGCACGTCGGCCGGCTCGGGCGACATTCCCGTGTTTCCGGCCGGCGAGGGGCGGACGAAGGTGTCAGCGGCGTGGCTGGTGGAACAGGCGGGATTTCCTCGTGGCACGAGGCGCGGCGGCGTTGGCGTATCGCCGAACCACGCCCTCGCACTCGTCAGCCTGGGCGGGACCAGTGCCGAGCTGCTCGCTCTGGCGCTGGAGATCCGCACGGCAGTCGAGGCCCGCTTCGGCGTCGTGCTCGAGCGCGAGCCGGTCGTACTGGGCGCCGGGTGAAGCGCCGCGAGCGCCCGCGAGGCGACTTGCGCTACCGCCCGTTCCCGTTCACCGCCTCACCCGCCGCGCGCACCAGCGTATCCGGTGACACCGGCTTCCGCAGGAACGGATAATCCGTCCCGGGGCCGTGCCCCTGGCCATCCTGGTCTCCGTACCCGGACATGAACACCACCGGGAGGCTGGGGCGCTCCACGCTCAGCCGGCGGGCGAGCTCGTAGCCGTCCATCTCGGGCATCCCCACGTCGGTGACCACCAG
>JAICLE010000179.1 GCA_025927545.1 Gemmatimonadales bacterium
ACATGGGGCGGCCCTGCGCCTGCGACCGTATTGGGGCTGGACTAGACACCCTGCAATTCCGGCGGCCCTCGGAAGTCGTACGGCCGTTCACCACAGAGGCACAAAGGCACGGAGGGACACAGAGGGATGTGGAAGCGGAGCGCATCCGGACGCGGAGCCACCACCAATTAGCTGGTGTTGTCCGGGTCCAAGGGGCCTTTTTCCGACCGGGAACCCTCTGTGTCCCTCCGTGCCCTCTGTGCCTCTGTGGTGAACGGCCGTACGACTTCCGAGGGCCGCCGGAATTGCAGGGTGTCTAGTCCAGCCCCAATACGGTCGCAGGCGCAGGGCCGCCCCATGTCCGCCAGAGGTAGTACACCGGAATCCCCACGAGAATGATCCCGAACGTGATCCCGGTATTGACCGGATCCGTCCACAACGCGTTCACCACCATTGCCACCGACGCAACGAGGAAGAGCAGCGGCACGACCGGGTAGCCCCATGTGCGGTACGGACGCGGCATGTCGGGCCGGGTGCGGCGGAGCACGAACACGGCCGCCACCGCGAGCGCGTAGAACGGCCAGATGCCCAGGATGAACTTGTCGGCCAGTTGCTGGAAGTCGTTGAACAGCACGTAGAGCATGCCCAGCGCGGTCGCGAGCCAGATGGCCACCGACGGGCTCTGGAACCGGGGCGAGACGCGCGCGATGGCGCGGAAGAAGAGCCCCCGATCGGCCATGGCGAAGAAGATTCGCGGGCCGGTGATCATCGAGCCCGTGAGCGCGCCGAAGCACGACAGCATGACGATGCCGGAGATCACCGCCCCGCCCGCACCGCCGAACAGCGGGATGCGGTCGGCCGCGGTGGCGGCGATGAGCTTGGAGCCGGCCATCTCCGGGAGCGGCACGAGCCAGATGTAGGCGACGTTGAGCAGCAGGTAGACCAGGACGATCGCCGCCGTGCCGAGGATCAGCGCCAGCGGCAGCGTGCGCGCGGGGTTCTTCACTTCGCCGCCGACGAACGACAGGTCCGCCCATCCGTCGTAGGTCCACATGATCGCGATGAGCGCCGTCCCCATGAGCGACAGGTTGAGCCCGCCCTGCCAGGCCGGCGTGAAGTGCCCGGCGCTCCCGGTGCCGGCCGTGAAGGCCAGCAGGGCCAGCGCCGCGAGCGCGCCGTACTTGGCGATGGTGGTGAGGTTCATCACGACGGCCGCGCTGCTCACCCCCACATAATTGAGGGTGCCCACCAGGAGGACCGCGCCCGCGGCCACCCACCGCACCTGGAGCGGCGACAGCTCGATGAAATAGCCGAGGTACTCGGCGAAGATCGTGGAAATGGCGCCGAGCGCCGACGCCCGGATGACGGTGAGCTCGGACCAGCCGAAGAGGAAGGCGGGGAGCGGCCCGAACCCTTCCAGGATGTAGGCGAAGACGCCGCCCGACCGGGGTAGTGCCGCCGCCAGTTCCGCATAGGTGAGCGCGCCGAACAGCGCAACCAGTCCGCCCACCACCCAGGCCAGGAGCACCGGTCCCGCCTGGTGCAGTTGGCCCGCGACGCCGGCCGGCACCCGGAAGATGCCGCTCCCGATAGTGGAGCCCACGAGCACGGCGATGGCGCTCCCCAGACCCAGGTGGCGGGGGAGCCGCTCACCCCAGGCGTCGCGCTGTGATGACATGAGCTAAATATAGGCTTGACAACGCTCTGCCGGATAGGTTCTTTCCCCGCGTTATGACGAGTTCCACCCCCGATCGGGCGCGTCTCCTGCGCCGCCTGGCCTGGACCGGCGCGGTTCTGGCGCTCGGCCTCATTGTGCTCGGCGGCGTTGTCCGGATCACCGGTTCCGGCCTCGG
>JAICLE010000162.1 GCA_025927545.1 Gemmatimonadales bacterium
CGATCACGAGGATGCCGACGACGCGCTGCCCCCGAAACCAGACCGGCACCCGTCCGGGAATGACCGCGGCCCCCAGGCCCATGTACATGACGCCGAAGGCCACGAAGTGGATCGCGAGCACGAGGCGGGAGAAGGGCGCGGTGGCGGGTGCCGAGGTGGCGGGCGCAGGCGCCGCGCGGCCCGCGCCGACCAGCCGCCGGGTGATCCCGAACGCACCCCAGAAGACTGCGTGGGCGGCGTAGATCGCGAGGTCCGGCGACGCCCTAACCAGCGGTACCCCGGAGCATGTGCCACAGCTCGGCGGCCGCGGCGATGCCGAAGCCGATCGGCAGGGCGATGATGAGGCTCGTCCAGTGCCCGTGCTCACCGAACAGCGGATCGCCCCGACGGCGCCCGGGCGCGGCGGCCCACACCCCGCCGGCCGTCAGCAGCAGGTCGAGCCCGAGCCGCATCGAGGGTCCCTGGTCCCGAAACGACCAGGTGCCGATCCAGACAGCGCACACGATGAGGGCCCGTACGAGACTCGTGCGGTGGACGCGGCGCGGGTCGATGGTTCCGGCGCGGGCGGGCTCGAGCTCCGTCGTCATCGGTCCTCCTCGGGGATGCGAGAAGCTACGGCAGCGGAGGGCGGCCGGAGCGGAAGTCGCTGGGATTACGGGTGACGATCGTCGCGGCGAGCTCACTCTCTCCTGGCCAGCCGAGCGAGCCCCTCCCGCGCTTCCGCGGCATACGGCTGCAGCTCCGGATCGGCGCGGCGCCAGACCTCAGCGACGTATCGGTAGCTCTCGACCGCCTTCTCACGCTCGCCCAGGTGCTCGGCGATTCGTCCACGTTCCAGGATGGCGAGTATGCGGACCGGTCCCTGCACCTGCCACCACCAGCGCTCGAGCAGATCACCGGCCGCCCGGTACTCGCGCCGCGCGGCGAGGAGGCGGGCGAGCGTGAGCTTCCCGTAGAAGCAGGACGGCCCCGAGCACAAGGTATCCGGTATCGACTGCAGCTGGAGCAAGGCTCCCGCGGAGTCGAGGCGGGCGAGCGTGAGAAAGGCGCCGGCGAGGCCGCCCAGCTGAGTGGCGTCCTCGACCAGCGAAGGTGACCTGGCCCCGCGGGCTACCGCTGCGGCTCGTGCGGTGAACCGGGCAAGCGAGGCGGTGTCACGCCGGGCCAACCACCACGGTAGTCCCTTGAAGTGCCGCGGAGTGAGAGGCTCCCAGGACTCGCCGGGCTCGAGCGAGCGTCCGAAGGCGGCGCCGGCCACCGAGTCCGGGATGACGCCAAAGAGGCTGAGGGTGGCAAACGGGTCAAGAAACGAGCTGTTGGGCGACGCCTCGGGATTCGCGAGGAGCCTGCGATCCGCCTCCGCTGCCGCACGCAGGTGACCACGGAATGCGAGGCCATATGCGAGGTACTGCGGCCACATCACCGAATCGGCGACCCAGGGAGGAGCACCCGCAACATCGTGCCTGCCGGTGGCGAGCTCTCGCAGCAACATGATCGCCATCTCGGCGGAGTCAGTCGATAAGCCGAGGTTTTCCACTCCCGCGCTGTAGAGCTCGACCGCCGAGGCGCTCCGGATCGCACGAGAAACGGCTGGTGCGCTGGTACCTCCGGAATCAAGGACGAGGGCAACCAGGCGTAGCGACGGTGCGTTGACGTCCGTCGGGTCCAACGCGGCATATGCCTGAGCGTAACGTAGCGCCGCAGCGGGCCGTCCCCGCTGCATCTCCAAGTAAACGAGATGCTCGTATGCGGGAGCGAACCCGGGGTCGAGCTCGACCGCCCGCTCGAAGGCACCAAGCGCGGCAGGATCTCCAAACCGGCCGTGGAAGCGGTGCTCGCCCAACATGTACCAGATCTCCGGATCGATTGGATACCGGCGCGCGGCGTCCTCGAGAACGGCCACGGCCTTATCATGGTCGGGGGGGTCGAGAGAATCAGCGAGGAAAAGCAGACTGTCCCGGGGAGACAGGCCGCGGTTCAGCAGCACAGCGCGCCGCTGATACTCCTCCTGGTCCCGATACTCACCCGATGTGGCGGGATTCCAGCCCAGCACGAGAGCCATGCGGCGGAACGCGAGCCCGAAGCTGCTGTCCTGCGCGACGGCCCGGTCGTAGTGCACCAGTGCGGAGTCCCACATGCCGCGGCGGTAGAACTGCTCGCCGCGCAGAAATTCCTTGAGCGCCGGGAGCGACCGCGAGGCGAGGGAGACATGCCGCAGCGATCCGATTGGGCGATTGCGCCCGAGCACCCCCAGAATCCTCACGCCGAGCGAGTCGGCCAGCTCGCCGATCCGCCGCTCGTCACCCGCCACTTCGAGGTCCGGCTCCGCCGCGTTCCGCGAGCGGTCCAGCACCGTCGCCCGAAGACTGACGGAGTCCGCTCCCCTGCGAGCCAGCGTCCCGAAGACCACCAGCCCGGCTCCGGTCCGTTCACCGAGGGCCGCCGCCGACGCTGGGTCGGCCCTACCTGCCCAGTGTTTGAGGGCGACGCTCTGAGAGACGGTCCGGATGGGACCGGCCCCGTCGAGATCCCTGGACAGGACGTCCACCAAACCCTCACGCCAGAGCTGCAACGAAGGATCGAGCACGTCGAACGGCGCCACGGCCAGGAGGTTTGCATCGAGCGCACCGGCCGGTGCAGTGCGGAAGCCGCGGTACAGCAGGAAGGCCACGGCGACGGCGACAACAACCCCCGCGCCGGCCAGCACCCGTCGCCGCCCGAACACCGGTCGGCGTGCACTGGGGACCGGCCTGGTCTGTGAAGTGACGCCGACCTGCGTCCTGAGCGCCTCGGCGAAGCGGGCAGCGTCCGCGAACCGGTCCGCGGGCGAGCGCGCCATCGCTCGCATGATCGCGTGCTCAACCTGCTCGGGGACGTCACGAACGGTGGCAAGGGGTGGCACCGGCTCGGTCAAACGCCGCGCCATGATGACCTGCGCCGTCCGCCCGGTGAACGCCGGTTCGCCGGCGAGCATCTCGTAGAGCACACAACCCAGCGCGTAGAGGTCGCTCCGGCCGTCGATGTGGCTGTCCCCGGTGCCCTGTTCCGGGCTCATGTAGGCGGGCGTGCCGAGTGCCAGGCCGGTGGCCGTCAACTTCTCGTCGCCCGCGAGGTCGAGCGCGCGGGCCACACCGAAGTCGGCCACCACGGCATGGTCGCCCGCGAGCAGGATGTTCTCCGGCTTGATGTCGCGGTGGACGACGCCCTGGCGATGGGCGTAGCCCAGCGCATCGGCCACCTCGATCGCGATCCGCAGGGCATCATCCAACGGGAGCTGCGGCTCCCGGGTGAGGCGTTGGCGGAGCGACTCGCCGTCGATGTAGGGCATGGTGTACCACAGGAGAGTCGCGGGGGGGGGGGGGGGGGGGGGGGGGGGCGGGGGGGGGCGCGGCGCCGGCCCCGCCCCCGGCCGCCCGGGCGCCCCCCGGCACCG
>JAICLE010000177.1 GCA_025927545.1 Gemmatimonadales bacterium
GAAGAAGTGCCCGTCCGCCTCGCACACGTCGCCGCCGTCCACAGTGCCGGGCCCGGTGATGGCATCCAACTCGGGAAACCAGCGGCCCAGCGCCGCGCCGAGCGCCGCGACCACACCCGCACGGCTCGGCGCGCCCGGCCGGGTGAGGATCGCGCCGCGCGGGGTGACGACGGCAGTGTCCTCGACGAAGGTGGAATCGGGAAAGTCGGGGTCGGCCGGCAGCCGGACGAGCGAGAGCCCCAGCCGCTCGAGCGTCCGGCAGTACGCCTCGTGCTGCTCCAGCGCGAGCGCCAGGTCCGGCGCGCCGAAGCCCGACGAAGTGATCCCGGCGGCGAAGGTCGTGGCGGGCAGACGGACGATGGCGCGCGTCAGTGTCACCGTCTGGCCACCACCACCCGGTACATCGGATAACTCAGCGCGAGCAGCAGCAGCGACTTCCAACTGTTTCCCCAGTCGCCCACCACCGAGCCGGCGAGGAACGCCACCGAGACCAGCACCGCCAGCCCGGTCGTGTACGGAAACCCTGGCACCCGCCACGGCCTCGGCGTGTCCGGCTCCTTCCGCCTGAGCGCGAACACGCTCAGGAACGACAGCGTGTAATTCGCCACGAAGAAGAACGCGCACAGCGCCAGCACCGTGTTGAACGTGCCGGAAATGATGAATCCCGCCGCGACCCCGATCCCGGTCCAGTGCGCCACCGTCGGGGTGCCGCCCGGGTTCACCGTCTGGAACGCGGCGGGGAGCAGGCGGTCCCGGCTCATCGCCAGCATGATCCGGGGCGCCATCAGCACGCAGGCGTTCATCCCGCCCAGGATCGAGAGGAGCACCAGCAGCCGGATGACCAGGTCGCCGCGCGCGCCGAAGAGCTCCTTCACCGCGCTCGCGGCCACGAACGGGTCGCCGGCCATCCGGCTCATGCCGAGCACGCGGACGAAGGCCAGGTTCACCAGCACGTAGATCACGATGACGAGCAGGACGCCGAAGACCATCGAGCGGGGGATGCCTCGGCCGGGATTCCGGGTCTCCTCACCGAAGTAGAGCGGCCCCGTCCACCCGTCGTACGTGAAGATCACCGCCTGCACCGCCAGTACGATGGCCGTCACCAGCGCGAAGCCCGAGGCAGCCGCCGTGGGCGCGGCCGCGGTTCCCGCGGGCACCGGAACCACCAGGCACACCCCGATCAGCCCGCCGAACGCCAGCGCCTTGAGCGCGCTCAGGATCTGCTGCGAGAGATCGCCGACCCGGATGCCGCGCCAGAGCAGCAGCCCGAAGCAGAGCACCAGGGCGACACCGGCCGGCACCCGCCGCCCCGCCAGCGCGGGCACCAGGGGCTCGAGATACTCGGTGAAGACCATCGCGCCGAGCGCGATCGGCGCGCAGGTCGAGAGCCAGTCGCTCCAGCCCACCACGAAGCCCGGATACTCGCCGAGCCCGCGGCGCACGAACGGATACTGGCCGCCGGATCGGGCCAGCATGGCACCGGGCTCCGCCATGGACATGGCGCCGAGCAGCGCGTACAGCCCGCCCACCACCCACACGCCGATGAACAGCACCGGACTCGGCAGCCGCGCCGCCACATCCCCCGGCGTTCGAAGGATTCCGACCACGATGGTATTGCCGATGAGCACCGCGATCCCGAAGGAGACGCCGAGCACCTGGAGGAGCTTGCCGCGGGTGATCGCTGGCGCGCGCGGGATCCCGGGACGTTCAACTACATCGGTCATCGCCACCGGCCACCCTCCCTCGTACGAGATCTCATGCCGACAGCGACCCCGATGCCCGGGAGCGAGCGCCGGCGGGGACGGGCCCAGAGGGGCGCGTCAGTAACTGCCACAGCACCCCGACCCCTTCCAGCGAGCGTAGCAGTTACTGCAGCGCCCCGGCGGACCGGTCGCCCCGGCGCTCGCCCGGCGCCCCGATCCCCGCCGACGTCAGCGATGTGCCCGCCGCTCCAGCTCCGCCGTCCAGTTCTGCAC
>JAICLE010000132.1 GCA_025927545.1 Gemmatimonadales bacterium
ACCGGGCCTGAGTCTGATCCGATCCCTGGGCAAAGGCGGGGGGCGGTCCCTGATGCAGCCGCTCGAGCAGGAGGTCCCGTTGCCGGGTGAAATCGGCGCGAAGCGCGGCCTGGATGGGAGCGCCGTTGCCGAGGTCCACCCGCCGGGAATCCTTGGCGATCCCGTTGACCCGGAATTCGTAATGCAGGTGCGGCCCTGTGGCGAGCCCCGTGGATCCGACGTAGCCGATGGTCTGTCCCTGCGTCACGCGGGCTCCCGCCCGAATTCCCCGCGCGAATCCCCGCAGGTGGCCGTAGCGCGTCGTGATCCCGTTCCGGTGGCGGAGCTCGATCAGGTTCCCATAGCCCCCGGCGCGGCCGGCCCGGAGCACCACCCCGTCACCCGCGGCCATGACCGGCGTGCCGGGCGCGGCGGCGTAGTCGGTGCCCTCATGCCGCCGGGTCCGGCCGAGGACCGGATGAAAACGGGCGCGGGCGAATGAGGACGAGATCCGGCGGAACTCGACCGGGGCGCGCAGGAAGGCTCGGCGCAGCGAGTTCCCGTCGGCGTCGTAGAACGCCGCATGCCCCTCGGCCTCGTAGCGGAACGCCGTGAGGCTCTTGCCCGACATCGTGAGATCGCTCGCCAGCACCCGGCCGAAGCGGACCTCGCCGTTCTCCGAGACCAGCCGCTCGAACACCACCTGGAACCGGTCGCCCGGGCGGATGTCGCGGGTGAAGTCCACTTGCCAGGCGTATACGTCGGCCAGGTCCCACGCGAGCCGCTGGCGGTCGGCGCCGTCGAGCTGGTCGTCACCCACCTGGGCGTCGAGCGCCTCGTAGAGCGAGTTGTCGATGGCGCCTTCGATCCGGATCTCCTCGGTCTTCCATTCGATCGGCTCGACGACGCCGTCCCAGCGCCCGCCCACACGGCGAAAGATGACCCGCTGCTCGGGGCTGGTGCGAACGGCCACATGCGTCGGCGCGGTGTCGCTCGCTGAGCTGCGGAAGCTGAAAACCAGACCCGAGCGGAGCCGGCGTGGATCGAGCGAGACGGCGGGGCCGAGCGTGGCCACGTTCAGGTCCTGGATGCCGTGGCGCCCGAACAGTTCGGAGATGGTCTCGCCGCGGCGCAGGGTGTCCAGGGACTCCGTGGCCGGCAGGGCTGCCGGACGGGCGGGCGCCGGAAGCACCGGACGCTCAGCCGCCGCGGCCAGCCGGTGCCACGGCCAGTGGCCGGTGGACGCGAACAGCGCAGCGGCCGTGAGCACCACCACGGCCAGGCCCAGCCGGACGCCGCGCATCAGTCCATCTGCCGGCGAATGAAGGTGGGAATCTCCATCTCGGGCACGTCGGTCGCGCCGCTCGGCGGCGCCTGCGACACGCGCGGCTGCGGCTGCGGGCGCGGTGTGGGCTGCACGTGAGGCGCGGGCATGCCGGGCGTGGACACGCGGCCGTGGCGCTGCGGAAACGTCAGCACGCCCGAGGGCCCAGACGGCCGCGCGATGACCGGCTGCTCAACGGTGCCGCCGCGGTCGAACCCGGTGGCGATCACCGTGACCCGGACCTCGCCGTGCATCGCGGGGTCGTTGCCCGCGCCGAAGATGATCTCGGCGTCATCGCCCACGGCGTCGTGGATGATGTCGTTGATCTGGGTGGTCTCGCCCAGCGTGAGATCGTCGCCGCCGATGATATTGATCAGCACGCCGGTGGCGCCGGCGATGGAGACGTTGTCGAGCAGCGGACTCGAGATGGCTTGCTGCGCGGCCTCGAGCGCCCGGTTCTCGCCCCGGCCGATACCCGTGCCCATCAACGCCGCGCCGCCGTTCTGCATGACGGTGCGGACGTCGGCGAAGTCCACGTTGATGATCCCGGTGCTGGTGATCAGGCTGGCAATGCCCTGCGTGGCGTGGAGCAGCACTTCGTCGGCCTTCTTGAGCGCCTCCTGGAAGGGAATCCCCTTGCCGACCACGGCGAGGAGCCGCTCGTTGGGGACCACGATCATGGTGTCCACGTTCTTCCGGAGCTCGGTGATCCCCTGCTCCGCCTGCTTCATCCGGCGACGGCCCTCGAACAGGAACGGCTTGGTCACGATGCCGACGGTGAGCGCGCCGGTCTCCCGCGCCATGGCTGCCACCACCGGTGCGGCCCCGGTGCCGGTGCCGCCGCCCATGCCGCAGGTGACGAACACCATGTCGGCACCCTGGACGGCCTGGCCCACCTCGTCGCGTGTCTCCTCGATGGCCTGCCGCCCGATTTCGGGCCGGGCACCGGCGCCGAGCCCTCGGGTCAGCTTCCGGCCGATCTGGATCTTGATGTCCGACTTCGAGATCGCCAGGGCCTGGGCGTCGGTGTTGACCGAGATGAACTCGACCCCGCCGAGTTGATCCTCGATCATGCGGTTGACGGCGTTGCCGCCGCCGCCGCCGACACCCACGACCTTCATCCGCGCGGTCTGGACCGCGCTCTCTTCCAGCTCAAATCTCATGGTGTGTTCCCTCGGCCCGACTCAGAAGAAGTCCTGGAGCCACCGTTTGACCGGCGCGAGCACTTTTTCTACCGCCGGCGACTTCCGGCCACCTGTCCCGGAGCCGCCACTCGTCGCGACCTGCCGGGCGCCGTAGAGCACCAGGCCGGCCGGTACCGCCATTCGCGGGGATTCGACGCTGTCCGCCAGACCTCGCAGCCGCTGGCCCGGGATGCCGCACCGGGCCGGCATGGCGAAAACTTCGCGGGCGAGCTCGACGATCCCGGGGGTCAATGCGCCGCCCCCCGTGAGGATTACCCCCGCGGGGAGCCGTTGATGATAGCCTGCGCGTGTGATCTCGTCGAGCGCGTATTCCAGGACTTCCTGCAGCCGCATGTGCATGATGTGCGCCAGCACGCGGCGTTGCGCGTTCCGCGCGCCCTGGCCGGGCGTGCTCGGCAATTCGAAGACGTCGCTCTCGGGCACCAGCGGCTCGAATCCCGCGCCGAAGCGCTCCTTCAACCGCTCCGCGTCGAGCTGTGTCACCTGCAGCCCGTGCACGATGTCCGCCGTCACGTGCCCGCCGGCACAGAGCAGCGACCCCGTGTGGCGGATTTTCCCGTTGTGGAAGATGGACACGTTGGTGGATCCGCCTCCCAACTCCACGATCGAGCAGCCCAGCTCGATCTCGTCCGGCGTGAGCACCGCGAGCGAGGCGGCCAACGGCTCCAGCACGAACTCCTGCACGTGATAGCCGGCCCGCTCGACGCACTTTCTCAGGTTCTGGAGCACGCTCGAGAGCACCGTCACCAGGTACACCTCGGCCTCCAGCCGTGTGCCGGTCATCCCGATCGGCTCGTTGATCCCGCCCTGCTGGTCGATCAGATAGTCCTGCGGAATGGCGTGCAGCAGCTCGTGGTCCCGCCCGAAGCTGATGTTGCTCGCCATGTCGTTGACCCGGGCGACGTCGCTCGTCCGGATCTCGTCGCCGGTGACCGAGACCATGCCGTGCGAGCTCCGGCCCGCCACGTGCTCGCCCGCGATGCCGCAGTAGGTCGAGCCGACTTCGACCCCCGCCATGCGCTGGGCGCTCTTCATCGCCTTGTCGATGGCCCGGGTGGTCTCCTCGATGTCCCGCACCACGCCACGCCGGATCCCGGCGCTCCGCTCCACCCCCACGCCCAGGATGCGAGCGCCCGCGTCGCGTGCGTCGCCGGTCACCTCGGCGATGAGGGCGACGATCTTGGTCGAGCCCAGATCGAGCGCGGCGATGAGCCGCTGCGGCTGGGCGCTCATGCCCGCGTCCGCCGGACGATCACCTGGCCCGCGAAGCGTCCATCGAGTTCCTGATAGGCCTGCCCCGTCCGGGCGAGCGCTTGCTCCACCGCCGTCACCGCTCGAATATCCTCCGCGGACACTTGCGCGCCGAACCAGAAGCGCCGACCCCCCACCTCGAGAACCACGTCCGGGCCCACCCGCCATCCCGCGCCGATCCTGGCGAACAGGTCCGGGTCGGCATCCTGCACCCGTCCGAGCACCGCCGTCACCAGCGGGTCCCCGTTGGCCGCCAGCGGCAGGTCGGGGGCCGAGCGGAGCGGGTCGAACGGCAGCAGCCGCCCCCGTGCGTCCAGCAGGACCAGCCCCGCGCCACGGCTGGCGAGCGCCACCGGCACCGTCTCCTCGAGGGCGACCGCGAGGGTGCCCGGAATCCGGCGGCCCACCTCGGCCGAGGTCACGCCCGGCATCGCGCGCACCCGGCGCGCCAGAGCGGGCAGATCGTCGAATACGCTGGCCTTCGGAGAGAGCTTCAGCACGTTCACCACCTTCGCCGGATCAAGATACTGCAATCCGGCGATCTCCACCCGCCTCACCCGGAAATAGTCGATGCCCCGAAGCACCGGCGGCCCGCCGAACCAGAGCGCGAGCCCGAGAGCGAGGCCGCCGAGGAGCTTGGCGCCGGCCTTCAGGCGGCGTCCAGCCACCGCACCAGCTCGGGGCCCACCCGGGTGATGTCGCCGGCGCCGAGCGTGAGCACCACGTCGCCGGGGACGAGCGCCTCGTACACCCGGCGGCCCACGTCGGCGCGGGTCGGCTCGAATCGCGCATCGGCACCGGCGCGGCGCGCGGCGTCGGCCACCTGCCGGCCGCTCACGCCGGCCACCGGTTGCTCGCGGGCGGCGTAGATCTCGGTGACGAGGACGAGATCGGCGGCGGCGAGTGCCTCGCCCATCGCCTGGCCGTGGGCCGCGGTGCGCGAGTAGAGGTGCGGCTGGAACACCGCCACGAGCCGCCGTCCGGGATACGCCTGCCGCGCCGCGGCCAGCGTGGCCACGAGCTCGGAGGGATGGTGCGCATAGTCGTCCACCACCGCGACGCCGCGATGCTCACCCAGCCGCTCGAAGCGCCGGCCCACCCCCGCGAACTCGGCCAGCGCCGACGCGGCGCGTGTCAGGTCGCCCCCCAGAGCATCGACGGCGCCGAGCGCGGCGACGGCGTTCCGCAGATTGTGTACGCCCGGCACCCGGAGCCGGACCGCCAGCGTGCGGCCGCCGGGAAAGTGCACGCTGGCCTCGGTTCGGTCGGCGTGCTGCGTCATGCCGTCGATCCGGATATCGGCGTCGGCCGCGAAGCCGAAGCGGCGGGGCGTCCCCCCGAGCCGGCCGGCCACGAGCCGCGCGCCCGCGTCGTCGGCGCTCATCACGGCGACCTCGGCGCGTCCCGCGAACTCGACGAATGCATCCTCGAGCGCCGCCATCGAGCCGTAGCACTCCAGGTGATCGGGCTCGACATTGTTGACGATTGCCACCGTGGGGTGAAGCGCGAGGAATGCCTGGTCGTACTCGTCGGCCTCGACCACGAACAGATCGTCCCCCGCGAGCAGCGCGTTGCCGCCCCACGCCTGCACCCGCCCGCCGGCGATGCCCGTCGGCGCGAGGCCGGCAGCGGTGAGGGCCTCGGTCGTCATCACGGTCGTGGTCGTCTTGCCGTGCGTGCCCGCGACCGCCACCGAGCGCGCCGTTCCGATCAACGCGGCGAGCGCCACTTTCCGCGGCACGACCGGGAGCCCGAGCGCACGCGCGCGGGCCAGCTCCGGATGCCCTGCCGCCACCGCCGCCGTCACCACCACCGCACGCGCGCCATCGACGTGCGAGGGGTCATGCCCCTGCAGCACCGGCACGCCCAGCGCGGCGAGATCCGCGGCACCCGTCGCATCGGTATCGCACCCGCTCACGGCGAGTCCCCGGCGGCAGGCGATGAGGGCGAGCGCGCTCATGCCGGCCCCGCCGATTCCTACGAAATGAACGGGGCGCCTGTCCGCGGTGGTAAACAAGTTCATGGTGGATGGGCCAATGTAAGTAGTTGCTGCGAGTTCTGAAAGTCCGGGTCACCCGGCCAGCGTCAACAATTTCGACACTATGTCCGCGGCGGCCTCCGGTCGGCCGCGGGCACGCGCGCGAGCGGCCATCTCACTCCGGCGGGTGGGGTCCTCGAGTAGGGCGGAAACGTTCTCGCCCAGCCGCCCCGCGCCGAGGTGCGACTGCGGGAGCAGGGTCGAGGCGCCCGCTTCGGCGAGCACGCGGGCGTTGTGCGTCTGGTGATCGGCAGCCGCGGTCGGGAGCGGCACGAGCACGCTCGGCAGTCCCCACGCACACAGCTCCGCCACCGTGATCATCCCGGCGCGCGACACGACGAGATCGGCGACCGCATAGCCATCGGCCATCGGATCGAGAAAGTCGATGACTTGGACGGCCGGGGGACGGTGTCGCGCCACAAACTCCGCATGGGTGCCTCGGCCGGTCACCCAGAGCAGGGCGGCGCCGCTCGGGCCGCCGCTGTCGAGCCACTCCGCGACGGCGCGGTTGATGGCGAGCGCGCCCTGACTGCCACCGGTCACCAGCACGACCGGGCGGCCATCGAGACCGAAGCGCACCCGCGACTGCGCCCGCCGCTCCGGTGTGGGCGGGACGATCGGGTTGCCGGTCTCGAACACCTCCGTTCGCGGGCCGAAGCGCAGCCAGCGCCTCGCCTCGGGCAGGCCGAGATAGACGTGGCGCACACGCCGGCTGAGCCAGCGCGTGGCGAGTCCCGGATAGGCATTCTGCTCCTGCACCGCGGTGGGAATCCCGTGGCGCGCCGCCCACCAGACGACCGGCGCCGACGCGTAGCCGCCGGTGCCGACCACCGCATCGGGCCGCTCGGCCTCGAACAGGCGGGCCACATCGCGGAGCAGCCGCCCGGCGATGAGCGGCCAGCGTGCGTTCCGCCACCAGGTGCGCCGGTAGATCGGCTCGGACGCGAGCAGGTGGTAGCGGAAGTCGCGCGTGGGGAGCAGCCGCGCCTCGACGCCGCGGACCGCGCCGACGAGCACCGGCTCCACGCCCGGCGCGCGCTCCCGCAGTGCCTGCGCGATCGCGAGCGCCGGCATGAGGTGACCGCCGGTGCCGCCGCCGGCGATGAGGATGCGCGTCATCGAAGCCGCGACCGGGTGGGCGCGGGCGCCGTCACGGCCGGGCCGGTCGACGGCAATGTCGTCCCGAGCGGCGCGAGGGATCTACTCACCCCTGCGTCGCACACCGCCCGGCGAGATACCACCCGCCGCACGGGATGTCAACCCGGCGCGGGGTGACCGCGCGGCGCCGGATGGCAGCACCCCGC
>JAICLE010000086.1 GCA_025927545.1 Gemmatimonadales bacterium
ACCGGCCCGGGAGTATCTGGACGAGGTCATCCGGGCCACCCAGCGCGCCGGCGAGCTGACCCAGCAGCTTCTGGCATATTCCGGCCGTGGCGCCATCGAGATCCGGCACCTCAACCTCTCCGATGAGGTGCGCGAGATGGCCACCCTGCTCCGGACGGCCATCTCCAAGCAGGCCACCCTCGTCTGGGAGCTGACGCCCGGGTTGCCTGCCGTCACCGCCGATCCGACCCAGGTGCGGCAGGTCGTCATGAACCTGATCACCAACGCCTCCGACGCCCTGGGGGACTCCGCCGGCACCATCACGCTGCGGACGGGACTCGACGGCGAGCTCGTGTTCCTCGAGGTGAGCGACACCGGGGTCGGCATGGATACCGGCACGCTGCAACGCATCTTCGACCCGTTCTTCTCCACCAAATTCACCGGGCGCGGGCTGGGGCTGGCCGCGGTCATGGGCATCGTGGAGAGCCACCACGGCCACATCCGGATTCGCAGCGCTCCGGGCGAGGGCACCACGTTCCGCATCCTCTTCCCGGCCGTGCCGCATACCGCCGAGGTGGGCCCTCCCCGCGTCTCCGCCATCCAGTGGCGAGGCCAGGGAACCGTGCTGGTGGTCGAGGATGAAGAGGGAGTCCGCGAGGTCGTGCGCCGCATGCTCGAGCGGCTCGGGTTCCAGGTCATTACCGCCGAAGACGGCATCGCCGCGCTCGAGCGGCTCGAGGCGCACCAGGGCGCCATCGCCGCCGTGCTGCTTGATCTCTCGATGCCCCGCATGACCGGCCAGGAAGCGCTGCACGAAGTCCGCCAGCTGCGGCCGGACGTGCCCATCGTGCTGATGAGCGGATACACCGAGCAGGAGGTCGCCTCGAAGCTGCTCGACAGCGTGGGCGGAGCCACCGGCTTCCTTCAGAAGCCGTTCCTTCCCGAAGATCTGACCAGTGCGCTCCGCGAGGTATCTCAGGGGGTAGGCACCTGACGCCCGGGCATGGGACGTGCAAGTGCCGGCGGCGAGCGCATCTCCACCGGTTCGGACATCCCGTCAGGCGGCGCCTACTAGTTGGGTAAATCGCTGAAGCCAAGGGGTTTGCGCCCTGTTACGGCCGCGGGTCTGGACTCTCGGTAACCGCCCCGGTAGGATGCGCATCACGGTCCGGATGTCCCGCCGGCGCCAGATTGGCGGCCGCGGGCCGTTCGTCCATCACGCAGGGGTCCATGACGGCCGACCTCGCCCAGCTCTTCGAGCAGTACTACGCATCGCTCGTCCGCATGCTGTACCGCCGGACGGGCGACCGCGATCGGGCGGAGGATCTGGCGCAGGAGACCTTTGCCCGGGCGGTCGCGGCGCCACCGGACAACCCGCGGCCCTGGCTCTTTGCCGTGGCGCTCAATCTCGTGCGTGAGGACGGCCGACGGGCCACGACGCGAGGGCGGCGACTGGAGCTGCTGCGGGCGGAGCACGACCAGTCGGCCGCCGCTCCCGACGCCGAATTCGAGCGGCGAGAGGCCGCAGCGCGGGTGCACGCCGCGCTGGCCATGTTGAACGAGCGGGATCGGGAGGCGCTGCTGTTGAAGGCCGAGGGCTTCGACTACGAGGAGATCGCCGCCACGCTGGGCCTGGCGAAGGGGGCGGTCGGCACCACGCTGGCGCGGGCGCGCCGGCGGCTGGTCGAGGCATACCGGACGCAGGAACGAGGGAAGAATGTCGCATCTTGACGAAGGCACGCTGCACGCGCTGCTCGACGGTGAGCTCGAGACCAACGAGGTGGCGGAGATCCAGGCACACCTGGGGGGCTGCTCCGCCTGTGGGCTCCGCCTGCGTGAGGTGAAGGAGTTCCTCGCCGAGGCGGACCGGCTGATTGCCTCCGTGGACGCGGGTGAGCTCTCGTCCTCACAGCCGCGCACCGCAGCCGCTACCGTGCCTCCTCCGGCCGCCGCCCCGGAGCCGCGTCCCCGCCCGCGGGCGGCGCCGGTCACGCCCGCCACGGAGCCGTGGAACGAGCCCCCTCCGCTGCTGCTCCCCGACAACGAGACCGCCGCTGACCGCCGCATCAACCGTCTCCGCCGGGTGAATCAGGCCGCGATGGTGGCGGTGGTGGTGGGACTCGGGTTGGTGTGGAACAATCTCTATCGGGGGAAGTCCACACCGGCGGCGTCAGAAACGGACTCGGTTCTGCCTCAGCCCACCGCGGTGGTGAGCGCGGCGGAGACGGCGCGCCCCGACTCCGTCCCCTCGCGGCCGCTCCGGGCCGCCGCCGCGGCGGACTCGGCGCCGGTCAGAGTGGCCCGGGCGTCGGCGCCGGCGCCCTCCCCGGCGCCCGCGGCGGCGGCACCGGAAAAGCAGCGCGCCCCTCGCGACGATCTCCAGAGCGTCGACTCGGCCGCGGAGAGCACGGACACCGGCCACGGCGGCGATTCGGCGGCCGTGGAAGACATCGCGACCGTGCGGGCGCGCGCCGGGGAGGCGCTCGCCGAGCTCGCTCGCGAGCGGCGCCGGAACCAGGCGGCGGCCGCCACGGCCGCCCTCGATAACGAAAAGCGACGCCGCGCGGCGGCGGCGCCGGAGCGTGCCGCGCCCGCCGCGGTCGCGCCGACCCCCCTCCCCCCGCCCCCTCCGCCCACGGTGGAGCAGCGGGCCGGGATTTATCTCCGCATAGGGCTGGACGAGGCCTCACGCCAACTCGGCGCACCGACCCACGTGATCGAGGGCATGGTCCCGATGTTCATGGGTCTGGCGCAGGGGAGATCGGTCACGGGCGGGGACACGACGCGGCCGGTGGTGCGGGTGGTCTATCAGGACCCGCAGGGCCGGCTCATCCTGCTCGACCAGCAGCGGATCCGGCCGGGCCAGACCGGGCTGCAGAGCTCGGCCCTGGCCTGGACGCAGGGAGAGCAGGCACTTTGGCTGCACGGTGAGGCCAATGCCCAGGTGCTGCGCGGCTACCGCGACCGGGTCCGCTGACCCCGTGGCTCACGCCGGAGCGCCGTCCAGCAGCGACCGCACCCGCCTGGCCAGGTCCTCGGCGGCAAACGGCTTCCGCATGAACGCCACCTCGGGGCCGATGACCCCGCGCTGCAGCACCTCGTCGTCGGTGTATCCCGAGACGTAGAGCACCTTGAGGTCCGGGCGTCGGCAGCGGAGTGTCTGGACCAGTTCGCGGCCGCTCATCTCGGGCATGACCACGTCGGTGACCAGCAGGTCGATGTCCGACGCCCCTTCCCCGGCCAGCATCAGCGCGTCCCGCCCGTGCCTGGCGGTCAGAACCGTGTAGCCGAACTCGGTCAGGATCTTCCGCAGCAGCTCGCGCACGCCGTCCTCGTCTTCCGCCACGAGCACCGTCTCACTCCCCCGCGACGCCTCCCCGGCGGGTGCGGCGTCTTCGCCGGCGTCGGCTTCCAGTCGCGGGAGGTAGATCTTCACGGTGGTGCCCTCTCCGGGCTCGCTCGCCACCCGCACCACCCCGCCGCATTGCCGCACGATGCCGAACACGATCGACCGCCCGAGCGCACCCCGCGGCAAGGAGGGGGCGTCGCCGTTCTCACCGGCCTCGTCATCGAGACCCGACCCCGAGTCGCCCACGGCGAGCACCACGTAGCGCCCCGGCCGCACGGGACGCCCCCGGCTCAACTCGCTGATCCGCCGCTCGGCGGTCTCGATCGTGAGCCGGCCGGCCGCCGGCATCGAGTCGCGTGCGTTGAGGATCAGGTTCACGATGACGTGCTCGAGCTGCGCCGGGTCGATGCGAACTTGACCCAGCCCGGCGGCGAGCCGCACGTCGAGCGCCACGTCGGCGCCGAGGAGACGCTGGATCAGCGGCTCCATCCCGCGGACGACTTCATTCAGGTTGACCGGCCGTGGCGCCTGCGACTGATTCCGCCCGAACGACAGCAGTTGGCGCGTGAGGAGGGCACCGCGATCGGCGGCCTGGCAGATCCGCTCCACGTCCTGCCGGCGCCTGTCATCGGGCACCATGTCGAGCAGCAGCATCTCGCCGAACCCGCGGATCGTGGTCAGGAGATTGTTGAAGTCGTGGGCCACGCCGCCGGCGATGCGGCCGAGCGCCTGGGTCCGCTGGGCATGCCGGAGCTGCTCTTCGCTCTGGTGCAGCGCCGCGCGGGTGCGGGCCCGGTCGGTGACGTCGGTCGCCAGGACCAGTCGGCCCCGCCGGCCGTCGAGCTCCAGCTCGTGCGAGACGATCTCCATGTCCACCAGCGTGCCGTCCCGGCGCTGGTGGTGCGCGAGCGCCACCTCGCCTCGCAGCGTACCCGGCTCGCCCAGTGCCGGAGGTGGCGCGTCGTCCGGGGGGAGCAGGTCCATGATGGTCATCCCCAGGAATTCCTCCCTGGTGTAGCCGTAGTGGTGGACGGCCGCGTCGTTTACCGCGAGGAACGCCAGCGTCTCCGTATCGAAGATCCACATCGGCTGCGGGTGGGCCTCGAACACCAGCCGCGACCGGCGATCCGCCTCGTGGGCCTCGCGGCGCAGCCGCACGTTCTCCACGGCCAGGGCCGCGCCCTGGGCGAGCTCTTCCGTCAGCGCCGCATCAGCGGGCGGAAACCGGCGTCCCGTCGGTCCGGCCATCACCAGCGTGAGCATGCCGGCCACCTGGTCGCGCGAGAGCACCGGCAGCCGGAGCACCGACGCGGGCGCGAGCGCGCGGTAGAGCTTGAGCTCCTCCTCGTCCGCGGACGTGGCGCGGAGCAGGTCATCGTTCACCTCGATCACGCGGTGAGGCGCTACGGCCTCGCCGAACGGCAGCTGGCGCTCGCCATAGCCCGCGAGCGCCCGCACCACGAAGTCGCGCGAAGGGTCGCGGTGGGCACCCGCCACGAACTGAAGCCGGCCATCCTCTCGGGCCAGGTGGATGGTGCACCAGTCGGCCAACGTGGGCACGATCAGGCGCGCCAGGTCGCGGAAAGTGGCCTCGAACTCACGCGCCGAGCTGAGAATGAGCGCGGCCTGCTCGAGAAAGGCAAAGCGCCGGGCCAGCGCTTCCGCGTCGGCCGCCGAGAGCTCCAGCGCCTCGGTTTTCCGGACGCGCTCGTGCAGGCGGGCCACCACGAGTCCCGCGAGGAGGGTCGAGAGGGCGACGGCGAGCAGACTCCCGGCGTTCGACGGCGTGTAGTGGAGCGGGACACCCGGGCGGGCAAAGAAATGGAGGGCGTTGAGGACGGTGAACGCCACACTCACCAGGGCGGGCAGGATCCCGCCGACATATGCCGAGTAGACGACGGTCAGAATGAGGATGGGAAAGGGCGAGATCGGCGCCACGCCGTGGCGCCGGAGGACATCCAGCAGCACCGCCACCCCGAGCGTCAGCAGGGGGCCGCGAACGCACTCGCCGATCCGCCCCCAATCGGGTGTGGCGCCCGCGAGGAGCCGCCCCAGCGTACGGGGGCCGCGTATGCTCTGGGTGACGCTGCTCTGGGTCATGGCTCCTTGCGGCGTCCCACCAATGAGAGGGGGTGCAGGTTGGGGGCTTCATCAAGGTCCCACTCGGCCGGAGGCAATTCTGTGACACGCCACACAGTGGCTTGCCCGGTCCGACCCGACGCGGTATGCTATCCTCACCCACTCCTACAAGTCTACCTCAGAGGGAGCTCCGCCCATGCCGGTGCCTCGTCCGACACGCTCGGCCATACCTCTGCTGCTCGGCGGTCTCCTGGCCACGATGCCCGCCCGGCTTCATGGCCAGGCGCAGGCGACCACCGGCGTCATTCGCGGCGTCGTGACCGATTCCGCCGGGGGCGCGCTTGCCGGCGCATCCGTGACGCTGCGAAACGCGGAAACCAATGCCGAGCGGGTGCTCACCACGAATGATCGCGGCGTCTACGTGGCCACGCTGCTCCGGGTCGGGACCTACGACGTGGCGGCGCGTGCCCTGGGATTCCGCGAGTCGAGCCGGAGCGGCGTGGCGCTCCGGCTGGGCGAGACGCTGGATGTTCCCTTCGCGCTGGCGCCCCAGGCCGTGCAACTGCAGGAGATCACGGTCGCGGGGGCCGAGCCGGTGGTGGACGCCACCAAGTCGGAGAGCTCGACCCGGCTCGGGGTAGAGGCGGTGGAAGGGCTGCCGAACAACGGCCGCAATATCTTCAACTACACCACGCTCACGCCCAATGTGGCCATCGTCCAGGGGCCCGACGGCGACGAGATCAGCATCGGCGGCCAGCGTGGCATCCACAACAACGTGTCGGTGGATGGCGCCGATTTCAACAACCCGTTCTTCGGCGAGCAGCGCGGCGGCCAGCGGCCGGCGTTCACGTTCAATCTCGACGCGGTCCAGGACTTCGTCGTCGTCGCCGACGGTGCGAACGCGGAGTTCGGGCGGTCGAGCGGCGGATTCGTCAACGTGATCACCAAGTCGGGCACCAACGAGTTCCACGGCTCCGCGCATTATTTCGGGAAGTACGACCAGCTCTCCAGCGACTTCAGCCACACCTTCCCGGGCGGAGGCAGCACCGGATTTACGCCGGACTTCGCGCAGCACCAGTTCGGCGCGACGCTGGGTGGTCCATTGGTTCGCGACAAGGCGTTCTTCTTTCTGGCCTACGACCAGCAGGAGTACAACGAGACCAAGCAGACGGATCGGCTCGCCTCGATCGATCCGGCGATGGTGGCGTTCACGGACACGGCGTTTGGCGGCGTGCTCCGGAACGAGTTCGGCCCGATCCGGCGAACCAACGACGCGAACGCCTTCCTCGGCAAGCTCGACTTCCGGCTGAGCCCGAAGCACAGCGCCAGCCTCAAGTACAACTATACGCGCTCGAGCCAGGAGAACGGCACCTTCGACGTGGATTCCTGGGGCCGGAGCGCGAACGCCCTGGAGAACGACCACTCGCACGCGGTGAACGGCAGCCTGACCTCGCTGTTCTCTTCCTCGCTCTCGAACGAGTTCCGCTTCCAGTGGGCGCGCGAGGACCGGCCCCGTCCGTACGACGGCGCCACCAACCCCGCCACCGGCCGGCCCTTCCCCGACACGGACGTCGGGTTCGTGGGGCCGGGCGGGTTCGCGTCGTATCGGATGGGGATGCCGTTCTTCATCCCGCTGGAGACCGCGTATGACTACCGCTTCCAGGTGCTGGACAACGTCTCGCTGCTCCGGGGCAACCACCTCTTCAAGCTGGGCGGCGAGTGGAACCGGACCGGCGTGAACCAGACGTTCCTCGGCTTCGGCAACGGGCGTATGGCATTCACGTCGGTGAACGGATTCCTCAACTACGTGGCGAACGGAAACCAGTACGTCGAGTGCTCCGACGGGTCGAGCAGCACCACGGGCGCCTGCCCGGTCGGGACGACGATCACCGGCCCCGTCGCGCTCTACCTCCAGCAAGCCGGCATCGGCGGCCTCTCGGTGGCCGACGCGGGCACGCAGACGATCATCCAGCACGAGCTCGCGCTCTTCCTGCAGGACAGCTGGAAACCGCGCGGGAACCTTACGGTCAACTACGGCCTCCGGTGGGAGGCCCAGATCGAGCCCAGCCTCATCACGCCGACCGAGGACCTGTTCTACGCCCCGTTCATCGGGCAGACCGTCACCAACGCCGTGGGGACCTTCGAGTTCCCCGGCGACGGCACCATTCCCAGCGACTACGCGATGTTCCAGCCCCGCCTGGGCGTGGCCTACGACGTGAAGGGCGACGGGAAGCAGGTGGTCCGGGCCAACGCGGGCATCTACTACGCCCGCATTCCCGGCCTCAACCTGGCCAGCAGCCGGAGCACGGACGGCTCCCGCGGCCAGAGCATCTTCCGGAACAGCGAACTGACGCCGATTCTGGGCGCGCCACCCAACTACGGTGAGCTGCTCCCCGCGCCCGCCGGCGCGCCGTTCCAGCCGGGCGTAACGCTGTTCGACAAGGACTTCCAGAACCCGCGCACGTTCACGGCGACACTGGGCTACGAGCGAGAAGTGGGGCGCGGGATCGCCGCGTCACTCAGCTACACGCACGCGAGCACCGATCACCTCACGCGGTTCTTCAACGCGAACGACGCGGTGTTCGGCAGCCCCTGGGGTAGCGGCCTCGCGGGCGGCAACGGGATCGGCGCGCTCACGGTGGTGCAGAGCACCGCCCGGTCGCGCTACAACGGCATCACGGCCGAGCTCAGGCGGACCGCGGGTACCCGTCTCCAGTTTCAGGTCAACTATACGCTGGGCTTCGACAAGTCGGACGACGACAACGAGCGTGACCCGTTCACCTTCCGCTATGCCCAGGCCGACTCGCTCGGGCGCGAGTACAACTGGAGCGACCGCGACCAGCGCCACCGCTTCAACGCCTGGGTGCTGGCCATCCTGCCGGGGGATTTCTACCTCAACAACCGGCTGAGCGCCTATTCGCCCCAGCCGGCCTCCGAGGCGTGCGGGGCCGACAATCAGGGCACGGGCGAGCGCGCGACGCAGCCCGCCGACCGCATCTGCCCCGACGGCCACATCCTGCAGCGGAACACGATCCGCCGAGACAACGGCTACTTCTCCTGGGACATCCGGCTGAGTCGTCCGTTCAATTTCGGCCGGCAGGGCACGTTCGAGGCGATCTTCGAAGTCTTCAATGTCACCAACGCCGACAACTTCAAGGACCCGGCCTCGGGCGGCACGTTCCTCAACTTCGACGGTACGATCCGAAGCGGCCTCGGCGAGCCGCGACAGTTTCAGGTGGGGGGTCGGTACCTGTTCTGAAGACGGAAGGTTGGAAAGACGGAAGGACGGAATGTACCTTCGGGCGGCGCTGTCATCCCGAGCGCCGCGAGGGATCTTGCCGGGCCGAGCTCGACCCGCGGACGAGTAGATCCCTCCCCTTCGATCCGCTCAGGCGCGGGATGACAGTGCCCGTGCCCGCACCCCTTCCGTCCTTCCGTCTTTTCGTCCTCAGAACGTCAGCGCCAGCACCACCCCGTACCCCCGGTTGCGCACGTCGAACTGATCGAGTACCGAGCGCAGGCCACCGGTATAGCGGCCTTCGAGGGAGAGGGAGGATTGCGGCCACCGCACCTCGATGCCGCCGCCGACCACGAGGGCAAAATCGAGCTGGCGGAACACCGCGAACTCGGCGGCGTCGCAGGTCGAGCGGACAGGCTGGTCGGAGCCGATGAGCTGCAGATCGCAGCCGATCTGGAGCGCGCCGGCGGGGCCGCCGAACAGCATCGGCCGGACGCGGCCCCGCGGCAGGCCGACCCGGAGCAGCAGCGGGACCTCGATGTAGGCGAGCTCGATGTCGAGCTGGGCGGTGCCCCCACCTTCGACGCTGGCCTCTGCCCGCCCGCCCTTGAGGGCAAAGAGGAGCTCGGGCCGGAGGCTCAGTGGGCCACCCAGCGGCGCCTGCACGAAGAGGCCGGTGATCGCGCCCTGCCGGCTCCGGAGCCCCTGGGCGTCGGGCCCGCTCAGGGTAGTCCGTGAATACCCGACCTCGGCACCGACCGACGCGCGCCGGCGGGGTGCCGACGGGAGCGGTGCCTGAGCGGGCAGCATGGCCGGCAGCGCGAGCACCAGAAGCACGGATTGGAGCGAGTGAAGCAGCATCGCCCCGAATCTACGGGGCGCACCCCGGAACGCGAAGGGACCCGGACTCAGTCGCCTTCCGCCCGGACCGCGAGACCTTGCACGCAGTTGTCGCGCATCCCGCAGAGCCGGACCGGCGGCACCTCGCCGAAGTAGTCGTGATCGAATGGATCGCGTCGCCGGGCTTCGGTTTCGTCGATCTGACGCTCGAGCCCCCGCGGGCCGCATCCTGGCTGGTGGACCCGGTTCAGATACGGCGCGCGCTCGAGCGGCACGGACTCGCGGTGGTGGGTCACACCGCCTATTATCTGCCGCTCGCGAGCGGGATCGAGGAGATCGCCGCGCCGTCGTGGTCGAGCTCCATCGCTGCGTGGATGTGTTCGCCGCCGTCGGCGCGCGCTACCTGACCCTCCACCCCGACCGCCAGGCGGCGATGCACGACCGGCGGTTCTTCATCGACCGAAACCTGGCGACGCTCCGCGAGCTCATGCCCTATGCGGAGAGCCATGGCGTGGGCCTCATGCTCGAGAACTTCCCGGGTGACTTCAGTACCGCGGCGCAGCTCGGCTACGACGGAACCAGCACGCTCGAGGTGTCCACGCCGGACAGCCACCACCTGGCCTACAGCCGGGACCTGCTCCAGCGGGTCTGGGCGGGAGCGCGGGGGGCGGGAGGCGAATGATCTTCTTCCCGCGCGCCGTGGCGGCCGCGGTCCTCGCGCTGCTCCTCGCCTGCGCACCGGTCCGCACGCCCCCCGTCGCGAAGCCGATCTCGTTCGCGGTGCTCGAGGACTACGACAAGGGCACCGACCTGCGGCTGGTGGCGCGCGACTTCGCGCTGTTCCGCGAGCTCGGCGTGACGGCCTGGCGGGGCAGCTTCGGCTGGGACGACTACGAGCCCGAGCCGGGCCGGTACGATCTCGCGTGGCTCCGCGCCTTCGCCGCGCTGGCCGACAGCATGGGGATCACGCTCCGCCCCTACCTGGGCTACACCCCGGTCTGGGCCGCCCGCGGCGGCCGGGACGATCAGGCCTGGAACGATCCGCCCAGGCGGGCGGGGGAGTGGTCGCGCTTCGTCGAAACGGTGGCGCGGGCGCTCGCCCCCTACTCGGTTCGCTCGTACGAGATCTACAACGAGGAGAACGTGCCGCTCTGGTGGGACGGCAGCGCGGATGAGTACGCCGCGGTGCTTCGCGCGGGCGCGGCCGGCGTCCGACGAGGCGACCCCGCGGCCGCGGTTCTCCTCGGCGGCATGGTCTGGCCCGACGCCGAGTGGCTGGAGCACGCCTGCGCCGGCGGGACGAAGGGCGCTCCGTTTGACGTCCTGCCATTCCACGCCTACCCCGAAACCTGGACCCCGGACTCCGTGAGCGTGGAGCGCTACCTCGGCCCGAGCTTCGCGTCGGCGTTCCTGCCTGCCGCCGACTCGCTCTGCGGGCGCCGGCCGGTGTGGATCAACGAGACCGGGTTCGCGACCACGCCCGTCAGGTCCGAGGGCGAGCAGGCCCAATGGTGGGCTCGCGCCTTCGCCACCTTCCTGGCCGCGCCACGGGTCGAGCATCTGGGCATTTACGAGATCCGCGACCAGCGGCTCGACACGCCCGTGATCGGCGACGCGCCAAACTATTATCTCGGGTTGGTGCGGCGGGACGGGACACCCAAGCCGGCGTTCGCGACCGTGCGGCTGCTGGTCCGGCTGTTCGGCGGCGACTCGATCACGGTGGCGGACGGAGATCTCGACGTGCGCGTGACCCGCGGCACGCCGGGCGAACTGTACCACCATCTCTTCGTCCGGCCCGACGGACGCCGCCTTGTATTCGTATGGGACAGGAGCGGCAGCCCCACCGTCGATCTCCGTCTGCGTCACTCTCTCGGCGACGTAACCCTGTACGAAGTCGACGGCTCCAGCCGGCAATGGCGCGCCGCTGACCAGCGAAGCATCCGGGATGTCATGCTCTCGCCGGGTGCAGTTCGGATATTCGAGATCGGGCGGGCGGGCGCCCGCTACTCCCAGCTCCCCCCCAGCGCCCGAAAGAGCTGCACCACCGAGCCAAGCTCGAGCAATTGCGCCTGGCTCAACGCCAGCTCTGCGGCGAACAGCCCGCGCTGGGCGTCGAGCACCTCCAGATAGCTCGCTACGCCGCCGCGGTAGCGGAGCTCGGCCAGCTCGGTGGCCTGGCGCAGCGCCGCCACCTGGCTGGCTTGGGCCACCCGCTGGTCCCGGCTGGTTCGCACCGCGACCAGGGCGTCATTCGCCTCGCGGAACGCCTGCAGGACCGTACCCTCGAATTGGAGCCGCGCCTGCTCGGAGCGCGCCTGGGCCACGCGGACCTGATTGGCCAGCCGGCCGCCGGTGAAGAGCGGCACCGAGATGCCCCCCTGAAGCTGGTAGACCTCGGTGTTGTTGGTGAAGAGGTCGCCGGCCGTGGCGGCCTGGCTGCCGTAGTTGCCCGTGATGCTGATGCGCGGGAGCCGCGCCGCCTGCGCCACCCCGATGCGGGCCACCGACCCGGCATACACCCGCTCCGCCGCCTGGACATCCGGGCGGCGGCCCAGGAGGGTGGCCGGAATGGAGTCGGGCACCCGGACGCGCTGGACGGCGCTCGCCAGCTCGGCACCGGCTGGAATGTCGAATGGCAGCCGTCCCACCAGCGCCGCCAACTGGTGCTCGCGTTCGGCGCGGAGCCGGCGCGCCTGGGCCAGGGCCGCCGCGGGCACCGCCACCTCGGCCTCGAACTGGTGCACGTCCAGCGCGGAGATGACGCCGCGCGCGAACCGGTCGCGTGCCAGCGCCAGCGTGCTGCGGCGCGAGGTCAGGGTGCGCTCGGCGATCGCTTCCTCCTGGGTGAGCTCCACCAGGCCGAGGTATGCGGTGGCGATGTCGCTCACCAGCGACAGCAGCGTGGCGCGGTAGCCTGCCTCCTCCGCCTGCACGTCGGCCCGCGATGCCTGCACCCCGCGGCGGATTCGTCCCCAGAAATCGAGCTCCCACGCGAGATCGGCCGTGACCCGGAAGGCGTCGAACTGCACCGGCGGGAACGCGCCGAGGGCGATCTGGTTGGTGCTCACCGAGCCGTTGGCCGAGAGCTGGGGCAGCAGGTCCGCGCGGGTGACGCCGAGTTGCGCGCGAAACTCCCGGATGCGAGCCTGGGCCGTCTGCACGTCGCGGTTGTCCCGCACCGCGGCGCGGACCAGCCCAACGAGGGTGGTGTCCCGCAGGACCTCGAGCCAGCGGAGGTCGGCGGAATCGGCCACGAGGGGGGCCGGCCCGGCTGCCGAGGGCCGCGCCTGCTCGGTGACCGAATCCGCCGTGGTGGCCAGGGAATCGTAGAAGCTCCGAAGTGCCGCGGAGTCCGGCTTCACTCGGAGGGCTGTACCGGCCGGCGCCACCGCCGGCTCGTGGTAGCCTGGTCCCACCGCGCACGCGGTGAGGAGCACGCCGGCGGCCACCGCCCACGCGCCGCGCCTCACGCGCCCTCCTCGACGGGGGCGGGCGCCGGTGCCGCGTGGGTCCGCCGACCGAAACGCTCGGCGAGACCCCGGATCACGGCGAAGAAGAGAGGGATGAAGAAGATCGCCACCAGCGTGGCCCCGAGCATTCCGAAGAACACCGCGGTGCCGAGCGAATGCCGGCTGGCCGCGCCCGCACCGCTCGCGATGGTGAGCGGCGCCACGCCCAGAATGAAGGCGAAGGACGTCATGAGGATGGGCCGGAACCGCTCGCGCGCGGCTTCGGTGGCCGCCTCGAGCACCCCGGCGCCCTGAGCGCGGAGCGCGTTGGCGAACTCCACGATCAGGATCGCGTTCTTGGCCGCGAGCCCCACGACCGTAATGAGACCCACCTGGAAATAGATGTCGCTCGGGATGTCGCGGAGCCATACGCCCAGGAACGATCCCAGCACGCCGAAGGGGACGCCGAGGATGACCGCGAACGGGATGGACCAGCTCTCGTACTGCGCGGCGAGCACCAGGAAC
>JAICLE010000100.1 GCA_025927545.1 Gemmatimonadales bacterium
CAGAGCACGGAGGGCACAGAGGGGGCTCGGACACGGAGCGCATCAGGGAGCGGAGCCACCACCAAGTTGTTGGTGTTGTCCAGGTCCTAGGCGCCTTCCCAATTTGGGATACCTCTGTGCCCTCTGTGCCTCTGTGGTGAACCCGACAACCGTTCGCCCACTCCTACTTCTCCGGCTTGCCCCCGACCGCCTCCGGCGCCGGGTCCACCTCCGCATGCTTGGACGGCGGCGGCCGCCCCCGGAAGTGCTCCACGTAGAACCGCGTGAACTCCGCCCCCAGCAGCACCACCTGTGACGAGTAGTACACCCAGACCAGCAGCACCACCACCGATCCCGCCGCGCCGTAGCTCGATGCCATGCTGGTGGTGCCGAGGTAGAGGCCGATGATCAGCTTTCCCACCGTGAAGAACCCGGCCGTGACCAGCGCCCCGATCCACACGTCGCGCCAGCCGAGGCGCACGTCGGGGAGCACCTTGTAGACCATCGCGAACAGCAGCGTCACCACCCCGAGCGAGACCACCACGCTGCTCGCCGACCAGAGCACGGCGAGTCCGGGGAATGCGTTTCCGAGGAAATGGTCGAGTGCCGCGAGCGCGGCGCTCACCAGGAGTGACACCAGCAGCACGAAGCCCACGCCCACCACCAGCCCGAACGACACCAGCCGCTGCAGCAGGAACGCCTTCACGCTCGTACCCGGCCGGGGCTTCACCCGCCAGATGGCGTTGAGCGCGTTCTGCAGCTCGATGAACGCGCCGGTGGCGCCGAGAAAGGCGGTGACGAGACCGATCACCGTCGCCGGGATGCTCGAGGATCGCTTGGCCGCGCCCTCGAGCATCGCCTGCACCGCGCGGGCGCCCTGATCGCCCACCAGTCCGCTGATCTGCCCCACGATCTGGCCGCGCACCGCCTGCTCGCCGAACACCAGCCCGGCCACCGCGATGGCGACGATGAGGATCGGCGCGAGCGCGAACAGCGTGTAGTACGCCAATGATGCCCCGAGCCGGGGGACGTTGTCGTTCCACCAGCCGATGAAGGCGTGCTTGAGCACCCACCAGAGCGCGCCGGGGGAGAGCGCGGTCATGGCGGGAGCGCTGACAAACTGTCCATGCGCACGCTCGCTCCGCTCGGGATGACAGTCCCGTCCATGCGCCCACCCCGCCCCCGCTCCGCCACCGCCGCCCTCCGCCCGCCCTCCGCCAGCCACTCCGGATCCACCCGCACCAGCCGGAATGGCGCCCGCTCCACCGACAGGTACTGCGTGTCCGGCTCCCGTGGCAGCCGGGCCCCGAAGTACTTCCGCAGCACGTTGCCCAGCACGTTGACGACCGTTACGGTGTCCCCGAACGCGGCCGCACCGCCGTCCGGCAGGTAGTACGCCCCGAACGCCCCGAACCGCTCCCATGCCTCCGGCGCCGAGACCTGCTCCGCCGTCCTTGCCGTGGCGAAGCCGAGCATGGTCGAGCCGTGGTCGCCCTGCAGCAGGATCACCGGCGGCACGTCCGACTGCCGGATCAGCCGGCCCACCATGTCCAGCACCATCCTGTTCAGGCATTGGAGCTGGGCCACGTAGGCGGTCCGGGCCGGGCGCACGGGAAACCGCGGCGGCATTCGGCACGTGGCGTCGAGGACGTAAGGAAAGTGCGGGCTCAGCACGTGGGCGAAGGCGAAGACCGGCTGCTTCACCGACGGGAGCCGCGCCACGCCATCGAGCGTGCGCCGGACGAAGTCGCCGTCCCAGCGCGCGTCCCGGTGGAGGTAGTCGAGCGGGGTGCCGAGCCGGAGGGTCCGGCGCAGCTCGGTCCGGCCGAGCGCCCGGTCGAGGTCGAGGCCGTGCCACACGTGCACCACCGAATCCGCGATCGGGCTGGTCCGAGTGGCACCCCACCAGAGCGCCGGGAACACCACGTAGCGATAGCCCCGCGCCTGCAGAAACCGCGCGATGCGGCCGTGGGCCAGGAGATGATTGGGCAGCGTCGGATCGGTGCTCCCGGGCGGGAGCTCCCGGGCCAGCGGATAGACATGGGCGGCATTGAGCAGCGAGGGGAGCGAGAGCAGCGTGTGTCCGTAGTTGCTTCGGACTGCCGCGGGCACGTAGAAGCCGAGCGCGCGCAGGCTGTCCACGAACGCGCCGTTGTCGAAGCCGAGCGCGTCGCGGAGCACGCTCGCGTTGGCGTACTCGTCGAGCACGATCAGGTAGACATCGCGCCGCGGCTCGGGCGCGGTGGCCGGGCCCGCAATCGGACGCGCCAGCTCGCGCGTGAGCGCGCTCCGAGCCACCTGCTCGTGCGCCCGGCGCGCCTCGACGCCGATCCCCACCGCCGACCGAAGCACCAGCAACGCCCCGGTCAGGGTGAGAAAGGTCGCCACCCTGCCGAGCACCGCCGGGCGCCGCGCCAGCCAGCGAAAGAGCACCACCGACGCGGCGACGCCGGCCAGCGCGAGCGCGAGGTACTGCAAGTGGTGCGGCGCCCGGGGGAGTGCGCGAGCGGCAGTATCGAAGCCGAAGAACCACAGCACCGCGAGGAACGCGGCGAGCGCCGGAAGCCGCCCCTCGGCGCGCCCGCGGAACACGGCCGCCGCGAGTGCGTACACCGCGCCCGTCAGGGCGAGCAGGACGGCCAGGATGAGGGCCAGGTCGGCGAGCGTGTAGTAGCCGGGGCTCTCCCGTGCCCGGAACAGCACGGGCACAAGGACCAGCAGGAACGGGTAGAGGGAGGCGAGCCTCCGCATCACGCGGCCTCGCTCCCGTTCCGCGCGGTCATCAGATAGAGCAGCCGCTCGGAGCCCGCCACCGGGTGCACCGCGTCGATCTCGAAGCTCGTCCGGAACGCCGCCTCGAAGCCTTCACGGGTGTAGCACGGGAAGATGTCGGGCCGCGAGCGCAGCATCCGCTGCACCTGCGAATCGCTCTTGGGGACGAACTCGATGACGAGCGTCCGGCCCAGCCGGACGAGGAACTCCGCGATGCGCCCGAGCGGCAGGTTGTGTCCGATGGCCAGGTGGTGCACCAGCGCGAGCGCGAGCAGCGCGTCGGCCGGGCCGCGCTGCTCGAGCGAGTGCCGCTCGCGATGCGCCCAGCCCAGCGCCGGCGATGGGTTGGTGAGATCCATGAGCAGCGGGAGAATCCCGCGCTCGTCCTCGGCGCGGACCCGCCGGTAATTGAGCTCGACCGCGGCGGGGTCCACGTCGAACGCCACCACCCGCTCGGCCACGGCGCGGGCCGCGCGGCTGTACTCGCCGGTGTTGGCGCCGAGGTCCCAGACGGTCCTGACGCCGCGACCACGCAGGAGGTCGGTCACCAGCTCGCGTTTCGAGCCGGCCGCCGCCGCGGTGTAATTGTTGTCGCTCGTGTAGTCGGACCACTCGGTGCCCGCGGGGTTCCACTCGAGCCCTTCGATGCCGGCTCGGAGGCTCCGTACCAGACCCAGGAGCGTCCCGGCGTTCACCGGCCGCTGCGCCGCCGCGCCCGGGGCGCGGTCGCGGTAGCGGCGCTGGGCCGCCGCGTGAAGCCGGACGTGGAACAGCAGCCCCAGGCTGCGCCAGCTCCGAGCGCCGAGGAGCCGGGCGCCGAGCTCGAGCGGAACGCCGTCGAGGTGCGTGCGGAGGAGCGAGCCGAGCCCGATGTCTACCCGGCTCATGAGGGCGAGCGGCAGCAGGAAGTGCTCGCAGAACTGGCGGTACGCCATCCACGGCGCTCCCTCCTTGCGCGGCTCGAAGGAGAGCGTGTCGATGAATACCGGCCGGCCGCCGTCGAACTGGACGTTGTACGCGCTGGCGTCCCGGAGGGTGAGGCCGCGTACCAGCGCGCGCTCCTGCAGCTCGAGCGTGAGCAGCCCCGCGTCGCGGAGCTGCCCGAACGACCATTCGTACGGATACGAGATGAAGGCGATCGGCTCGGGCTCGAGCACCGCCACCGCCTCGTTGCTGGCGGCGAGGTTGAGCGAGGCGAGACGGTGCGGCACCATGAGCCGGCTGCCGGCGAGCTCGTCGTAGAGGCCGGACGCGGAGACGGCCTCGAACTCGTCCCGGAACACCCGATTCACCTGCCGGTACAGCACGCCGTCGCGGGTAAAGACGAACCCGCTCGGGTCGCGGAACGAGCTGTCTAGCGGCTGCCCGTCCACCGCCGGCCGCGCGAAACCAGGGACCGGAAGAAGGACTTGGAGGCCTCGCGTGCCCGGCTGAACATGGCCACGGCCGACAGCGCCGCGGCCGCAAGAACTTGCAGGGCCAAGCTCCCACTCGTGGGATCGATGTACATGGGTCCCTCTGCTGGCGCGGTCACGAACGGAACGGAAGGGGTATGGAACGTACTGAGGATTGAACTTACCGGGAAGCACGAGAACGGGGTGTGGCGGGGGTCACCAATCGGGGGAAGGACGGAAGGATGGAAGGACGGAAGGACGGAAAGGCGGCCGCCCGCCCGACCGCCCGCCCTACTCGGACTCCGGCAGCACCCGGGCGCTCACCGCGTCGGGCTCATTCACCCACACCGTCTTTGCGTTGACGAACTCCCGGATCCCCGGCCACGACAGCTCCCGCCCGTACCCGCTCTGCTTGACGCCGCCGAACGGCACCCGCGGGTCCGAGGCCACCATGGCGTTGATGAACACCATGCCCGCGTCGATCTCGCTCACGAACCGCGCCTGCTCGCCCGCGTCGCGGGTCCAGGCGCTGGCGCCGAGCCCGAACGGGGTGTCGTTGGCGAGCCGGATCGCTTCGTCGATGTTCCGCACCCGGAACAGCATCGCCACCGGCCCGAACACCTCGTCGTGGTACGCCGGCGACTCGGGCGTGACCCCGGTCAGCACGGTCGGCGCGTACCAGAACCCCGGCCGCTCCAGCCGCTTCCCGCCGGTGAGCACCCGCGCGCCGGCCGCCACCGAGCGCTCGACCTGGCCCGCAATGGTCCTCACCTGAGCCTCCGTAGCCAGCGGGCCGACGTCGGTGGCCAGATCCATCGGGTCGCCCACGGTGAGCGACTCGAACCCGGCCACGTAGCGCCGCTCGAACTCCTCCGCGATCGGCTCCGCCACGATGAACCGCTTGGCCGCGATACACGACTGGCCGTTGTTGATCGCCCGCGCCTTGACGGCGGTGGTCACCGCGGCCTCGAGATCGGCGCTCGGCATGACGACGAACGGATCGCTCCCGCCCAGCTCGAGCACCGACTTCTTGATGACCTTCCCGGCGGCGCTCGCCACGTGACTGCCGGCGCCGGTGCTGCCGGTGAGCGTCACCGCTGCCACCCGCGGATCCGCGATGATCCCCTCCACCCGCTCGGTCTCGACCAGCAGCGTCTGGAAGCACCCCTCCGGGAACCCCGCGCGGCGGAAGATGTCCTCGATGGCGAGGGCGCACTGGGGGACGTTGGACGCGTGCTTGAGCAGGCCGACGTTGCCCGCCATCAGCGCCGGCGCGGCGAAGCGGAACACCTGCCAGAAGGGGAAGTTCCACGGCATGATCGCGAGCACCGGCCCGATCGGCTGGCAGGCGACCCAGCTCCTCGACGCGCTGGTCTCGATCACCTCGTCGGCCAGGAACCGCTCGGCGTGCTCCGCGTAGTAGCGGCAGCCGAGCGCGCACTTGGCGGCCTCCTCGATGGCGGCCTTGAGCGGCTTGCCCATCTCGGTCACCATCAGCCGGCCGAACGCGTCCTTCTCGGCCTCCAGGATCTTCGCCGCTTCGAGCATCAGCCGGCGGCGCTCGGCGAATGGGGTCCGGCAGTGGCGGCGGAACGCATCGGCCGCGCACCGGAGGCGGGCCTCGAGCTCGCCCTCGGTGAGCGGCGCGAAGGTGCGGAGGGTCTGGCCGGTGGCGGGGTTGATCGTGGCGATGGACATGGCGGGCTACCGGTTGCGGCTCGGCGGACAGCGTGCCGAACCGTAGGAGCAGAAGACGCAGCAATCGCCCGGCCGGGGCCTCACGACGGTCCCGCAGGCGGGGCACTCCCAGAAGTAGAGGCACGCGTCGTCCGGCAGCTCCTTCGCGCTCTCCACGCCGCAGGCGGGGCACCGGATCGTCGCGACCTCTGTCATATCGAAGCTAATGGGCTTGGGGTGGATGGGTGAACGATCTCCTCTGTCATCCCGATCGCCAGCAAGACTGTCATCCCGAGCGCATGCGAAGGATCTTGCCCGGGAATGGGTCGAGCGCGGCCGGCAAGATCCCTCGCATGCGCTCGGGATGACAGCGTTGGCAAAGATGAAAGCGATGCCGGCGCCCGGCCTGCCAGTGCTCGGGCCGACAGCGCTCGGGCCGACACCGCGTCCAGCAACCCTCGCAAAGCACACCAGCACCCGCCGACCGCTCGCCGCGAGTCCCCGCCGCACCCTAGATTCCAGCCCATGCCCGATACCCTGCTCCGCTCCCTGCTCGCCGGCAGCATCGACTACGCGGGCCTGTTCCCGCCCGCCGCGCTCGACATGGCCACGGCCGTCCGCCAGTATGCCGAGCACCGCGCCGGCCCCGATGCGTGGGCGCTCGGCCGGTTCGTCGTGCCCGCCGCGCGCCTGGGCGAGCTCGAGCGCGAGGCGGAGGCCCTCACCCCGCGCAGTCCGGCCGAGCGATGGCGTCTGAGCGTGCTCCTCGGCGCTGCTCCGGCCGACGAGCTCGAGGTGATCGGTGAATTCAACTGCCGCCACGCGGCCGCCGGCGTCCCGGCACTCTCCGCCGACTCCGTCGAGGCGAAGGCGGACTCCGTCGAGGCCATCGACCGGCTGCTGGACCTGATCCCCTCGTGGGCGCACTCCTACGTCGAGATCCCGCTCGACCGCGACCCTACGCCGCTTGTCGCCGCGCTGGCCAGCCGAGGGGGCCGGGCAAAAGTGCGCACCGGCGGCGTCACCCCCGATGCGTTCCCATCCCCCGCCGACCTGGTGCGCTTCCTCCGCGCCTGCACTGTCGCGGGCGTTCCCTTCAAGGCCACCGCCGGCCTTCACCATCCGCTTCGGGGTGAATACCGCCTGACCTACGCGCCAGGCAGTCCGGCCGGAACGATGTTCGGCTTCCTCAACCTGTTCCTCGCGGCGGCTTTTCTCCGGCAGGGGCTGCCCGACGCCGACACTCTCCGCCTGCTCGAGGAGCGTGACCCCCAGGCGCTGCGCGTGCGGCCTGACATGATCGAATGGCGCGGGCACCAACTGACCCGCGCCGCGATCGACGCGGCGCGGGCCCGGAGCATCCTCTCGTTTGGCTCCTGCTCCTTCACCGAGCCTGTAGAGGAAGCTCGGCACCTCGGGTGGGCCTGAGCCGCCGTTCAGCTCGGCCCCAGCACCGGGACCGGCTCGAACCGGCGCGTCGTCGTTCCGTCCCCCAGCAGGCCGCCGCTGCCCCAGCACCAGGCGCGGTGGTCCGTCGTGATGGCGCAGGTATGGAAGAGTCCCGCGCTCACCATCTGCAGGTCCAGCCCCCCAGCGACGAGGACGGGCTTCGTACGATTGATCGCCGTGCCGTCGCCGAGCTGGCCGAACTCGTTCCGGCCCCAGCAGAAGCCCTTCCCGGCCAGGGTCACCCCGCAGGTGTGCAGGTCGCCCGCGTTCACGTGGTCGAACTTGCGCAGGCCGGCCACCGCGCCGGGCGTGTGGCGCTCGATGGTGGTGCCGTCGCCCAGCGCGCCGACGAAGTTGAAGCCCCAGCAGTACGCCGCGTTGGCCGTGGTGACGGCGCAGGTGTGATAGCCGCCGGCATCCACCTGCTGGAACTGGCGCCCGCCCGAGACCGGGACGGGACTCAGGCTGTTCGTGGTATTGCCGATGCCGAGCTGGCCGTAGTTGTTCTGGCCCCAGCAGTAGAGCTGCTCCGACCGGGTCACGCCGCAGGTGTGGTTGCCGCCGCCGCTCAGTTGGGCCCACTGAAGTCCGCCGCGCACCCGGACCGGCTGCGGTCTCCAGGTGGTGGTGCCGTCACCGAGCTGGCCGTTGCTGTTATCGCCCCAGCAGAAGGCCACGTCGTTGAGCGTGATGGCGCAGGTATGGGAATAGCCGGCGCGCACCTGCCGGTACCGCCGCCCGCCGAGGACCTCGGCCGGCGTCGCGAACGAGAAGTTGTCGCTTCCCTGGGTGCCGCGACCGAGCTGGCCGAAGTAGTTCAGTCCCCAGCAGTACACCCGATTGTCGGTGGTGACCCCGCAGGTGTGCTCGTAGCCCGCGCTCACGTGGCGGAAGCGGAGCCCGCCGAGCACCGCCACCGGCCGGGTGATCGAGATGTTGATCGGCATCTTGCCGTCGCCGAGCTGTCCCTTGTCGTCTCCGCCCCAGCAGTAGGCGCGGCCGTCGCTGATGACCCCGCAGGTATGGAACGTTCCGGTGCTCACCTGCACGAAGTCGAGCGCCCCGGCCGGGGCTGTGACCGCGAGCTCGGGTGGGGGAGATACTGGCGCGGTGGGCGACTCGGCGTCCCGGCAGCCGACCGTGCCCAGAATGAGGGCCAGCGTCAGGCGGGCGACCGGTGCGGGCGCGAACCAACGTGTGCGGGGCATGGGGGTGTCCTCTCTCGTCGTGTAGCGCCGGGGCGCGTTGGCCTTCTCGCGGTTATATCCTGGACCGGCGCCATCAAGCCGATCTCAAGGGCACGGCCCAGCCCTGCGGTTCCGGCGCCACTCTTTTGTTGCGCGGGAGTGTACAGCTCGGCCTGCGCCGGCCACGTGAGAGGCTCGAGAAACCCTACAGTCCCGCCGCCTCGGCGATCGGACCGCCAGGCGAATGGCTTGCCAGGCAAGACGTTGGCGGAGGGCTGCCCGGTCGGGCGTACCGCCTGAGTTCTTGACGCTGCTCACCGGGCCTGCGCTGGCGTGCGTCTGGCGAGTCGCACGCCCTGTTCCGCGCCCATCGCAGCACCCGGCGAGCTCCCGCTCCCGCGAATGCTCCTCTACCCAGGGGTATGCCGAATTGGAGTCTTCCACCACCCGGTCCCACAGGTCGCTCCCGAACGATCCACGCGCGGTGCTCGAGCACGGACTGAGCGGCAGTTACGTGCTCGAGCAGGAGCTCGGCCGAGGCGGCATGGCCACGGTGTATCTCGCCCGCGACGTCAAGCACGGCCGTCCCGTGGCCCTCAAGCTGCTCCGGCCCGCGCTTGCCGTCACGATGGGCGCCGACCGGTTCCGCCGCGAGATCACCACGGCGGCGCGGCTCCAGCACCCGCACATCCTGAGCGTCCACGACTCCGGCGAGACCGCGGGACTGCTGTGGTACACGATGCCCTACGTCCGGGGCGAGAGTCTCCACGACCGGATCGCGCGCGAAGGCCGGCTCCCGCTCGACGAGGCGCTCCGGATCACGGCGGAGGCGGGCCGCGCGCTCAACTACGCGCACCGCGAGGGCGTCATTCACCGCGACATCAAGCCCGAGAACATCCTGCTCACGCTCGATGGCGACACGCTCGTGGCCGACTTCGGCATTGCCCGCGCGCTCGGTGGGTCCAACGAGTCGCGGCTCACCCAGGCCGGGCTCGCGCTCGGCACGCCGGCCTACATGGCGCCCGAGCAGGCCACCGGCCAGCGCACGGTGGACGCCCGGACCGATCAGTATTCGCTGGCCGTGGTGTGCTTCGAGATGCTCACCGGCAGGCCTCCGTTCACCGGCGGGTCGGGGGCCGCCATCATCGCCCAGCGGTTCACCGCGCCGGTGCCGAGCGTGCGCGCGGCCCGTGCCGACGTCCCCGACACCGCCGACCGCGCGATTCGCCGCGCGCTCGCGCTCGACCCCGACGAGCGGTTCGACTCCACCATTGAATTCGTGCGGGCCCTCGGCGCCGCCGGGCTCACACCCGCGTCGGGAATGCCGGCCATTCCGGAAGCCGCCGTGTCATCGGCCTCGGTCGAAGCCACGCCGCCGGCCGCCCCTTTCCCCACCGCGCCGCTCCGGCGGTCATGGCTGGTCCTCGCCGGCCTGGCGCTGCTGGCGCTCGCGGTGGCGGGGATGGTGGCGCTGAGGGGGTAAGACGGAAGGACGGAAGGACGGAAGGACGGAAGGACGGAAGGACGGAAGGACGGGCAGAGCGAGGCTAACGGCGCACCGCGCACCTGTCCCCGCGCCTATTGTCATCCCGAGCGCAGCGAGGGATCTTGCTCGCTGGCTCCGAGCCATTCCGGGGCAAGATCCCTCGCTGCGCTCGGGATGACTGCGCCCCGGCCCGCAGCTCTCCCCTTTCCGTCCTTCCGACTTCCCGTCTTTCCGTCCGGAGCCCCCGTGAACCAGACCCACGACCCCACCCTCACCTCCTGGGTGGACTCCGCTCGAGGCCACCCCGACTTCCCCATCCAGAATCTCCCCTTCGGCGTCTTCCGCCCGCGGGATGACGAGGACGAGCCGGCCCGGGTCGGCATGGCCATCGGCGACGAGATCCTCGACCTCGCCGCCTGCCACGACGAGGGATGGTTCACCGGCGTCGCCGAGCGGGCGGGCGAGGCGTGCGCGGCCGCGACACTCAACCCGCTCCTCGGGCTCGGCCGCGAGAGCTGGGCGGCGCTCCGGCAGCAGGCGAGCGCGCTCCTCGCGAGCGGCTCGCCCGCGCACCGCGCCAATCGCCGGCTGGGTGATCGTGTCCTGGTCCCCATGCGCGCGGCCGAGCTGCTGCTCCCGGCCGCGATCGGCGACTACACCGACTTCTACGCCTCGGTACACCACGCGACCAACGTCGGCGCCATGTTCCGGCCCGACAATCCGCTGCTGCCCAACTACAAGTGGGTGCCGATCGGCTATCATGGCCGCGCGTCTTCCGTCGTAATCAGCGGGACACCGGTGCGCCGGCCGAAGGGGCAGCTCAAGGATCCGAAGGCCGATGCCCCGGCATACGCGCCGACGCGCGCGCTGGATTACGAGATGGAAGTGGGTTTTCTCGTGGGGACCGGCAATCCGCCCGGCGAGCCGGTGCCAGTCGACCAGGCGGAGGCGCACCTCTTCGGGCTCGCGCTGGTCAACGACTGGTCCGCCCGCGACGTGCAAAGCTGGGAATATCAGCCGCTCGGCCCCTTCCTCGCCAAGAGCTTCATGACGACGATGTCGCCGTGGCTGGTGACGCTCGAGGCGCTCGAGCCGTTCCGCGTGCCGGCCGCGCCACGGCCCGAGGGTGATCCCGCGCCGCTCCCGTACCTTGCGTCCCCGGCAAACCGGTCGCATGGCGGCTTCGACATCGTGGTCGAAGTGTACCTCACCTCCGCGCGCATGCGGCTCGAGGGGCTGCAGCCGGCCCGGCTGAGCCGCGGCCGCGCGGCCGACCTCTACTGGACCGCGGCGCAGATGCTGGCCCACCACACCAGCAACGGCTGCAATCTCCGCCCGGGCGACCTCATCGCGAGCGGCACGATCTCGGGGCCGGCAAAGGATTCCTACGGGTCGCTGCTCGAGCTCACCCGCCGCGGCGCCGAGCCCCTGACACTGCCGACCGGGGAGACGCGGGGGTTTCTGGCGGACGGGGACGAGGTGATCATGCGCGGCTACGCCGAGCGGCCGGGCGCGGCACGGATCGGATTCGGGGAGTGCCGCGGGATCGTGCAGGCCGGGTGAGCCTGTCGTTCCAGCATAGCCGGTCGACCCAGAGACTGCCGACTATCATCCATGGACTGTCGACTGTCATCCATGGACTGTCGACTGTCATCCCCAGCGGAGCGAGGGATCGTGCCGGCCGCGCACGACCCAATCCCGCGCAAG
>JAICLE010000048.1 GCA_025927545.1 Gemmatimonadales bacterium
TAACCCCAGGAGAGCGCCCCCTCCTGGCGGTAGGTCTTGCCCAGGGTGATCGCGAGCTTTGCCCGGGCCAGCTCCCGCCCCAGATAGAACGCGTGGGTGGCCTCGTCCACCCCGAGCTGGGCGAAGATTTCCTGGATATCGGTGCCGCGCACGAACAGCTCGCGGTTGAATACGGTGATGGTGGTCCGGTCGGTAAAGATCCGGAAGTTCGGGTCCTTCACCGCGGCCTGGAGCTGCCGGAGCTCGGCCTCGTCGTACTCGAGGATCACTGGGTCTTTCACCGTCACCAGACGGTCGTCCACGTTCTTGGGGATGGTCCGGCGATGCACGGCGTGGTACATGAGGCGCCGGGCGATGTCGATCTCGCGGACGGCGCCCCGCGCCCACGGGATCACTTCGGTGGTGAGCACCGCGCGGACCCCGGTCTCCTCGGCGATGGCGAGCAGGATCGCGTTGACGCCCGTCGTGTCGGCGCTGGTGAGCTCGGTGAGGTTGCCCACGCCCATCATCTGTCCCGCCTCCGGATAGCGGCGGTGGACCTCGGCGTACCGCTCGAGCGACGCCATGAAGCCGAAGCCGATCGGCTCGATCACGGGGTCGATGAGGCAGCCCACGCCATGCCGCTCGAGCGCCTCCAAGGTGGGCGCGAGGCTGTCGATGCCCTCGCCGAATTCGGGAATGGCAACGACGCGGATGCCGCCGCCGCCCAGATCGCCCGCCACTTCCAGATTGGAACCGTTGACGCTGAGGACCAGCTCCGCCCCGGCCGCGACCGCCGTCCTGATCTCGCCGGGGTCGAAGCTGTCGATGCTCACCCGCATCCCCGCATCGCGAAGCTCGCGCACCACGTCACCCAGCGCGGGGAAGGCGAGGCCGGGCGTGCAGCCGATGTCGATCACATCGGCGCCGCTCGCGCGGAAGTAGTCGGCCGCCGCGCGGATTGCTTCCCTCGACAGCTTCGGCGCGTTGTTGATCTCGGCGAGGATCTCGATGTCGTAGGCGCCGTAATCGGCGGCGGCCGCGGCTTGGCCGAAGTAGCGGGGGATTTCGCGAAGGTCCTTGGGGCCCTTCTCCACCCGCACGCCGAACCGCTCGCTCAGGAGTGCCGTCTCCCCTTCCACCAGGCCGGGGAGGAGCACCAGGTCGGTGCCGGGCGGCACCTCCAGGAACCGCGCGATCCACGGCGTCGTCATCAGCGCCGCCACGGTGATCCCGAGGACGGCGACCTCCGACTTGAAGGGCGAGTCCATCTCGCCGAGCACGCGCCTGAGCGCCGGCTCGGCGAGCCGGCCGGTGACGAAGAGCACGCGGCCAGGCCCCTGATCTACCATTCGTCCACCCCGGACCGCACGGCCACCTGACCGCCCGACCGCCCTACTTCGGCTCCCCCGGCCGCACCCACTTGTTCGGCGTGCCTTCGAGCGCCCCCCCAGTTGGCCGCCACAGCACCACGTCCTCGATCCTGCGGGCGAGCTCGAAGTCCTTGTCCGTGATTCCGCCGGCCGCGTGATTCTGGAGCTTCACCGTGAGGCGCCCCCAGGTCACCGACAGGTCCGGGTGGTGGTACGCCGCCTCGGCGAGGTACGCCACGGCGTTCACCAGCATGGTGGTCGTAGGCCAGCCGTCGGTCTTGTACACCCGCCGGATCCAGCCGTCCTCGAAGTACCAGCCGGGCAGCTCCTTCAGCCGCTGGGCGATCTCCGCGTCGTTATAGGTCTTCTCTTTCGTTGCCGGCATTGCATGCTCCTTCCATGGCTGACTGAACTGACGGCTACATGACCATTCCACCGTTCACCATGATCATCTGCCCCGTGATGAAGCTCGAGGCATCGGAGGCGAGGAAGATGGCCGCGCCGGCCAGATCCTCGGGCCGGCCCCAGCGCCGCAGTGGCGTGCGCTCGGCCACGCCTCGGTGCCAGGCCGACTCGGCCTGCTCGCCGAACGCGGTCTCGATGAAGCCGGGCGCGAGGATGTTGACCCGGATGCGGGGCGCCACCTCGCGCGCGAGCGATTTGCTGAAGCTCGCGATCCCGCCCTTGGCGGCGGAATAGAGGATCGGGTTCTCTCCCTCCATGCCGTGGGCTATATGGTCCCACGACATGTTGATGATGGTGCCGCCCCGCTCGCGCATCATCTCCACTGCCGCCCACGACGCCAGGATCGTCCCGCGCAGATCCACCGCCAGCACGCGGTCGAGCTTCTCGAGCCGGGAGAGCCGCCCACCCGCGCCCGTCAGGATGTCGGCGCCGGCGTTGTTGATCCACGAGTCCACCCGACCCAACCGCTCACGCAGCGCCGTGGCGAGCGCGCCGATCTCTGCTTCCCGGCTCACGTCCAGTTGGAACACCTCGGCCCGGCGTCCCAGCGCGCGGATCTCCCGTGCCGTTCCCTCCGCGCCGTCGCTGTTGGCGCGGTAGGTGACCGCGACGTCGGCGCCCGCCCGCGCGCAGGCGAGCGCGATCGCCTGGCCGATTCCGCTGGACGATCCGGTCACCAGCACGATCTTCCCGTCGAGCTCCACGCTGTCTCCCCTTTGTGGCCGCCCCGCACTACCTTGCCAAATCTCAACATATCAGGGCCTTAGCATCTCACAAGGGAGCGCGGATGCGATTGCTGGTGAGCGTGCGATCGGCGGCGGAGGTGGGGCCCGCGGTATCCGGAGGCGCGGAGATCGTGGACGCGAAGGAGCCGTCCGCGGGATCGCTTGGCGCGGTGACCCCGGCGGTGCTCGCGGCAATCGCGTTTGCACTGCCGCGCCACATCCCGCTCAGCGTGGCGCTCGGCGATCTCGCGGACGATGGGACGGCCGCCGGGTCCGTGTCGTCCGCGCTCGAAGCGCTGGACGGGGTTGGCCCGCGGGCGGGCGCCGTGTATGTCAAGCTGGGGCTGGCGTCGACCTCGTGCCCCTCGACGGCGCGGCGTCTGGTGGACGGCGCGATGGGGGCCGTGTGGGACAGCCGAGCGTCCCTGGTCGTCGTGGCCTACGCGGATCACGAGGCCGCGGACGCTCCGGCGCCCGGCGTCGTGTCTCGCATGGCGGCGGACGCCGGCGCGCACGGCGTCCTGCTGGATACCTGGCGCAAGGACGGACGTGATCTGCTCCAGCACATGGCCCCGGCGGCGCTATGCGAGTGGATCGTCGCGGCGAAGGAAGCTGGACTCCTCGTGGCGCTGGCGGGCTCGCTCGACGCCGATGGGGTCCGGGCCGTGACGCCCCTGCCGGCCGACGTGGTCGGCGTGCGCGGCGCCGCATGCGATGGAGGCAGGGAGGGAGTGCTGCTGGAGGAACGCGTCCGCGCACTCAGGCGAGCGCTGGCGTCCGGCCTTTCCCCAGCGACCCGGCTCCAGCCCACTGCTGCAGGTAGTGCCACAAGGCGTTGCCATTGAACAGCATAGCGCCGGTCGCCAAGTTGCGCTCCTGTGCTGTTTCGGCATATATTTGGGTATCCTGAACAGCCTCCCAACCGAGGACCAGATGCCTGAGCCTGCCATTGATTTCGAGGCTGCCGGCGGCGTGAGCGCCGATCGGCTCGAGCGCAGCCTCCAACTGCATGCCGCGCGAACCGCACCGGGCCGCTACCGTGTGGCCGGCGGTGCGCACCATCACTGGGTCGATCTCTACACCACCAGCCATCCGCGCTGCGACTGCGGCGACCATCTCTGGCGCGACCGGGTCTGCAAACACATTCTCGCCGCGCTCCTGCGTGAGGGTGACGAGCGGGTGCTCGTGGCTTTGCGCGAGCTGATCGCCGATCTCCGGAGCCGTCCAGCCGCGGCCTGACCGCTCCACCTGGGCGAAATGCCGCGCCGCTCTGCCCGCCCGGCATTTCTCACGTTCACAACTCTCTTGATCACAAGCGCTTTGGCGCACCGGTCACGGGGCACAGCCCTTGCTCGATGCAAGGGCCCGTTCCCGGCGTGCAACGCGTTGCGCGCGCGGCCGATGTGCCCCTGATCTCTCTCGCACGGCGAGTCATCTCTGTGACCCTTGCTCCGGCGCCGCTGCAGAGCAGGTTCGGGCGCCGACTGTTCCTGCTGTTCATCGGCTGCGCGCTCATCCCCATCGCCGCGGTCGCCGCCGTGTCCTATGGGCACGTCACCCGCGAGCTCCGCGCCCAGAGCGAACGCCGCCTGCACCAGGCCAACAAGGCCCTGGGGCTCGCCATCTACGAACGGCTGCTCCTGCTCGACGCCACCCTCAGGAGCATCCCCCCACGCGCCCTGATCCAGCTGGGGAGCGGCAGGCCTGCGGACTCCTCGGCATCGTCGTCGGGCCGGCTGCTCAACACCGGTCTCGACCTCCTTGCGAGCCAGCGCTTCACGGCGCTCGAGTTCCTGGAGGATGGCGGGCGGCGCCTGCCTGTCTCCGGCCAGCTCGACGCGCCTCCGCCGCTTTCCCCGGCCGATCGTGAGAACCTGCGGCTCGGTCTGCCCGTCATCCTGAATGAGCCCGGCCCCGGGCTGGGGCGCCGCATCTTCATGCTGCGCCGGGTCGAGCGTCGGGGCGTGATCGGCGGCACGCTCGTCGGCGAGGTGAGCCCCGAGTTTCTCTGGGCCACGCTCGCCACCGGCATGCCGTCGCCCACCACCACGGTGTCGCTGGTGGACGAATCGGGACAGGTGCTGTTCCGGTCGACCCAGGCGGCGCTGGTCGCACTGACGGATCCGATCAGGGAAGCGGCGCCCCTGCCCGACGAGCCCGCTCCGCGCGACTCGGCCGGCGCGCCGTTCGTTACTTCCTCCTGGCCGATTCTGCTTGACGAAGTATTCGCGGCGCCGAGCTGGACGCTGGTATTGAGCGAGGACGAGCAGGAGGTGCTGGGGCCGGTGGTGCAGTTCTCCCGCGTCTTCTTCTGGGTCGTGGCGCTGGCCGGCGTCGGTGTGCTGCTGTTGAGCGGCAGCCAGATCCGCCGGAGTCTGATCCCGCTGGCCGAGCTGCAGCAGGGGACCCGGCGCATCGCTCAGCGCGACTTCGCGAGCCGGGTGTCGGTGAGCAGCCGGGACGAATTCGAGGAAGTGGCCGCCTCGTTCAACACCATGGCGGTCCAGCTCGGGCGGCAGTTCCAGGCGCTCTCGACCGCGGCGGAGCTCGATCGCGCGGTGTTGTCCGCGACGGACGTCTCATCCATTGTAGATACCCTTCTGGCCCGAACCCGGGATGTCTTCCCCTGTCACATGGTCGGTGTCACCCTGGGGTCACCCGACGGGGGCAAGTCGCTGATGGGCGTGGTCTACGACTACTGCGACGACATGCGGCACACCGCGCGCGTGGAGCTCCGATCCGAGGACGTGCAGGACCTGCTCGACGGGCCGGACCTCATCCTGCTGGACGCGACCCGGGAGATGCCGGCGTACCTCGACCCGCTGCTGCGGCTGGGGCCGCGCTCGGTGCTGGTGCTGCCGCTCCGGTTCCGCGAGCAACTGGTCGGCATTCTCTCGGTCGGCGACCGCACCACGAGCCTCGCGGGCGAGGAAGAGCGGGTGCAGGTGCGGCGGCTGGCTGACCAGGTGGCCGTGGCCCTGGTGAATGCGCAGATGCTGGAGCAGGTGCGCTCGCTGGCCTACTACGATAGCCTCACGGGCCTGCCGAACCGGCTCTCGTACAAGGAGCGGCTGGCGCAGGCCCTGGACCACGCCCGGCGGACGGACAAGCTGGTGGGTGCTTTCTTCATCGATCTCGACCATTTCAGCCGCGTCAACGATACGCTCGGTCACGAGGCGGGCGACCACCTCCTGCAGCAGGTGGCTCTCCGGCTCCGCGCGTCGTGCCGCGACCGGGAGGACGAGGTCGGGCCCGCGCAGGAGGCGATTACCGCCGACGTGGCCCGACTCGGCGGCGATGAGTTCACGGTGATCATTCCGGGCCTCGCGCGGCCCGAGGACGCCACCAAGCTTGCTCGGCGCATCCTCTCGAGCCTGGCCCACCCGATCCGGGTGGCCGGCCAGGAGATCTTCGTCAATGCGAGCATTGGGATCGCGGTCTTCCCCGAGGATGGGGAGGACATCGATACGCTGCTGATGCACGCCGACACGGCGATGTACAAGGCAAAGGAGCAGGGCGGGAGCAGCTACCAGACCTACTCCCGCTCGATGAACACGAGCGCGCTGCAGCGGCTCACCCTGGAGAATGCGCTCCGGCGGGCGCTCGAGCGCGAGGAGTTCGAGCTGCACTATCAGCCGGTCGTGGACGCGCGGACCGGCGCACCGGTCGGCGCGGAGGCGCTCGTGCGCTGGCGTCATCCGGAGCTCGGTCTGCTGCTGCCGTCGGAGTTCATTCCGCTGGCCGAGGAGAACGGGCTGATCGTCCCGCTGGGCGAATGGGTGCTGCAGGCCGCCTGTGCCCAGAACCGCGCCTGGCAGGAGGCGGGGCTCCCCCCGATCCGGGTCGTGGTCAATCTGTCGAGCCGGCAGCTCACGCGTAGTCTGCCCGATACGATCGCGCGGATTCTCCAGCGCACCGGGCTCGAGGCGCGTTTCCTCGGACTCGAGCTCACGGAGAGCCTGCTGGTGAACCACGACCGGGAGGACACCGGGACGCTGCACGCGCTCCGGGCGATGGGGCTGCATCTTGCCGTGGATGACTTCGGTACCGGGTACTCGTCGTTCAGCTACCTCAAGCACCTCCCGCTGGACACGTTGAAGATCGACCGCTCCTTCGTGCGCGAGATCGCGACCTCGCCCGACGACGCCGCGATCACCACCGCGATCATCGCCATGGCGCACGCGCTCGGGCTCCGGGTCGTGGGCGAGGGGATCGAGACCGATGCCCAGCGCGAGGTGCTGCTGCGCCAGGGATGCGACGCGATGCAGGGCTACCTCTTCAGCCGGCCGGTTCCGGCATCCGGGCTTGCGCCGCTCCTGGCGGTCAAGCGGGCCGCCGCCCGACCCGGTCGCCGGCTGCGCACCGCCTAGCCGCGCCTGGGCGCGGTCAACCGAGCGCCTCCTCCAGCTTCCCGGCTTCCTCCCACCCGAGCGCGCACCAGGGCAGCCCTGCCGGCAGCACGGAGCCGAAGCACGGATCCGTCAGCTCCGCGCCGCCCTTCGCCGGCTTGATCAGGATCAGCCGGCTCGCACCGAGCGCACCGGCCACGAAAGCTGCCACGCTGTCGCTGGTCACGTCCCAGGTATGAGGCAGCGGGTCCGCCGCGCGGAGCCAGCGATACGGCGCGAGCACCGCGACGGCGGCCGGCCCGACCGCCGCGGCCAGGCCTGCGGGCTCCTCCACCAGCGCAGCACCCGCGATGCGATGGGCCAGCACGTGCGCGTACTGGTCCATCGCGAGAATCGCCACCCAGTGCGCCGTCTCCGCCGGCAGCCTGGCTCGGGCGTCGAACGCGCGCACCGCGTCGGCGAACGGACCGCCGCCGGGCACCACGAGCAGCCGGTGCCGCCGCCCGAGCCGGGCCAGAGCCGCTCCGACAGATTCGAGCGCGCCGGGCAGCGCGCTCAGACCACCGCCCACCTTGATTACCGTCAGCGGCCCGGCCGGGCTCATGCGCGCCGCGCCTCGATCGCCTCGGCCAGGAGCCACGCGACCGCCGCCGCCGGCGCCGTGCGCGCGCCGGCGCCGAGCCGGTCGGCGAGCCGCATGACCTCGAGACCGGCGCGTCGTGCCGCCGCGCTCGCGATGAACTCGCCGAGCCCAGCGACCACCGCCGTCCGGGCATCCGGGCAGCGGGCGAGCACCCGGCGCACGCCGTCGGCGACGCGCTCGAGCTGCGCCTCGACGAGCGCCCGGGCGATCCCATCGATCGCCGCCTCGTCCAGCATCTCGCGGTCGCCGCAGACCACGCGGGCCAAACGCTCGCCCGAGAACGCCCGGGTGGCCGCCCGGCCGTCGGTGGTGGACGCGGTGTAGTCAGCCGCCTCGAGCGCGCCGAGCCAGAGATGGGCGTCACCGATCGTCGCGAAGCCGTCGGCCGAAACTGCGCACCAGCCGTCCCCGAGCGGCACTTCCCGCAGCAATGCCTCCACGGGCGTCCGCACCGCGCCGGTGTACACCAGCTCGCCGCTCATCAGGCGGGCCGGATCGGTACGGCCCAGGGCGACGACCTGTCCTCCGGCCAACGGGATGATGTCGGTCGACGTGGTGCCGATGTCGATGAGGATGCCGTCGGGCACGAACCGGGCGACGAAGGCGGCGGTCGCCATCCAGTTGGACGCACCGGCCTCGAGCGGGCGCGCCCGCGCGTCCGCGGGCTGCATGAAGCGGCCATTCACGCCGAACACGTGAGCCGCGTCGCCCGGGAAGGCGGCGGCCATCGCGTCGAGCACGAAGCCGACGCCCTCGCGCTTGGTGCGGAACGCCTGCGACAGCTCGGCCGTCATGGTGACGGCGTGCGCCGTGCCCGGCACATGGCCCAGGCAGGCGGCCAGCGACCGCAGCGCGGGCACGAGGCCGGCGGTGTCACGCTGCAACTCGAGCGGTACCGACGCGCTCTGGCCGTCCGTGCGGGCCGCCTTCGTGTTCACGCCGCCGATGTCCCAGCCCAGGATGGCGCCCGGCCCGACTCTGGTCATCGCGGTCCCGTCACTGGTAACTTGGGGAGAAATGGACATCATCCCGGTGCTCGACCTGGCGCGCGGCGTCGCGGTGTGGGCGCAGGCCGGAAACCGCGCGCGGTATGGGCCCGCCGTCTCCGCGCTCGTGCCCGAGGGCGCGGGCGATCCGGTCGCGCTGCTCCGCGCGTACCGCGGGAAGCTGGGCGCCACCTCCTGCTACGTGGCCGATCTCGACGCCATTCAGGGCGGCGCCATCCAGCGTGCCATGCTGCGGGAGCTCGCCGAGCTCGAGACCGGCTTCGCGGGCGCCCTCCTTGTCGACGCGGGCGCGCACACCCCTCCCAGCACGTTCGAGGTGCTGGCGTGCGGCGCGAGCCAGGTGGTGGTCGGGCTCGAGACGCTCCGGGCGTTCACCGATCTGGCCGCCATCGTCCGCACCGTGGGTGTAGACCGGGTGGTGTTCAGCGTCGATTTGCGGCTGGGGACGCCGATCCTCCACCCCGCGATGCAGGACGTCGCCGGCGCCGTCCCCGACGCAGTCAGCCTCACGGCGCAGGCCGTCGAGGCGGGCGTCTCCACCCTGCTCGTGCTGGATCTCGGGCGAATCGGAACCGGATGTGGAGCGGATCTCGGATTGATCGGAGCGTTGCGGCGACGCTTCCCCACGGCGCGGCTGCTGGCCGGCGGCGGCGTGCTGGCCCGGCGGGATCTCGACCGGATGAGGGACGCCGGTTGCGACGGCGCGCTGGTGGCCAGCGCGATTCACGCCGGCACCATCACGGCCGCCGACCTGGCCGCGCTCACCGCGGTGGCGGCGAGCTCCTAATCCACCTCGAGCGTCTCCCGGTACGTGGCCGACTGCCCGTAGTTCTCCTCGACTTCGAGCTCGAGCAGCGTGAGATGGGCGTAGCCACTCCGGATCAGCTCGGCCCGCACCCGCGTCCCCAGATATTGCGCCAGCAGTTCCGCCGTGCTGTTCTGGATCGGGAGCAGCGCGCAGTCGCGCCGGGGAAAGGCGTACGCCGGCTCGCCGAAGTAGTCCACCCGCACCCGATCGCCGTCCTCGTGGTAGGCGAGCTTCGGGTTCTCCGTCGGCAGCAGCACCTTGTGATCGATCTCGTCGACGAACCGTCGCGCGATCTGCTTGAGCACGCTGAAGTCGAGCACAAAGAACGCCTCGTCGTCCAGCGCGCCCTCGACCGCCACGCCCACCCGGTAGTTGTGCCCGTGCAGCGTCTCGCACTGGTGGCCGCGGAACGTAATGAAGTGCGCCGAGGCGAACACCAGGTAGTCCTTGCTGACCTGTACGCGGAAATGGCTCTGCACGACCTCTCCTCAGTGGTGCCAGCTTCCCTCTAGTATAACGACGAACAACGCGGCGCATGTGAGGTCCGCGGTGGTGCCCGGGTTGCGGCGGTTCTCCGGCTCCCTCAACTCGCGGTCGAAGGTCGCCAGCGCCCGCCGGCCGGCCTCGGTCCTGACCCCGCCGGCTCGTTCGATCTCGGCGGCCCGGCGGGAGACCTCCTCCGCGGCGGCGCGGCCGAGCTTTCGCGCGATGTGCGTGTCCGGCACGGCCGTGAGCAGCTGGAGATATGTATCCACCGTGGCATCGCTCCAGTCGAGCCCCTCGGCGCGTGCGGCCCGGAGCGCCGGCGCGCCGACGTCGAAGGTGACTACGAAGTCCGTGGCGTACTCGCGCGCGACGGCGTCCCGCTCGGCGGCAAGGGCCATTGCTGCGCGGAGCGTCACGCCGGGAGCCTCGGCGACGTCTTCGCTCGGGACGGCCCCGAGGCCGCCGGGACGCGCATGCCGGATGGCGGCGTACACCTCCGCCGCGTCGCCCACGGTGGTGGCGGCCAGCACGTCGCGCACGGACTCGCGAAGCGAGCCCTCCCGGACGAGTGCGGCGCGGGCGAGCGGGGCCAGCAGCAGCACCATGCCGAGGTTGGTGTTCGATCGGGTCCAGGCGGCGGTGGCGTCTACCGCGGCGCGGATGGTGGACCCGAGCGGCCGCGTGCCGGCGCCGGCGAACGCGGGACCGATCGCGACGGCGCTGGCCAGGAAGTCCTCGTAGCGGGCGTCGTGGAAGTGGCGTCCTGGTGAGACGTTTCCAGGCTTGGGGGCGCTGACCTCCAGCAGGCAGGCGAGCTGTGCCGCGACCGCCACCTGGTCGGGTGTTCTCACGGCGCCTGCAAGGTGAGCTGCCGGATGACCGCGTCGGCCACGTCCACGCCGCTGGCCTCCTGCAGTCCGCGCCATCCCGGAATTCCGTTCACCTCGAGCACGTAGATGGTGCCGTCCCGCGCCGGGAGCAGGTCCACTCCGGCGTATTCCGCGCCCACGGCGGCGGCGGCGCGGACGGCCAGCGCGGCGAGGGGCTCCGGGAGCCGCACCGCGCACGCCGTGCCGCCCCGCGAGATGTTGGTGCGCCAGCCGTCCGACCGGCGCTCGATTGCGGCGAGCACCCGGCCGCCGATGACGAAGGCGCGCAGGTCGCGGCCCTCGTGCTCGATGGCGCGCTGGAGATAGTACACGCCGCGGATCTGCTCGATCGTCTTGAAGACCCGGAACGCCATGTCCTCGTCGCTCACGCGGATCATCCCGAGCCCCATGGAGCCGAACAACGGCTTCACGATGACGTCGCCAAGCTCGCGGAACGCGGCGAATGCCTCCTCGTTCGTCTCGCAGACGACGGTGTCCGGCGTGGGGATGCCGCACTGCTCGAGCAGCGCCGAGGTCCAGAACTTGTCCACGGTCCGCTCGATGGCGCGGGGTGAGTTCATCACCCGGGCGCCGCGCTCCTCGAGGCGGTGGAGCGCGTCGACTCGATAGATGATCTGTTCGAGCGAGCCGGAGGGGATGATGCGGGCGAGCACCGCATCCGCGCGGTCGAGATCGGCCGCGCGGCTCCGGAGGCTCGATCGGCGGCCGATAGAGGCCACCAACCCTTCGTAGGGCACGATCGTCCCGGTGTGCCCGCGCGCCTCGAGCGCGCGGGTCAGCTCCCGGGTGTGCCAGCCCTCGCGGGCGGCGAGGATGGCGAGGTGCAGGCTACTGCTGCTCGCCGATGAGGGCGGTGAGGCCGCCGGTGGCGAAGTTCTTGAGGTCGTCGCCCACCTGCTTGAACCCCGGTGTGGCCGTGCCCTTCTTGAGCTCATCCATCGAGTTGAAGCAGAGTGTCGCCTGCCGATACTCGGCCGGGGCGGAGCTGTCGAGAGCGGATTCGAACCGGACCAGGTCGGCGCGGGTGAAGCCGATCTCCGGCTGGACCCTGCTCACCAGGGGCAGGTGGTTCGCGCCGTAGTACTGCTCGAACGCGGCGCTATCCTTGGGCGTGTTGTAGATGACCGTGACGAGCGCCGGGCACGCGGCCGTCCCCTTGTCGCCGGTTTCCACCGCCACCAGGCCGATCAGGCCGCCCGTCGCGAAGTTGCCAAGGTCCGCGCCCACGGCCTTGAAGCCCGGCGTGGCCATGCCCTTTTTCGCGGCATCCATCGAGTCGAAGTAGAGCTCCGCCTGACGGTAGTACGTCGGCTTCTTCCCGTCGAGCGTGGTGGTGAACTTGGTGAGCTCGGCCTTGGTGAAGCCGATCTCCTGCTGCTTGGAGCTCACCAGCGGCAGGTGCTTCGCGCTATAGTACTTCTCGAACGCGGCGGGGCTCTTCGGGGTGCGGTAGATGACCGTCACCACGGCTTGCGGTGCCGCCGGGGCCCGCGCTGCGGCGGCCGCCGTGTCGGCCGCGGGCGCTTCCGCCTGCTTGTCCGCCGGCTTGCTGCACGCCGCCGCGAGGGCCAGGGTGGGGACCAGCCAGCTCGAGAACCGTCGCATCGATTGCTCCTGGAATGGGGTAGGGGGAAACGGTCAGCTCGGGTAGCACGACGCGGTGAGCACCTCGGGATCGAGGTGCCCCGCGTGAAACGTCCGCCCGCTCTCGGTGCTCGTGAGCCACACCTCCGCCGGGCTGAACAGCAGGGGATCGATCTTGTAGAAGTCTCCCTCGTAGCGCTGGAAAATGTCGTAGAACGGCGTCCCGTAGTCGCGCGAGGCCGACGCCGGTACCCGTTCCACCAGCTCGGCCAGCTCGGCATCGCTCGCGCGGACCGTGTACCGCGCCTGGCCGCCGTACAGGATGCAGTCATTGGTGCGCCCGATGGCCCTGAGATCGTTCTTGGCCACCGGCGGCACCGGGGCGGTGCCGATCCCGCTCACGATCCGGCGCACGTCGAACCCAAGCGTCTCCATCTTGTGGAGCCCGGTCTCGAGGATGCGGGCGGAAATCTGTACTCCGCCCGCGAGGCTGGCCGTGGGCGCTACGACGAACGTGAGCTGGGATGGCTCGAGCCGCGCCTTCTCCGCCACCCAGGCCGCCACGGCATCCGTCGGCAGCGTGCGCCCTTCCAGCACCAGCACGCCGTGCGCCGCCTCCTCGGCGTAGCCGAGCTTCTCGAACAGCTCCCGCTCCACCCGGGCGTGCGCCCGGAGCGGCCCGGAGCCCATCGCGAAGAACTTCTCGACCGAGATGGCCCAGCCGGCGTACTGCGACGCCATGCACGCGACCGCCGGATGGTCGGTCCAGACGGTGAGCCCCGGCCAGGAGGCGTTCCCGATCTGGACCGGCGTGTACCCGATGCTGCCGAGCCCGCCCATGCAGATCTCCGCCAGCGCGAGCCCTGCGTCGTAGCCGCCGTCCACCTCCACCCCGGCGTCGATCACGCGCGCGCCACCCGGAAGCCGCAGTGCGTGGACCCGGAGCAGCGGGGCGTGCTCCTCCAGGTCGTCCACGATCTCCGTCGCGAGCTCGTTCATGCCCAATGCGTTCATTCCGCTGTCCATTCGAGAATCTCTCCCTTGCCCAGGTCGGCCAGGTCGCCGCTGTAGCGGCGATAGCGTCCGGATACGTGCCGTTCCTCGACCGGGAGCCGGTAGCGCTCCCGAAGCCGGGTGAAGAGCAGGCGGAGGTGGATCGGCTGATAGGTGCAGGCGTAGCGGTAGGTGGACGGGATGGTGACGGCCCCGAGTGCCACGAGCGAGCCGCGCTTGGACCAGAGGCCGGCCGAGGGGCCCAGCGGGCCGAACGCGACGATGGTGCCCGCCAGCATCCCGGCCCCGGCATGGTGACCGACGGCGCCCCCCGCCGCGAGCAGTCCTCGGCGCATGAGCGCTCCCGCGCCGTCGCCGACGGACCCGTGCACCACCAGCTCGCCGCCCGTCATGCCGCGGCGGGCCTCGATCGCGGCCGCGCCGGTGCGGGCGCCGGCATCACCCCGTACTTCGATGGCGCCCCCCGCCATCCCCAGCCCGACCTCGTCTCCCGCTGTTCCGTCGACGACTACCATCCCCTCCGAGAGCCCGGCGCCCAGCCGGACTGCCCGGCGGAAGTCGCCCTCGAATCGGATGGTGCCGTCCGGCTCGCCCGAGACCGAACATAGGTCGCCCAGGGGAACGGTCCCGGCTCCGGCAATCTCCACCGGGCGCGTGGCGAGCTCCGCGGCCGGGGAGCCCGTCCAGCCGCCGGCGAGCACGGCGGAAAAATCGGCGGGCGCGGCCAGCGGGCTGGTGAGCCGCGCGAGCAGGCCGCTCACGCCGCGCTCTCGGCCATGATCCGGCGCAGATGGAAATGGTGGGGGCCCAGCTTGCCGCCGTAGTTGCCGGCCGAGATCGACACCACACCCTCCCGGCACGCGGCGTCGATGCCGAGTCGCATCGCCCGGGTGATCGCGTTCGCGTCGATCCCGTTGATGACGATCTCGAGCACCGAGTTGACGGACTCGGGAAGTGCCGAGTCGGCGACCGCCCGCAGTGTCGGGCAGAAGGCGTCGTTGGTCGAGGCGATCATGCTCTTGATCCGGCGCGAGCCGACCTTGCTGCCGCTCCGCACCACGCCGCCCGGGAACGGCAGGATGATGCCCGGCTGGCCCGCCATGGCGTCGGCCGCGGCCTCCGCCGAGGCAAGGGCGGCGTCGGCACTCCGTGCGAGGATGAGGAAGTTGCCGCCTCCCACGCCCTTCACCATCCCGAACTTCTCCTGCACCAGGAACTCCCCTTCCATGACCGGGATCCGCCAGAACCGCTCGCCCCCGATCACCTTGCTGGCCTGGAAGCCGTCGCCGAAGAAGCGGAGCGCGGAACCGACGCCCACCCGGTCCGGGGCTTCGGGAAGCCCGTCGTAGCAGGCGGTCGTCGGGCAGGTCAGCACCGTCTGGCCGATCCGCTCGATCAGCCGCTTGGCCATGTCGTCCTTACTCATCGTCAGCAGCAGGATGCTGATGCCCGGGCGCGCGTCGGGCGTCTCGGACTCCGCGAGCACGCGCTCGATGCCCGCCTCGACCTTGCAGCCGATGACCGAGGTGGCGAAGCCGGTGAGCTTGAGCGCCGCCTCCCGCGCCCAGCGCGGGCTCCGGGCAGTGATGATGATCCGCGCCACGCGCATGGTGAACGCCTCGGCGAACGTGTCCTCGATGAAGGCGCCGCGGAGGTTCATCGCGGCCCCCTCATGCGATCGCCACCGGCTCGCCCGGCACATCGCGCACCGGGTAATTATCGAATGCCACGGTCGAGTACCGGTCGAAGTGGCGGCGCAGGTCGCGCAGCACCGTCTGGTCGTACCCCGGGGCCACGTGCAGCCGCCGGCCGGCGGGCGCCCGCCGCAACTGCCCCTCCTCGACGATCACCGCGCCGCTCTTCACGACGTAGCGTGGAGTCGAGAACATCTTCGCGATGTCGGGATCGCGGCTATAGATCGTGACGTCGGCATCGGCGCCGGGGCCGAGGTGGCCCTTGTGCGTGAGCCCCAGCAGGCGGGCCGGACCCGCGCGGGTGATGATCGCGATCTCCCCCAGCGTATACTCGCGCGCGAGACCGTCGGCCAGCGCGCTGCCGGCGAGGAGCTTGGGGTTCACCTGCTTGAGCCGCTCGTCCCGGACGCTCCGGTCCATCAGCAGCTCGATCAGCGCGGGATACGCCAGGAACGAGCCGCCGTTGGGGTGGTCGGTCGAGAGCACCACGCGCCACGGGTCCGTGCTCAGCAGAAAGAGCTCCAGCCCGATCGCCCACTGGAGCGCGCTGACGGCCGCCTTGTCCTTGTAGGTGAGCGGCACGATGCCGCACCCGGTCTCCAGCTCGACGTCGATGTTGGTCCACCGGCGCCCGCTGCTCTTGTGCAGCAGGTACTCCACCGGCGCGTCCGCGGTGATCGTCATCGCGGGGCCGAACATCACCTGGCCCACGTCGGTGCTCACCTCGGGGTGCGCGTTGACGTATTCGATGATCCGGGACGCCGCCGAGCTCCAGGGCTGGCCGCCGCCGCCGCCATAGCTGTGGAACTGGATGTGCGTGAAGTGCGCCCGGCGCCCCGCCAGCGCCTCCATGCTCGCGAGCGTCGTGGCGTAATTGCCCGCCACGCCAAGATTGTTGCAGTGAATGTGGACCGGGTGCGGCAGCCGGAGCGCGTTCGCCGCGTCGGCCAGGGTCTCGAGGATGGCGCGCGGGGTCACCGAGCGGCCGCCGATGGGGTCGTCGAGTCCGCTGACGTTCCGCTGCCCGGTCTTCCAGGCCTCGACGCCGCCCGGGTTCACGATTTTGATCGCATACGCGCCCGTGGCCTGGAGCAGCCAGGCGGCGTAGTCGCGCGCCCGATCGCGCTCGCCCGCTTCGATCTGTCGGAGCAGATACTCGTCGTTGCCCATCAGGACGAAGATTCCGCCGTCCACGCACGGGGTATCGTCGAGCTCGCTGTGGCTGTGGCGCGCCGTGAGCGGCGCGACTGCGGCGTCGAACGCCGTGGTGTAGCCGAGCCCGGCGTAGCGGTAGCCGGTAGTGAAAGTGCTGGGCACGGTGCCGCCGGTGCCGGAGCGCGGCGGACCCTCGCCCTCCGAGAGCGCCGGGGCGGGCGCCGGGTCCGCGGCGTGCTCGTCCGGGGCCAGCCGCCGAGCGTGATTGCAGCTCGAGCTGGCGAAGTGCGCGTGGATATCCACTCCCCCGGGCATCACGACCATGCCCTTCGCGTCGAGCGTCGGTGCGTCCGCCGGCAGGCGCTCGACGATCCGTCCACCCTCGATGCACACGTCGCGGATCTCGCCATCGACGCCGTTGGCCGGATCGTAGACGGTGCCGCCCGCGATCCGGAGCCGGTCGGGTGCGCTCATGGTCGGGTCCCCCGCGCCCGCACGGCTGTGAGCAGCGCGGACACCGTTTCCGCCGCCGAACGCTGGCCCGGGAGCGGCGGGCGGAGCGGCAGCGGCACATCGTCCATCCGGTAGGCCGTGCCGCCCTCGTGTATGCCGGCGACGCCGGTATCGATGGCGACTCGAGCCGGAAACGGCGCCTCGGTCGCGCGCGGGCCCACGACGACCACGGGAGTCCGGCCGGCAACGTCCGTCAGCGTGCTGCCCAGCGATGCCGCCGCGCCGACCACGAGAATGGCGGCCGCGCCGCCCGCGACGGCCCAGCCGATGCCGCGGCTCGCCGGGGTGTAACGCGGAGCGCCGTACCGGTATGTCACCGCCATGGGGTACCCGGTCTGCCAGGTGAGCACCGCCTCGGCGCCGGAACGATTGCCGCCGGCCCGAAGCGAGCTGAGCGCCGCGCGCGTGGGCCCGTTCAGTGCCTGCGCCAGCGCGATGAGGCCCTCGGCACGGTAGGGATCGCGCCGCGGCTCATTCCCGGGCTCGGCGTCGTGTACCACGACGGCATAGCGCGCGTTCACCAGACGCGTGGCTGCCTCAGCGACCGGCGCCAGTGCTGCGGGAAGCTCCCCCAGGGTATTGCCCATCGCGGCGGCCCGCATGACCGAGAGCGCGGCGACCTCGTCGTCAGGCGCGAGCGTGATGGTCACGTCTGCCTCGGCGGGTCCGCGGTCCGCGCCGATGGCGACGGAGATGACCGTGCGCCCCGCCCGTCCGGCAGGGACGTGGGTGCCCACCGGCTCGATCGCGTAGCGGGAGACATAGCGGGGATATCGCGGGGTCGGGTCCACCCCCCAGAAGAGCAGTACATCGGCACGGTTGCGGATCTCGCCCAGCGTGGCCGCCGCCCGGCCGCGCCGTTGCGCCGCCAGGAGGCCGGCCGCGGCGGGCTCCGAAGTCGCGGTGTCCACTGCGGCGAGCAGCACGTCCGCGAGTGTCAGAGCGGCCTGCTGCGCCTGAGTGCTGATGTCGGGCGCCAGCACGACCAGCACCCGGCCCCGCGCGGCGGCAAGCACGTCGGCCGCGTCGGCGAGTGCCGCATCGAGCGTCGCCGGCTGGCTCGCCCGGAGGATCGCGGCCGGCACCGTGCCGTCGCCGAACCAGGCCCGGGCGAGGGGGCAGGGCGGCGCCAGGTCCACGATACGACCGCCGCTCACGCTGATGCTGAGGTCGTCGCAGCCGCAGCCGCAGCCGAGGCAGACCACCGGCGCGACGGTCGAGCTCGGGCTCACGCGGCACCCCGGGCACGGGGCTCGAGCGCGCGGTAAATGCCGGCCGCGGACGCCGTGAGCGCACGCAGGCAGTCCGTGGCATCCGCAGCCTCGGCCAGCACCGTGCAGATCGGGTGTCCCCGCCGGATGCGCTCGCCAGGGTGGGGCACGTCTGCGATGCGCGCCCGGCTCCAGCGGCCGCCGGGCACCACCACGTCGTGCCGAGCGAAGACGATCGCCTTGCCGTGCGTCCGGCCCGGCGGCTGGGGCGCGCCCGGGAGCCGCCCGGCACACGCCGCGGCGTGCAACTCGAACAACGACGGGCCGCCGGCGCATTCCACCAGCTCCATCGAGGCCGACCAGCGCGGATTCACCTCGATCGGCAGCGGCACGCCGGCCCGGGCGATGAAGTCGACCCCCCCCAGTCCGCGGAGCCCGAACGCCTCGGCGGCCGCCGCCGCGAGCGCCGCGGCCCGTTCCAGCAGCTCGTCCTGGTGTTCGAAGAGCGGCGTGCGGCCCGATGCCAGCAGACTCCCGCAGTAGCGGAAGCCGCGCGCACCGAACGCGGGCTCGCCCACCAGCTGTCGCGAGAGTCCGAGCGGCACGGCCCGGTGCCCATCGGCCGCGAACACGATGGATCCAGGCACGCCGTCGATCCGCTCCTGCAGGTAGGCCCCGCGCGTGACCCGCCGCCCGCGCCGCCACGGCGACGTCCCGTGGCCGCCGCCGGATCGGCGAGGCTTGAGCAGCCAGCGCCGACCGTCGGCCGAGGGCGCGCTCGCGCGGGTGTCAGGCGTCGCGAAGCCGCGCCGCCGGAGCGCGCGCATGAGGGTGATCGGATTCCGGACCTGCTCGAGCACGGTGGGCGGATTTCCCAGCAGCACGCGTCCCCGCGCGAGCGCGGCTACGGCGGGGGGATCGTTCTCGAAATTGGAGGTGTAGGCCACCAGGTCGGCGCTGACGGGCCGCGCCGCCGCCGTGGCTACGCTGGGGCTGAAGGCGGGGCCGGCGCCTCGCCGAAGCGTCATCACTTCGGCCACGGCACGGAGGTCGAGATCGCCGAAGGCATCCACCGCGGTGACCCGGTACCCGGCCCGGGCGGCGGACGCGGCGAACGCGCGCACCGACACGCCGGCGATGAGCACGTGCCGCCGCTTAGCCATCCAGCAGTCCGAGGCGCCGCCGCGCGGCGGCCGGCGAGATCACGTGAAGATGGTCGAGCACCGTTCCCCTCGCCTCCCGTATCCCGAGTCGTTCCACCAGTCCTCGCCGCGCGCCTCCCGCGAGGCCGTCAGCGAGCAGCGCCGCGCCTTGCGCGCCCTGCTTGGCCCGGGCGGCAAAGCCGGTCAGCAATCTGACCTCGCCGATGTCCGCCAGCGCCGCCGTCAGCGCGTCGCGAACCGCCGGCTCGGCAGCGATCCGGCCGGAGAGCATGACCTCGTCCGCGGCCGGCGCGGCGGCCCGAAGGCGGCGCGCCGCCCGGACAGCGCCTTCGAGGTAGGCTTCGAGCGCCACGGCACCGAGCTCGGGGTCGTCCTCGATGACCGAGGAGACGCCGCCGCGAAAGATCAGCGCCTTGGTCACCTCGCCCGCCAGAAAGGCGACTTCGCCGTCGAGCGCGCCGGCAGCGCGCCAGCCGATGGGCCCGCTGCTCCCGCCGAGCCCGTCCACGATGCGGCCGTACTCGATGGCCAGCCCCGCGGTGAACGCGCCGCCCAGCTCCAGCAGTACCAGCGACACCGCGTCCACCGGCCGCGACCGCCGCTCGCTCTGGTCGGCCACGGCCAAGGCGGCCGCGCAGACCTTGTCGGCCGTCCCCAGGTCGACCCGGTTGAGCTTGCGGTGCCGCGGCACGGTCTCCAGGTGGATCACGCCGGGCGTGAACAGGAGCGGCAGCCCGGCCGCATCGAGCCGGCGCGCCAGCGCCCGCAGTCCACCGATCCCGCCCGCCTCGCCGGGCGGCGCGAGAAAGGCGAGCCGCAGCTCCTCGTCGCTGACGTCGTGGGCCGGGCGGAGCGGGAGACCGTAGCCCGAGGGACCGACGACCAGGTCGACGGGCCCAGCGGCCAGGAGCCCGTCGAGGAGCGGACGGGGGTCCGCCAGCAATTCGGCCGTGGGCCAGCTCGCATCCAGGTAGAGCCGGCCGTCGTCGAGGCCGCAGGCGTCCAGGCTCAGCGTGCCCGGGTCGATTCCCGCGACGCGCGGCACCGCGCTACCGTTTCTGCGGCACCATCTCCCGGGCCACGTCGGCAATGGCCTCCGCGTCGAGCACGAGATCGTTGCGGGTGAACAGCCGCGCGACGCACGCCTTGTGGAGCTTCGTCTTGAAGTTGCCGATCCCGAACGCGCCGAAGACGGCGACGCCGTCCCGCTGCTTCCCGGCATCGGAAACCTCGACTCCCTCGATCCCGAGTGGCGGCACGGCGTTGAGGTCCACGGCCACCTCGAGCGACTTCAGGGCCGTCCAAGCCGACCTGGGTACCATCTGCACGCCGGCGGGGCCCGAGTTGAGGAGGATCTGCACCCCCTGGCAGATCTCGGGAAGCTGGACCGGATCGTTGAACGTGACGGCGTCGACCTGCACGTCGAACCGCGCGCTGATGAACTGGCGTGCCTTGTCGCCCTGCTCCGGCTTACGCGAGGTGATGGTGACCCGGGCGCCGTCCCTGGCCAGCAGGCCGGCCGCACGCTGCCCCACCGGGCCCGTGCCGGCGAGCACCAGCACCTGCTTGCCCTGCAGGTCGCCGACGGTTTCCTCGATTTTCACCACCGCCGCCACGGCAGTCGTGTTCGAGCCGTTGGAGTCCAGCATGATCGAGACCCGCAGGGGATCGAACATGGCATCCTGCGCCAGCGCGAGGAGCTGTTCGCCGATGGACATGTTGCTGCCGCCGATCCAGACGGCTGTGTTGTGCAGGTCTCTGGGGCCGCGGGTGAATATGCAGCCGTGGATGAGATCCCGGACGTCGCCCTCGGTGACGCCGCCGTAGCTCATGATGGCGTCGGCCCCCGCGTCGTACGCGACGACCTGGTCGAAGACGCTTGGCAGCCTGGAGCTGTCGAGCTGGAGCAGGAGCTTGCGCATTGCCGGACCGATCTCCCTCAAGGGGCTCGTCGACTCGTGGAAACGGACGAGGGGCGCGCCCCGACGGCGGGCCGCCCCTCGTGTACACTCCAGTGCAGCGGGACTGTACGATCAGCCCTCGGCGCCGCTGGCGAACGGATGCCGGGCGGCCTTGTACTTGGCGAGCACGTCGTCCACCGATGGCTTGCCCTGCAGCGCACGGGCGATGGACTCCTTGGTGGCCTGGTAGTTGTACTGGTAGATCTTCTTGTCGTCCTCGGCCTGCCAGTGGATGAACACGCCCACGAGGATGACGATATCGTTGGCCTGCGACTTGGAGATGACTCCTTCGCTCACCGAATCCATCACGGCGCGGGCCACGGCGGCCTGGGCCGGGCCGAACATCTGGACGGCCTGCTTGGCGCCCTTGATCGTGACCTTGTTGAACAGGACCGTGTCGGGCTTGCAGGGCAGGTTGGGGGTGACCACGGCGAGCAGCGTGGTGAACCCGTCGGTGTTGCTCGAGAGCGCCTGGGTGAACGCCGCTCCGGTCGGTCCGGACTTCGACCCGATGATCAGGTCGATGTGCGCGATCTCATTGCCGTCGCCGACGAGCGATTCA
>JAICLE010000089.1 GCA_025927545.1 Gemmatimonadales bacterium
GGATCGGCATCAACCTCGCCAGCTATGTCGGGGCGACCCAGGTCCGGCGAATGGTGCTGGGCGACGGCGACCGCACACCGACCGCGCCGGAGCTCGACCGGATGAAGGCGCTGGTGCGGGACGCGATGCGGGAGGGCGCCGTCGGGGTCTCGACGTCGCTGCAGTATCCGCCGGCGCCCTACGCCGGCACCGGCGAGCTTGTGGCACTCGCCGCCGAAGCCGCCCGGCTCGGCGGTGTCTACGCCACGCACATGCGCTCCGAAGGCGATCGGATCGATGCCGCCCTGGACGAGACCTTCCGCATCGGCCGAGAGGCCGGCATCCCGGTCGAGATCTGGCACCTCAAGGTGGCGGGAAAGCGGAACTGGGGGCGCATGACGAAAGTCGTCGCCCGAATCGACTCGGCCCGGCGGGCCGGGATCGATGTGGCCGCCGACACGTACGCGTATCCCGCATGGTTCAATTCGATGTCGGCCTTCGTGCCGCCCTGGGCCCACGATGGTGGCACGGCGAAGCTGCTCGAGCGCCTCAGGGATCCGGCCGTGCGCCGCCGCATCCGCCGGGAGATGCTCACGCCCTCCGGCACGTGGGACAACGAATGGCAGGAGATCCCCGGGCCTTCGGCCGTCATCATCGGGGTGGTCCAGAACCCGGCGCTCGAGCAGTACATGGGGAAGACGCTGGCGCAGGTGGCGGCCCTCCGTCACACGGGCGCGATCGAGACCCTGCTGGACCTCCTGGTGGAGGACGACGGCTACACGTCGGTGGCCGTCTTCGGGATGTCGGAGCCGGACGTGGCCCTCGCGCTCGAGCAGCCCTGGGTCTCGATCGACAACGACTCGCAGGGCACCTCACCCGACGGGCTCCTTGGAAAGGAGCACCCGCACCCGCGGGCGTACGGCACCTTTCCCCGGATCCTCCGGAAGTACGTGCGCGAGCAGCCCCGGCTCACCCTGGAGGATGCGATCCGCAAGTTCAGCTCGCTCCCCGCGCAGCGCATGCGCCTGGGCGAGCGGGGCGTGCTCAAGGTCGGCATGTGGGCCGACGTCGTGGTCTTCGATCCCGACAGCGTCCGGGACCGCGCCACGTTCGCCAAACCCAATCAACTGTCCGTGGGCATGCGCTGGGTGCTCGTCAACGGCATCCCGGTCATCGCGGACGGCCAGGCCACGGGAGCGCTGCCGGGGCAGGTGATCCGGGGGCCGGGGTACCGGAGGGAGTGAGGGCGGGCGGACGGACGGACGGTCGGGTACGGCCAGGGAAGACGAATGGGGCCGCGCTGTCATCCCGAGCGCAGCGAGGGATCTAGCCGGGCCGAGTTCGACTACCGCCCGCCCGCCCGCCCGACCCTTCACCCGCCCCCTAGCCTCGCGCGAGCCCCACCACATACTTTGTCCTATGTCCGTCGAAGTCACCTCCGAAATCGGCCAGCTCCAGACGGTGTTGGTGCACACGCCCGGTGCCGAGCTGGGAGCGGTGACGCCCGGAAACCGCGAAGACTACCTCTACGACGACATCATCGACCTCGAGATCGCGCAGCGGGAGCACCGGCAGTTCGTATCGGTGCTGCGGCGCTTTGCGACGGTGTATCAGGTCCGCGAGCTCCTGGCGGAGATCCTGTCGCAGCCGGAGGCGCGGGAGTTCCTGATCACGAAGACGATGGACGTGCTTTCCTCCGATGCGCTGAGCCAGCGGCTCGGCATCCTGCCGCCGGCGCAGATCGTGGACATGCTCATCGAGGGCACCCGCGAGGAGACCGGGCCCATCGCCCGGGCGCTCAACGAGGAGGGGTTCGCCTTTCCGCCGCTCCCGAATCTGTTCTTCCCGCGCGACATCGGCATGGTCATCGGACGGCGGGCGGTCGTGGGCGCCATGCGCTACGACGTCCGCTGGACCGAGGAGCTGCTGATCAAGGCGCTCTTCACGTTCCATCCGGCGCTGGCCAACGAGGGGCTGTTGTACGACGGCTCCGAGGAGCGGCGGAGCAACTACACGCTCGAGGGCGGCGACGTCCACTACCTGCGGCCCGATCTCCTGGTCGTCGGGTTCAGCGAGCGGAGCTCGCCCGCGGCGCTCGACGAGCTGTGCGACACGGTCTTCACCCACGGCACGGTGACCGACGTGATCGTCGTCGTGATGCCGAAGGCGCCGACGGCCATCCATCTGGACATGATCTTCACCCATGTCGACCGCGAGCTCTGCGTGATCTACCCGCCGTTCTTCGTGGGCCCGGAGCGGCTGGCCGTGCTCCACCGCCGGAAAGGCGAGGAAGGCGTACGCGAGATGCCGAACTTCTTCGAGGCTCTCCGGGACGTCGGACTGCCGCTCGAGCCGGTGTTAGCGGGCGGCCAGCACCGGACGAGCCAGGAGCGGGAGCAGTGGAGCTCCGCCTGCAACTTCCTCGCGATGCGCCCGGGCACCATCATCAGCTACCGCCGGAACGACCAGACGCTTTGCGAGCTGCAGGCGGCCGGTTTCCGGGTGGTGCCGGCCGTCAACTTCCTCGCGTTCGACGACTGGACGGACGCGAAGCACCGGACCGTCATCACCATTGACGGGGCCGAGCTCGCACGGGGCGGCGGTGGCCCGCGCTGCATGTCGCTGCCGCTGCGCCGGGCACCGCTGTGATCGGCCTGACGGCCCATCCCGAGAGCACGCTTCTCGATCGCGTGCTGGAGACCCTGCGCGAGGGTCCTCGGCCGGCGGCCACGCTCTGCCACCGGGTCCTCGGACTTCCCGGCGCTCCGGAGGCGGTGTGCGAGCGGATCGCGGTGGCGTTGCTTGGCGCCGATCCCCGGGTGCGGCGGTCGGCCGACGGAAGCTGGGGCCTGGTGCCGGAAGCACAGGGCTCGCCGCTGCTCGAGGAGTGTGCCTTCGCCGTCGTGGACGTGGAAACCACGGGGATGCGCGCGGGAGTCTCGGACCGCATCACCGAGATCGCGGTCGTCGTGGTGCACGGCAGCCGGCGGGAGGTGGTGTTCGACTCGCTGATCAATCCGGGCCGGCCGATCCCTCCGGCCATCTGCGCCATCACCCGGATCACCAACGACATGGTCCGCGATGCGCCGGACTTCGCCGACGTGGCCGACCACGTGCTCGCTGCGCTCGCGGGCCGCGTGTTCGTCGCCCACAACGCGCGGTTCGACTGGGGGTTCGTCAGCGCCGAGCTCCGGCGGGCCAGAGATATCGCGCTCGACGGCCCGCAACTGTGTACCGTGCGGCTGGCGCGCCGGCTGGTGAAGGGCGTGCGCTCGTGCGGACTCGACAACCTGACGCAGCACTTCGGCTTCGCCAACCCCGCGCGGCACCGCGCGGCGGGAGACGCCCTGGTGACGGCCGACCTGCTCCAGCACCTCCTCCGGCTCGCCCGGGCCGAGGGGGCGGCGACCCTCCAGGACCTCTCGGCCATCGCCGTCCGGCGCACCGGCGGCGGCCGGCGGAAGCGGCGGGCCGCCCCGACGGCGCCGCGCGCCGACAGCGCTCCGGAGGGGCCGGCGTGACCCTCTCGCGCTCGTTTCAGCTCGGCGGCCTTCGCTGCCACACGCTCGAGGGCGGCTTGCAGCGGCTGGACGGCGGCGCGATGTTCGGCGTCGTCCCGAGGACGATGTGGGCCCGGCGCGTTCCACCGGACGAGCGGAATCGCATCGTGCTCGCCATGCGCTGCCTCCTGGTGGAGCATCCTGATGGCCTGGTGCTGATCGACACCGGGCTCGGCAACAAGGAAGAGGCCAAATTTCTCGACATCTACGGCGTCGAGAACACCGGGCTCGAGGGCGCCACTCAGCTCGAGGACGCGCTGGCCTCCGCGGGGTTCCTGCCCCGCGACGTGCGCTGGGTCATCAACACCCATCTGCACTTCGATCATGCGGGGGGGAACACCACGCTCGATGCCGAGCTCGAGAACGACCCGCGCCGCCACGTCCGGCCCACGTTTCCCAACGCCACCTACATCGTCCAACGGGGCGAGCTCGAGTTCGCCCGGCGGGCCAACGAGCGGACCCGCGCGAGCTATCTGCCGCCCAACTTCGAGCCGATCGCCGCGGCGGCCCGCTGGCGGCTGCTCGAGGGCGACGGCGAGGTGCTGCCGGGAATATCCGTCCGGCTGACCCCCGGGCACGTCCCCTTCCATCAGGCGGTGCTGCTACGGGATCGCGGCGAGACGGCTGCATTCATCGCCGACCTGATCCCCACGACCGCCCATCTCCCGCTCCCCTGGATCATGGGGTACGACCTGGAGCCGCTCCGCACGCTCGAAAGCAAGCGGGCCCTGCTCCGCGACGCGGTGGCGGGCGGCTGGCGCCTGATCTTAGAGCATGACCCCGCGGTCGCCTCGGGCGTACCGGTGGCAGAGGGGAAGGGGGTGGCGCTGCGGGACGTGGTGGAGGTGACTGGAGCAGTCGTCAGTGGTCAGTCCTCAGCCGTTGGCCGACCGTAGTCGTTCGCACGAGGAGGCCGGCGGGTGCGACGGACGACCGACGACTCGGTTGACACCCGCTCCACTCCCCACTACCTTCCGCCCTTCCTAGAAGCGGGGAGGAGATCTCCCCCACCCTCCGCCTGCCGGCCCCATGCCGCAGCGCACCGGGGTCCCGGCATCGCCGCCGTTGGTTGGCCGTCTGGCCGGCGCGGCATTCGGCATCACGGGCACCCGGAAGTTCGCGAGGGTGCCCGTTTCATCTTGTAGGCATGGAGGCGCGCCCACTGTCCACGAACGACCGCGAAAAGCGAGTTCGCGTCAATCGCATGATCCGCATCAGTCCGGTGCGGGTGATCACGGATACAGGCGAGCAGTTGGGCGTGCTGCCCATCGAAGAGGCGCTCGCGGCGGCGCAGGATCGCGGGCTGGACCTCGTGGAAGTGGCGCCCACCGCGCGCCCGCCCGTCGTCAAGATCATGGACTACGGGAAGTTCAAGTTCGAAGAGGCCAAGGCGGCCCGGGCGGCCAAGAAGAAGCAGCACGTCATCCAGCTCAAGGAAGTGAAGTACCGGCCCGGCATCGACGATCACGATTTCGATTTCAAGACCCGCCATGCCCGGGAGTTCCTCGGCGACGGGAACAAGGTGAAGGTGACGATGATGTTCCGCGGCCGGCAGATCGCCCATCTGGATCTGGGCCGGGCGGTGCTGGACCGCGTGGCCACCAGCCTGGCGGACGTGGGCAAGGTGGAGATGGACGCGAAGCTCGAGGGACGCAACATGACGATGGTCCTCGCGCCCAGGTAGGCACGACCAACGGGAGTACCATGCCTAAGCAGAAGACGAAGCGCGCCGCGATGAAGCGCTTCAAGAAGACGGGGACTGGCAAGCTGAAGCGCTGGCATGCCAACCACAGCCACATCCTGACCAAGAAGACGCGGAAACGGAAGAACCGGCTCAAGAAGGGCGACCTCGTGAGCTCGGCCGACTTCCCGCGCGTCAGCCGTCTTCTCCAGGCCTAAGGAGCGACCATGCCTCGCGTCAAGAACGGTGTCGCCCACCACGCCCGGAAAAAGAAGGTCATGGAGGCGGCCAAGGGCGCCCGTGGCGGGCGGAGCAAGCTGTACAAGTCGGCCAAGGAAACGGCCGAGCGCGCCATGCGGTACGCCTACCGCGACCGGCGGAAGAAGAAGTCCGAGTTCCGCGCGCTCTGGATCACCCGGATCAACGCGGCCGCCCGGATCCACGGCCTGAGCTACAGCCGTTTGGTGGCGGGGCTCAAGAAGGGCGGCGTCGAGATCAACCGCAAGGTGCTCGCCGACCTCGCCGTGCGGGATGCCGATGCATTCGGCCGCCTGGCCGAGGTGGCCAGGAACAACCAGTAGCGAGAGGGCCGTCCCGGCGCGGCATGCCGCGCGCCCATCGTCGCCCGAATGGGGCCGTTCGCGCTCGGCGGGCGGCCCCGTTCGCGCATCGGCCGCCGGAGCGCTCGAATGACCGGCAGCGCCCGACCTCCAACGACCGCGACCAATGACTCCACCGATCCTGCCGGTTCCGTGACCATGGCATCGACCGGCTTCCCGGAACTCGACGCACTCCTTCCTCGGCTCGCGGCCGTTCCGGCGCTCGAGGCCGCGGCGCTCGAGGCCGAGCAGGTCGCCGTGCTGGGCCGGAAGAGCGGACTGCTGACGGCGGCGCTCAAATCGCTGTCGTCGCTCCCGGTGGACGAGCGCAAGCGCTTCGGCGCCGCGGTGAACCAGCTCAAGGGCCAGTTCGAGGCGGCGTTCGCGGCCCGCGCCGAGGCGCTCGAGGCGGAGCGGCGCCGGCGCGAGGCGGCCGGACTGGACCTCACGATGCCCGGGCGCCGCCGGTGGGTGGGCGCGGAGCACCCGGTAACTCGGGTGGTGGACGAAATCGTCGGCATCTTCCGCGAGCTCGGCTTCGCGGTGGCCACCGGGCCCGAGGTGGAGACCGAGTGGTACAACTTCCTCGCGCTCAACTTTCCCGCCGATCACCCGGCGATGGATATGCACGACACGCTCTACCTCGATACGCCGCCCGCCGAGGGGGAGCCCGGGGGGCGGCTGCTGCTCCGCACCCACACCTCTCCGGTGCAGATCCGCACCCTCCTCGCGGGGCCTCCGCCGGTGCGTGTCGTGATCCCCGGCATGGTCTACCGCAACGACGCCATCGACGCGTCCCACCTTCCAGCATTTTCCCAGATCGAAGGGCTCGCGGTGGACGAGGGGATCTCATTCGTGGACCTCAAGGCCACGCTCACCCATTTCGCGCGCCGGTTCTTCTCGCCGGCCACGCGGAGCCGGTTCCGGCCGTCGTTCTTCCCCTTCACCGAGCCCTCGGCCGAGATGGACGTGGAGTGCCAGCTCTGCCACGGGCGCGGTTGCCCGGCGTGCAAGGGCACCGGCTGGATGGAAATCCTCGGGTGCGGAATGGTGCACCCGGCCGTGCTCGAGAACTGCAAGCTCGACTCGGAGCGGTACACCGGCTGGGCGTTCGGGATGGGGCCGCACCGGATCGCGCTGCTCCGCTATGGCGTGCCGGACATCCGGCTGCTGCTCGGGGGGGATATGCGGTTTCTGGAGCAGGTCGGGCGGCCCGGGGGGACGGACACAGGGGGTGTCGATGCGTGAGGCGCACCCCGGCGGCAGCGTCCGATGAACATCTCCCTCCGCTGGCTCGAGGATTTCCTCCGCCGTGAGCTCGACCCGGCAGACGTGACCGGGCGCCTCGCCATGCTCGGCGCGCCGGTGGATGCCGTAGAGCCGCTGCACCGGGACCTGTCGGAGATCGTCGTCGGCCTGGTGGAGGACGTGCGTCCGCACCCGAACGCCGACCGGCTCCGCGTCACCAGCGTCAACGACGGCACCGAGCGCCGCCTGGCCGTGGTGTGCGGCGCCCCCAACGTGACGGCGGGGAAGAAGTACCCCTTTGCCCGCGTGGGCGCGACCGTGCCGCACGGAAAGGGCGGGGTGCCGATGAAGCTCGAGAAGGCCAGGCTCCGGGGCGAGGTGTCCGAGGGTATGTTGTGCTCCGCGCGCGAGCTGGGCCTTGGCCAGGAGCACGACGGCATCCTCGAGCTCGACACGGACGCCGCCCCGGGCACCCCGCTTCCCGCGGCACTCCCGCTGGCCGACTACCGGCTCGTCGTGGATGTCACGCCCAACCGTCCCGACCTCCTCGGCCACAAGGGCATGGCGCGCGAGCTCTCCGCGTCCTACGGCACGCCGTTCCGCCTGCCGCAGATCCCGGGCGCGGCGGGCATCGACGTGCCCCACGCCCGCCGGGAGGGCGCAGCGGGATCCGCGGGGCGCCTCCGCGTCACCATCGAGGATCCCCAGTCCTGTCCCCGGTTCCATGCCGCCGTCATCCGCGGCGCCAGGGTGGGTCCCGCCCCCGAGTGGCTTCGGCGGCGGCTCGAGTCGGTGGGCGTGCGCTCGATCAATAACGTGGTGGACGCCACAAACTACGTCATGTTCGAGCTCAACCAGCCGATGCACGCCTACGACCTCGCGCTGCTCCGCGGCGGGAGCCTGGTGGTGCGCCGCGCGCGCGCCGGCGAGCGGCTCGTGACCCTGGATGGCGTCGAGCGCCCGCTCACGCCCGACATGGTGGCGATCGCCGACGCCGAGGGTGTGATCGGACTCGCGGGCGTGATGGGCGGCGCCGGCACGGAGGTGAGTGACGCGACCCGGGACATCCTGCTCGAAGCCGCCTGGTGGGATCCCGGTCGCACCCGGCGGGCCCGCCGCGCGCTCAACCTGAGCACCGAAGCGAGCCACCGCTTCGAACGCGGGATCGACCTCTGGGGCGGCGACGCCGCGATGCGCCGCTGCATCGAGCTGGTACTCGCCACCGCGGGCGGCGAGCTGGCCGAGCCGCCGCTCGATCTCTGGCCGACGCCGACTCACCCGCCGCGCATCTTCCTCCGGCCGGCGCGCGTGACCCAGCTCCTCGGCGTGGAGCTGCCGTGGCACGAGCTGGAGCGTCACCTCGTGGCCGTCGGAGCCACGGTCGTGAGCAAGCCGGAGGACGGGCGCATCGCGGTGGATGTCCCCGGCTGGCGGCCCGACCTGCAACGCGAAATCGACCTCATCGAGGAGGTCGCGCGCCTGCACGGGTACGACAGCTTCCCCGCCGAGCTCCGCCCGTTCCGGCTCGGCACCCGGGCCGACGCGCCGGAGGAAGCGATCGCCGCGAGTCTCCGCCGGAGGCTGGCGGCCGAGGGCTTCTACGAGGTCGTGAGCCTCCCCCTCGGCGGCGATCACGCCGCCGACAGCGTCCGGCTGCTCAACCCGCTCGCCACGGACGAGGCCTGGCTCCGCCGGCGGCTCCTCCCCGGACTGGTCCGGCTGGTCGAGGCCAACTGGGCCAACCACGTGGCGGACGTGCGGCTGTTCGAGATCGGCACCGCCTTCACCGATGCCGGCGCCGGCCGCCGACCGGCGGAGGAGCGCCGGGTGGCTGCCGTGCTCACCGGCCGGCGGGAGCCGGCGCACTGGTCGGGCACGGGCGAGGCGCGATTCGACATCTGGGACCTCAAGGGCCGACTCGAAGCCGCCGTCGCTCTGGCGATTCCCGAGGCCGAAGTGCAGGTTGAAGGGCAGGCGCTGGTCGTCCGGGATGGCGAGGGGCGAGTCGTCGGCCAGGGCGGCCCGCTCTCCGCCGACGCGCCGCCCTGGGCGGCGCCGCTCTTCGGCTTCGAGCTGCTCGTCGACTCGGCGCCCCGCCGTCCCGCTCCCTTCACGCCGCTGCCCACGACACCGTCGTCCGAGCGCGTGCTCGCGCTCCTTCTGCCCGAGGGGGTGCACGCGCAGCAGGTGGAGACTGTGCTCCGCCGGGCGGCCGGCGCACTGCTCGAACGGGTGGACGTGGAAAGCGATTACCGCGGCGCGGAGCTGCCGGCCGGCACGCGGAGCGTGGCCTTTCGGCTCACCTTTCGCGCCCCGGACCGGACACTGCGCGACAGCGAAGTAGACGAGGCGGAGTCGCGGCTCCTGGCCACGGTGGCGGAGGAGCTCGGGATCCAGCGGCGGGACGCGGCGTCCCGCGATGGAGGGTGATCGTGGCACAGACCTACGAGCGTCCCGATCTGGCGGCGCTGGCCGATCTGGAGCGGGTGCTGGAAAGCATGGCGGAGGAGCTGGCGGCCTGGCGGCGCCGGACGCTCAAGGCGGAGGCGGAATTGAAGGAGGCCCAGGCGAGCGGCGGCGTGGTCGCGGGGGCCGAGCTGAAGGAGTCGCGCCAGCGGGTGATCGAGCTGGAAACCGAGAACCAGTCGCTGCGCCAGCGCATCGACGCCGCCAAGGAACGCCTCCGGGTGCTCGCGGCCCGGCTCTCGTTCCTGGAGCAGCACGGGGGAGGCACCGCCGCATGAACCAGTCGAAGAGCGCCGTGAAGGTGACCATCGGCGGCGAGGAGTACACCGTCCGCTCCGAGCTGCCGGCCGAGTACACGCGCGAGGTGGCCGCGTACCTCGACAAGGAGCTGAAGCGGGTGCGTGATTCGCTCCCGATGGTGGAGACCCACAAGGCGGCGATCCTGGCCGCGCTCGCGATCACCGACGAGCTGTTCCAGGCGCGCCGGGGCGATCGCCAGACGGCCATCCGGCTCACCCGCCTGGCCGACGAGCTCGCCCGCATGCTGCCCCCGTCCAAGCGCGGCGGTCGGGCCGCCGCCTCGTAGCGGAGATCGCCGATGTCCCAGTCCCTCCTACTGCCCGCGCTGGTGGGCGTGGCGGCCGGCCTCGTGGTGGCGCTCATCACGGTTGCCGTCAGCGCCCGCCGGCAGCGCCAGGCCGCCACGGGAATCCTCGGCGGCGCGCGCGCGGAGGCCCAGCGCCTCCGGGCGGAGGCCGTGCGGGAGGGGGAGGCGGCCCGGGCCGAGGTGCTGGTGGCGGCCCGGATAGAGGCGCTCAAGCAGCGCGAAGATCTCGACCGGGAGGTGCAGCGGCGGCGCGAGGAGTGGGATCGGCTCGAGCGCCGGGCCGACGAGCGGGCCCGGCTGCAGGAGCGCAAGCTCGAGGAGCTCGAGGCGCGCGACCGGGGATTGGCCAAGCGCGAACAGACCCTCGCCCAGCACGAGCAGGCGCTCCGGGGCCGCGAGGGCGAGGCCGACCGGCTGGCGGAGGCGCAACGCGTCAAGCTGGAGCGGATCGCGGGCCTGAGCGCGGAGGACGCGCGGCGCGAGATCCTCCAGCGCGTGGAAGACGAAGCGCGCACCCAGGCCCAGGCGCTGGCGCGCGACATCCGGGAGCAGGCCAAGCGGGGCGCGGACCGCGATGCGCGGCGGATCATCTCCATGGCCATTCAGCGGATCGCCGCCGAGCACACGGCGGAGAGCACCGTGGCCGCGGTGGCGCTCCCGAGCGAGGAGATGAAGGGCAGGATCATCGGCCGCGAGGGACGGAACATCCGGGCGTTCGAGACGGCCACCGGCGTCGACGTGATCATCGACGACACGCCCGACACCGTGAGCGTGAGCTGCTTCGATCCCATTCGCCGCGAGGTGGCGCGGCGCTCGCTCGAGGCGCTGATCCAGGATGGGCGGATCCATCCGGGCCGGATCGAGGAGATCGTGCTCAAGGTGCAGAAGGAGCTCGAGACCCAGCTCGTCGAACTGGGCGAGCAGGCGGCCTACGACACCGGCATCCACGGCATCCACCCCGAGCTGGTCAAGCTGATCGGCCGCATGCGCTATCGTACATCCTACGGCCAGAACATCTACGACCACTCGAAGGAAGTGTCCTGGCTGGCCGGGATGATGGCGGCGGAGCTGCACCTGGACGTGGCGCTCGCCAAGCGGGGCGGACTGCTGCACGATGTCGGCAAGGTCCTGACGCACGACAACGAGGGCACGCACGTCGAGCTGGGCGTCGAAGTGGCGCGCCGCTACGGCGAGAGCGGCCCCGTGATCAACTGCATCCAGGCCCACCACGACGACGTGCCCCACGAGAGCGCGGAGTCGGTGCTGGTGCAGGCCGCCGACGCCATCAGCGGCGCCCGGCCCGGTGCCCGGCGCGAGGCGTTCGAGACCTACGTGAAGCGGCTCACCCGCCTCGAGGAGATCGCCAACGCGTTCCCGGGCGTGGAGAAGAGCAACGTGATCCAGGCCGGACGCGAGGTGCGCGTGGTGGTGACGCCCGAACGGATCGACGATGGCGCGGCCGCGCAGCTCTCGGAGAGCATCGCCCGCAAGATCGAGAACGAGCTGCAGTACCCGGGACAGATCAAGGTGGTCGTCATCCGGGAGACCCGAGCCGTGGATTACGCACGATGAGCGCACGGATTCTCGATGGCGTGCCCCTCGCGGACGCCATCCGCGCGGAAGTGGGGGCGGAGGTGCAGCGGCACCGGGCAGGCGGCCGTGCGCCGGGGCTCGCGGTGGTGATCGTCGGCGAGAACCCCGCCAGCCAGGTGTACGTCCGGGCCAAGGGCAAGGCCTGCGAGGAGGCCGGCATGCATTCGGAGACCGTACGCCTGCCCGAGGCGGTCACCGAAGCGGAGCTGCTGGCCACGGTCGAACGGCTCAACCGGGATCCGCGCATCGACGGCTTCCTGGTGCAGCTCCCGCTGCCCAAGCACATCAACGGCGAGCGCGTGCTCAACGCGGTCGACCCGGCCAAGGACGTGGACGGGTTCCACCCGGTCAACGTCGGCAAGCTGAGCATCGGCGACCCGACCGCGCTCAAGCCGGCCACGCCGTTCGGCGTGCAGCAGATGCTGATCCGTTCGGGCATCGAGACCCGGGGCGCCAACGCGGTGATCCTGGGCCGCTCGAACATCGTCGGCAAGCCGATGGCGAGCCTGCTCATCCAGCAGGGGGAAGGGGGCGACGCGACCGTCACCATCTGTCATTCCAAGTCGCGCGACCTGCCGGGCATCTGCCGCACGGCGGACATCCTGATCGTGGCCATCGGCCGGCCGGAGTTCGTCACCGCCGACATGGTCCGGCCGGGCGCCACGGTCATCGACGTCGGGATCAATCGAGTGGACGACCCGTCGCAGCCCAAGGGCTACCGGATCGTGGGGGACGTGGCGTACGGGCCGGTGTCGGAAGTGGCAGGGGCCATCACGCCCGTTCCTGGCGGGGTGGGCCGCATGACGATCGCCATGTTGCTACAGAACACGTTGCAGGCATTCGAGCAGGCCGGCGGACGGTGAAGCTTCACCCCAGAGGCACAGAGGGCACGGAGGGTTTCCGGACCGGGATGGCTCCTTGGACCCGGACACCACCGACAAGTTGGTGGTGGCCCCGCTGCTCGCGCGCCTCCCAGTACCGAGCGCCCTCCGTGCCCTCTGTGCCTCTGTGGTGAATAGAGACATGATCTTATTCAGCGCACCATGACACTCTTGCTCCCGAACATCCCGATCGACCCCACCGACGACGTCTGGTCCGTCAGCCGGCTCACGGCCGCCGCCAAGCGGGTGGTCGAGGGCGAGTTCATGCCGCTCTGGGTGCGTGGCGAGGTCGTGGCCTGCAAGGCATGGCCCAGCGGCCATTGGTACTTCAATCTCCGCGACGCGGCCAGCCAGGTGCGCTGCTGCATGTGGAAGCGCGACGCCGCGCGCGCCGGCAGGCCGCCCGCCGATGGCACCGAGGTGTTCGTGCTCGGGAAGCCGGCCATCTACGAGGCCAAGGGCGAGTTCCAGCTCAACGTGAGCCGCCTGATCCCGACCGCGGCCATCGGCCAGGCGCAGCAGGAGCTCGAGCGGGTGAAGGCGCTGCTCCACCGGGACGGGCTGTTCGATCTGGCCCGGAAGCGTCCGATCCCCGGATTCGCGGCCACCCTTGCCATCGTCACCAGCACCGCCGGCGCGGCGCTTCGCGACATCATCACCGTGGCCCGGCGCCGCTGGCCGTGCGCCCGGCTGCTCGTGATCGA